>CALWPE010000101.1 GCA_944383345.1 uncultured Clostridia bacterium | reverse complement strand
ATGCCGTTACTCCGATTGCTGCCGTGCAAAGCGAATATTCCATTATGGAACGCAAGTGGGAAGCCGATGTGATTCCTTTCTGCCGGGAGAACGGCATCGGTTTCGTTGCCTATTCACCGATGGCTGGTGGCTTCTTGAGTGGAAAGTACCACCATGCGACTTTTAAGGGAGACGATGTGCGACGTGTAATCACACGCTACACGGAAGAGAATATGCAAGCCAATAGGGTGTTGCTCGAACTTATCAACCGCTATGCCGAAGCGAAACATTGTACTGCCGCACAGATTTCGTTGGCTTGGGTGATGCATTCGGAACATATCGTTCCTATACCGGGTATGCGTAGTGATGCACGAATACTTGAAAATCTTGGAGCAGCGGAAGTGACTCTTACCGATGCCGAATATGCCGCAATGAATGAAGCGTTGAGCCATATCACCATACACGGCAACCGGACGGATGAAGACATTGCTAAACTGGGTACTATCGAAGGAAGCCAACAAGAAGTGGCTAAGGCTGAACGATGAAACTTGAGGATTTTGAATTTGAAGAATAAATATTTATAACTAATTTATGAGAACTATAAGATTAAACAACGGCGTTGAAATGCCCCTGATGGGCTACGGCATATGGCAAATTGCTCCCGCGGAATGTGAGCAATATGTATCGGAAGCCTTGAAAACCGGATATCGCTCTATCGATACGGCTCAGGCGTATTATAATGAGGAAGGCGTGGGCGAAGCCGTCAGCAAAAGCGGCATTCCACGACAGGAATTGTTTCTGACTACCAAAGTTTGGATAAGCAATGCGGGTGAAGAAAAAGCGGCACAAAGCATCGACGAGTCGCTTCGCAAACTGAAGACGGACTACATCGACCTGCTGCTCATCCACCAGCCTTTCGGCGACTATTACGGCACTTACCGTGCCATGGAAAAGGCATACAAAGCAGGCAAGGCGCGTGCCATCGGACTGAGCAACTTCTACGACGCCCGTTTCGTGGATTTGGCTGAAAATATGGAAGTAAAGCCTGCCGTGGTGCAACTGGAGACGCACGTTTTTTCCCAACAGGTAAAGATGCGTGAGTTGATGAAGGAGTACGGCACACGCCTGATGGCTTGGAGTCCGTTGGCAAGAGGGATGAACAACCTCTTCGGCAATGAAACGCTGAAAACCATAGCCGAAAAGCACGGCAAGGACATCGCCCAAGTCTGCCTGAAATTCCTGACGGACGAGGGCATCATCGTCATTCCTCAATCCACCAAGCCGGAACGCATAAGAAGCAATTTCGCCTTGGATGACTTTGAACTGACGGACGATGAACGAGAAGCTATACGCCGTTTGGATGCGGGACATCCTTTTACGGCAGACTTTAACGACCCGACCCTGGCGAAGTATCTGCTCGACTATGACAAGCAGTTCAACCCAAGCAAGCAATGACTGACGGGGAAGAAAATGCCAAGAAGGCGGCTAAACCACCCAGAATAGCATTTTTTGCTACCAACAACAAAAAAAATCCCGCACTTTTGCTTGCATTTCAAAGAAAAGCATTACTTTTGCCGCGTAATCAGACAAGAAAAGAAAACTTATGAAGTCATTTAACTTTGCATACTACTTCTTCTTTTACTTTTACTTTAGCCACAAAGTAGAGCGGGAGTTTGTATGTGTCAAGTGACAGTGACGCTTAAGAACCAAGGACAATGAATTAAGCAACGATATGAATCCCGCTCCTGCACGAAGGAAGCGGGATTTTTTTTCATAGATAGATATATATAAGGTATATATGAAACGAATAGCCATCCAAGGAACCTTGGGTTCCTACCACGACATCGCCGCCCACAAGTATTTCGAAGGCGAGGACATCGAACTCATCTGCTGCGCCACCTTCGAGGAGGTGTTCGACGCCATCCGGCAGGACAGCCACACCATCGGCATGCTGGCCATCGAGAATACCATCGCAGGCAGCCTGCTGCACAACTACGAACTGCTGCGACAGAGCGGCACGCAAATCGTGGGTGAATACAAGCTGCGCATCAGCCACAGCTTTGTCTGCCTGCCCGAAGACGACTGGGACAGCATCGGCGAGGTACACTCCCTCCCCATCGCCCTGATGCAGTGCCGCGACTTCCTGGGCCGCCATCCGCAAATCAAGGTCGTGGAAGGCGAGGACACCGCCCTCAGCGCGGAGATCATCCACCGCGACAACCTCCGAGGACACGCCGCCATCTGCTCGAAGTATGCCGCCGAGCTCTATGGCATGAAGGTGCTGGAGGAAGGCATCGAGACGAACAAGCACAACTTCACCCGCTTCCTTGTCGTGGCCGACCCGTGGCAGGTGGACGACATGAACCGCCGCCGCACCCGCGAGCCCAACAAGGCCAGCATCGTCTTCACCCTGCCGCATACGGAGGGCAGCCTGTCGCAGGTGCTGAGCATCCTGTCGTTCTACCGCATCAACCTCACCAAGATACAATCGCTGCCCATCATCGGACGCGAATGGGAGTATGAATTCTACGTGGACGTGATGTACGACCAACTGCTGAGATACAAACAGGCCATCGCGGCCATCAGCCCGCTGACCAAACAACTGAAGATATTAGGAGAATACGAAGATGGAAAAGCAAGCACTC
>CALWPE010000100.1 GCA_944383345.1 uncultured Clostridia bacterium | reverse complement strand
ACGCAAAAGGCGAAGAGGGAAGATTATATATTCCACTAAACTACAACGAAATTTATACAGTAACATATACAGTTTACGATAACTCAACTTCAAGAAATTCAACAATCATAACAGAACAAATAAGAGTTGGTGACCTTGTAAAACCTACAATCATATTGCCAGACAACTATGTTCCAACAAAAGTTAAACTTGACGAAGAACCATTGACTTTTGATACAAAAGGAATAAAGGTCAAAGATACAAATGGTGAAGGCGAAACAATAGAATTTACCGAAGATGAAGTTAAGAACAAAGTAAAGGTTTCAATAAAAGGACCAAATGGCGAACTTGATAACCTTAATGTTGACAGTGATGGCAAAGTTATAAATGACGGAATATTTATCTTTGATATTGACACAGCAGGCACATACACAGTTACAATAAGTGTTGAAGATGAAGCAGGTAATACTGGTGAAGTTAAAAGAACATTTACAGTTAACGACACAACAGTTACACCACTTACTGACAACGAAATAATAACAATTGTTCTTATCTGTGTTGCAGTCTTAGTACTTGCTGGTGCAGTTGTTTATGCAGTAGTATCAAGCAAAAAGACAAAAGCATATAAACAATAATCTATAAAAAAATAGCGACTTGCTCGCTATTTTTTTTGTGTAAAAAAAGTGGAATTAAATTAAATAAATAAAATTAAAATTTGTTTAAAAATAAATTTTATATGACTTTAAATTTACATTATTAGTTTTTATCATCAATTAAATTTTATTTACATACAATGTTATTTGTGATATAAAACTAATATGAAAAAATTATCAGATATTTTTTCTGTTTTAACAAACACAGAGAAAGATTACCCATTGTTAATAGAAGTATTAAATCAACAGCCTCAAAACGAAGATGATTTTTTTGCTATAATGGATATTGCAAGATATGTAAAAAACAATTATATGTATCATAAAGGTGAGTTGGAAGCAAAACTTTTAAGTTTAGATAAAGAAATTTTTTCATATCTTGAATCAAAGGTAAATACAAAAAATAGCAAACGAGATTGGGATTCTATGCTTTTTTATCTTGATAAAATTTCCAATTACTTTAGAATAACAAACAATGTACTCATATTTGATAGCATTGAAGATTTTTATTTATATAGTATGCTTTTTCCACAAAAGCCAGTCAGACTTATGTTTGGTATCGAACATTGGTATTATCTAAAACGAGGAATAGCATATCGCCACAAAAAAGATTATGAAAATGCAATTTTGAATTTGCAAAACTCAATAAAATGTGCTCCAATGTCAATGACTCCTTATGAAGAGTTGATTGCTACATATTTTGAACAAGGTGACTATCAGTCTGCAAAAAAAGTTCTTGACAATTACTATGTTTTTTGTCGTGTTCCAATGCATCTTGGCGTTTATTACTATTATTTATCACTATATTACTATTATCAAAAAAATACATTCGTAACACATATTTGTATTTGGTATGCTTTAAGATTCGACTTATCGTTGGCAATGAGAAATTCGTTAATTGAAAAATTGACGGAAATTATGGACAATAAAAATGTTGTTTTAGATGCCTTTGGTATGGCAGATTACAAATCTTTAAATGCAAACAATATTCCTGCATGGTACTCAACTGAAATTTTAAATGCAACACTAAATATGTACAAGGCATGTTTTGTGTCTGCAAAAGGTGAAGTTGCACATTTTAAAAAGAATATAAGGGCAAGACTTTTATTGTACAAACTTTCGGCTTATGTTGAACAAATAGAAACCAATGCAAGCACACAAGATTATATGTTTTTATTAAATGGTAGTATGATTTCATTAAAAGTAGATAAAAATTGGCAAATTATTTATGAAAATGGTGAAGTTACAAATGGTGTTGTTTTGGAACTTGAAAATGCTGAAAAAACATTGACTGTAAATATCACAAAAAGCACAGATAATTTTGATGAACAATATAATCAGGAAATAACAAAAATAAAAAAATCTGGTTGTGATATAAAAAATGAGCAAAAAATAACAATGATAAATAAACGAGATGTTCGCAGCATAGACGCATATTTTGGTGACAACTCCAAGACAAAACTTATGTATTTAACAATAAATGATTATTTTATTACAATTTCTTTTTCGTCGAAAAATGACTTTGACAATGAGAAGGAATTACTAGAAATATCAAACTCAATAAAAACATTTAATAATATAGAAAAAATACAAAAAATGGGTAAATTCCTATAAATTACAAATTAGCAATAAATTTATGTTTAAATGTGTTGAAATAAATTAAAGATATGCTACAATAAAGTTATATGGATAAAAATATTGTTATTTTAGGTTTGAATTATGAATATAATACAAATGTAGGCAAATTACTTTCAGACAATTTAGGAATGTTTTTTTTAGATTTTAAAGAGTATGTTGAATACAGTTTATTTTCGACGAAAGATATTCTTGAAAAGTGTGGGAAAGAATATCTTATGGAGCAAGAAAAAAAGTGTGTAAAAAGTGCATCTGAGTTTGAAAACACAGTAATTTGTATGCCATATAGTTATTTTTTTGATGGAAATGCCAATAAATTATATGAAAACGCACAAAAAGTTTATGTATATTTTTCAAAAAACAAACTAAAAAACAATACAAACGACACAACACCAGTTGATGTTATCGCTTTTGTTGATAGAGATGAACAACTAAAAAATGAATGTGATATTAAAGTAACAGTTGGAAATAAAAAAATAGATACAGTTTGTAATGAAATCAAAATGAAATTAGAGGAATAGTATGAATATAAATAATAAATGTATAAATCACCTAAGATGTCTATCTTGTGAGATGATAACAAACGCAAATAGTGGGCATCCGGGGGTAGCACTTGGCGCTGCCACAATTTTTTATGCGTTGTTTAAAGACCATTATTTTTATGATGTAAAAGACCATAATTTTATTGCTCGTGACCGTTTTGTCGCATCTGCTGGTCATGCAAGTGCACTTTATTATGCAACGGCATATATGTTTAATTTTGGTCTTAATGAAGACGATTTAAAAAATTTTAGACAAATAGATTCAAAAACACCGGGACATCCAGAACTTGGTGTAACAAACTTTGTTGAAACATCAACAGGGCCACTTGGTCAAGGTGTTGCAAATGCTGTTGGTATGGCGATAGCAGAAAGTATGCTTGCAACTCGATTCAATGCACAAAAATTCCCAGTTTTTGATAACTATGTATATTGTTTTTTGGGTGATGGTTGCCTTATGGAAGGAGTCGCACAAGAAGCACTTAGTTTAGCAGGAACTTTGAAACTTAACAAACTCATTTTGCTTTATGATTACAACAATATGACAATAGACGGAAAGGCAGACATAGCAAATGCTGAAAATATAAAGAAAAAGTTTAAAAGTATGCACTTTAATGTCATTTATGTAAGAAATGGAAACAATTACAAAAGTGTTACTCGTGCAATATCAAGGGCAAAAAGATGTCAAAACAAGCCAACAATTATAATATTCAAAACAATTATTGGTTATGGTGCAGAAAATGCAGGTAAAAATTCAATTCATGGTAAGCCTTTAAGTCCAAAAGAACTTTCAGCACTAAAACAAAATTTAGGGGTAAAAGAGAGTTTCTCTTTGCCAAGAGATGTAAAAGAACATGTGCTAAAAACATCTCGTAAAAACAGTGATTTGCTTGAAAAATGGAACAATATGTTTGCAGTATATAAAACAGCCAATCCAGAACTTTACAAACAACTTGTAGCATTTATGACAAATAAACAAGTAGATGTTACAAAACTTATACGAGATGACATATTAGAGCAAGATTTAAGTGGCCGTGATGCAAACGAAATTATTTTAAACGACATAGCACAAAAAATGCCACGACTTGTTGGGGGAACTGCCGATTTAGCATCAAGCACAAAAGTGTACTTAAAAAATGGTGGAGATTATTCAAGCCAAAACAGAAAAGGCAAAAATATTCACTATGGTGTGCGTGAACATGCAATGGGTGCAATATCAAACGGATTATCTTTGGTTTTAAAATCACCAGTTTTCTGTTCGACATTTTTAGCATTTTCAAACTATATGTTGCCACCAATTAGAATGGGTGCATTTATGAATTTGCCAATTTGGTATATGTTTACTCATGACAGTTACAAAATAGGCGAAGATGGTCCAAGTCACCAATCAGTAGAACAACTAGGGACTTTAAGACTAATTCCAAACTTGAATGTATATAGGCCAGCATTTACGCAAGAACTTTATGCTTGTTATGATTTAGCCTTAAATAGTCAAAGCCCAAGTGCTTTTATATTGTCAAGACAAACCTTAAAAGCGCAAAAAACCAATTATGACAACATAAAAAAGGGTGGATATATTTTAAGTGGTGATGAAGGCGAAGTTGAAATTTTGGCTACGGGCAGTGAAGTAGAACTTGCACTAAAAGTAAAAAATATGCTTGAAAGTCAAGAAATTAAGTGTGTTGTTGCAAGTTTTCCTTGCACTATGCAATTTGATAAACAATCACAATCTTACAAAGACAATATTTTGTCTAGGGGTAAAGTATTGGTTAGTTTGGAAGCATCTGATGACAACATTTGGTACAAATATATAGGAAAAGACGGATTAAGAATTTGCGTTGACAAGTTTGGAAAGAGTGGAAAGATGTCACAACTAGACGAATATTTTGGTATGACAATTAACCAAGTTGTTAAAAAAATTAAAAATTTTTTGAAATAATGTGAATATATTAAAACATATTGCATATATTATAAGTGTAGGTGATAAACCTACCGAGCAAAAGGGTTATAGCAAAGGTATCAGTGGCTATACCCTTTTTTGCTTTTTATGATTATTTATTAAAATTATTTTGTTTTTAAAAAAGTATTTGGTATACTTAAAGTACTTGGAGGAAACTATGAAAATAGAAATTATTGAAAAAAATTATGATGTAGGGGTAAGGCTTAGAACTTTAATTGAGAAAAAGATTGAAAAACTCAACAGATATTTTCAAGACACAGCAACAGCAAGGGTTGTTTGTGCAAGTGAAGGCAAAAGATTTAAACTTGAACTTACAATTATAAACAAAGGTAATATTTATCGTAGTGAAACATATGGCGAAAATATGTATGAGAACATAGATATAGTATTGACAATGATTGAAAGACTGATATTAAAATACTATCAAAAGAACCGTGACAAATTCAAGAAAACGGCTATGGATGTTTCTACATTTGAATTTGTTGATGAAGCACCAAAAGAC
>CALWPE010000099.1 GCA_944383345.1 uncultured Clostridia bacterium | reverse complement strand
ATTTGTGACAAGTTTCCCACTTTTGCTAATTCTTTTTATGGTCAAAGGCTTTGTTTCAAACACCCCTAAAATTTTACATATACTTGGTAAGTCGTCCATAACACCCAAATGTACCATTACTCTTCTTCTTAACCAATTATATTTTTTTATGTTTGATGTAAGAATGTTATTAACAAAGGTAAGACCTTTATCTCCTTTTGCTTTTTTATAGAAAAACTTAACAACTTCGTAGTATATATTATTAAGATAATTCATTCTTTGCCTAAGGTTTTTGTCGTCCCAGTGCTTTACACAATACTTTATAAAGTAATTGCTAGAAACATATAATGCACCTTTCTTCTCTTCTTTTTGGTAATAAAAGTCATTTCCAGACTTAACCAAATAGTCCAAATATTCCGGCAAACTCGTTGTCAAATTGTCTGCAAACTTTGGCAATTTTATACTTGATATATTCCAACATTCGTCAAAACACCCTTCCCCCATATGCTTAATTGAATCTGGAAGAGATATCTTTTCCAACATTGCACAGCCTTTAAATGCTTCGTCACCTATATATTTTAATGTCTTTGGCAATTTAACTGTACTAAGGCTTTCACATTTATAAAACGCTTTGTCACCTATTTTTTGTAAGTTTTTCGAAAAATTAACTTTTTTTAGGTTTTTACAGTTTGTAAAACATGAATCACTGATTATTTCAATATTTGAAGGAACTGTTGCGTGTTCTAAAGTGCTTTTGTTTACTTCTTTATTTGTGGATAAAGCAACTTTTCCACTGACATGTAAAACTTCATTATTTTTTGATGAAAATGGTTTTGTAAATAATAATTTCAATATATTCATATTTTACACACTCCCTATCTTTTAGTGAGAATCATCTCGACTTTTCGTCTGCTTTCCAAATAGTGTACTGTGAATCAATAGCATCTCCATCATATGCAAACTCTGTCATAAATGAAAATGTTGAAAAATCTATTGGGTCAAGTAATTCATCTGCGATTTCACAATCTTTTTTAACATAGTATAGTAACGAATTATAGACACTTCCACCTACATTGATGATTTTTAGTTTAGGTTCAAATTCCTTATTATATTCTTTTGCAAAATCTATTAAGCCTTTTTTAAATGTTTTGTATACCAATTTAAGATTTGCCGAACTGCTTTCACAAACTTTGGTGCTTACTTGGAAAGAATTGCATACACCATAACCCTGCTCTCTGTTTATGTACAATGTGCCTTTGCCTATAATAACGCCATCGCTATCTTTTACTACAATGTTTTGTATATCAGGATGAGCCATTACAGAAATTGCTATACCATTACCAACTCCATCAAGGTGGGCACAACAATTACATAACTTACCAAGAACCAAGTTTACTACATCATGCTTTCGCAAAAATTCATAAGTAAACTTTTTGTTCGATATGTCACAAAGAGTATTTAAAGTTTGTTGACTATTTTGAGCAATATTTGTAAGTTTGTTTTTTATTCTGTCAAAAATCATTGGTTGTTTGGCTTCATTTTTATCTATATAATTACTCTTTATATCAACATAGCCTTTTAATTCATGATTTAATATATGCTCTGGAATATTGTTTTTTTCTACCAACTCAACTGCACTAACTGCATTATCAAATATGTATTGTTCGTTGTAATACTTACCAATTACTTTTGCAATATATCTATTTTTATCGGTTATTCCTTTAAATTTTGTTTCGTCAAAATATTTAACAAAAAAATCTACAGTTGGGGCTAACTGCTTGCAACTACCCTTGTTCTTTGTGTGTGCTGTTTGGACTTCGTCAAACCTAAGATAACAATCAACTAAAAATTCTGGCCCTTGTTCAATTATTTTTGGGAAGTTTAAGAAAACAAAATCAGCAAATTCCTTTTTGAATCCCCCACTTATTCTTGACATTGCAATAGAATTTAAAAAAGATAAATTGGTGCCTTTTCTTATAAATTCTCTTATAAACTCACGGGACTTTTGAGCATAATCTACCGTTTCAACAATTATTTTCCCACTTTTGCTTGTTCTTTGTGTGGTAATTGGTTGGTTGGTAAAAACACCAAGAGCATCACAAAATCTTGCAAATTCTCTTAAATATGTTGGAGAAATGCAATAGTTTATTTGTTTTAATAACAAGTTATAATTTTTTATGTTATTATTAAGAACTTTCTCAACTAAATCACAACCAGTTGTATCTGAATATTTGCGGACAAGATAACTTACAAGATAACTTTCATCATATCTAATCACATCTAGTCGTGACATCTTCTCTTTATTGTCCCAGTAATTTACCATGTATGGTAACAAATACTTTGAATGTAAAAACCTAGATGTTGGATTGTTATTATTACAAAATCTGCTTATGCAAAAGCCTTCTTCATCTTTACAAATAAAATCAAAGTTTGATGGAATATAATCTACTATGTTATTATCAGCATTTTGAATATAAATTTTTTCAACAGCGCAATCAAAAAAATCGCCGTCAAGATATTTAAAACTTTTTGGAAAATGAATCTCGGTTAAACTTATACAATTATAAAAACTATATTTTGAAACAAAAACTGCGCCATCAGGGACATAAACTTTTTGCACACTATCACGCTCAATTACAGGCAGTTTTAAAATGAATTTACCATCTTCTTCAACCCAGTTATTGTTTGTAATTTTCTTTTTAAACATGAACTTTTTCATACATTATAATTGTATTTTACTTTCATGCAAAAGTCAATAGTCAATTACTTGTCTTCTTTTAATTTTTTTGCTCTTTTTGAGTTTAATATGGAGCGTTTTTCAAGGTCTTCAAGTTCTTCGTCAAGCGTCTTTAATCTTTGCAAAATTATCTGCTTTTCACTTTCTGTAGCAGAAGCATAATCTTTTTTTAATGTCTCGAACTCTTGTTTTATTTTTGATGATTTTTGCAATATATCTTCTTGCTCGTCAACAATTTTTTCATATATTTTTAAAAAATCTTTATCTTCCATAATTATCTCCTATGAGTTTTGTTTTTTTAATAGGTTTCTAAAATACTCGTGTACTTTAACCATTGCACGATTGAGCGAAGCAGTAAAGCGTTGCATAGATAATTGATTAAATTTTATTTCAATAGTTTTTTCTTTTGCAAGTTCAAGAGCGTTTATATTTAAGTCTTCCACTATAAACTGGCAAATAACTTGCCCAAGCAGTGATTGATAATTTTCTTGTGTCAAGCCAATAACATCAACAAGTTGTTTAAAATAGTCTTGCATTGATATTGTGTCATAAGAATAATTTAAAAACAGCGCAAGTTTGTTTATTGTGTGCTTGTTTCCACCAGATGCTGCTAAAAATTGCCATTTGTAAGATAGTTCGACATTTTCAGGGACTGCTGGATTACCATGTTTAAACCAATAACCAATCAAATCTTGCGCCACAACATCACCACCTGCTGCGAGTGCGCATTGGTCAATGTATGCTTCTGCATAAATATCTTCTATTTCTATAGAACCTTTACCATAAGTCATTTTTGTAATGCTTGCACGACGAAGCAAAAAAGCATTTTGATAATCTTGGGCTGTCATCTCATAATCATCATCAATTTTCTTTACTAGTTTTGCCATAACTTATCCTTTTTGGATATTATAACAAAAATTATCTTTTTGTACTAACATTTTTATTACTTTTTTTGGAAGTAGTAACCTTTGTTGTATTAGCCTTTAACAAGTTAACATAATAGTTACCAATTAAAATTTCAAAATATGGAAGTATTAAAACAAAGAAACAAAAGATAGTTATAAGCATTGGAACAACAATATTAAACCATAGTGGCATTGCAACTATGAAATTTAGTATTATAACAAAACAACTTGAAAGCGTTGCTGTCAAGACAACAAATAAAGTTTCCAAAAGAAAAATAACTAAAAGTTCTGCCCTGCTACCGTATGTTAGTTGTTTACTTTTCTTTAAACATTCAAAAGTCCCGATATTTGGCTCGTCTGCAAAAATATAAGGCGCCAAGCAAAAATTTAAACCACAAATTATTCCGGGAATTACAAGAAGCAAAGACCATAAAATAATGGATACCAAACTACAAATTCTTAAACATAGCGCCGATAAACTACTTTTGTAATAATCAAAAACATCTTCCACTTTAAAGGTATTTCCCCGTATTGTATTCAAAACAATTTTTTTAAAACCGATACAAAGTACACTCATCAAAAAGAAGGCAAGCCCAAAGCCAAATAATGGAAAAAGTAAAACGGCAAAGACGCATACCCAAACCACAAAACTTGACAAAAGTACATCACCTTTATGCTCTCTATAGATATTATTTGTATCTATTAAAATTTTGTATTCTTCTTTTTTCATATTCCACCTACATAAAAATTGTTTGCAAAATATGAAAAATAATACGATTAAACCCAATTTAAAAGCATATTTATATCAATTTAAAAACATTTATAATTATTTTTTTATATTTTTTATTTATTTAATATTTTTTTATATTTAAAGTAAAATGATTTTACTCTATTATTTTTGAAACTAAAAAAAAGGAACTTTACCAATTAGTAAGGTTCCTTTACTTTTTTGCCGATTTTAAATTTTCTTTAGTTTTGATTTTTTATTATAAGTTATATTTATCATAATTTTACAATTCTGTTTCAGGCACAAGATTAACATTGATTTGATT
>CALWPE010000098.1 GCA_944383345.1 uncultured Clostridia bacterium | reverse complement strand
ATTCTTTTGAGTTTAATATCTCAAAAATTGTATAAATTGAGCAACAACATTTATTTTCTTTTATAAAATTTTGCAATTTATTTTTATCTAATTTTTCATCGTTTTCTATACCAGCTATTCTATACATTGTATTTGTATCTAAAACCAAGATCATTTATCCACATGATATTAATATAACGTACAGTTAACCTTTTCGTACTTATGGTACGACTTTTTGAAGGAAAAATGCAAGATTTTTGCAAATGGGGTGTTTTGTGTTGTATTTTATCGCGTTTGTATTGTATAATATTGTTTGATAAGATGAAGTGGTTAAAATGCCGATAAATAAAGGGATTGAGCGATTTTTAATATGGTATTTTATGATAAAATATGATACGAAAAGTCGAACTCACAACAAATGGTTTTAATTTCTTCGGAACCATTTGTTCGGGTTCAAATCCTGATGGGAGCACCAAACTTTATATTCCATTTTTTAAAAAATACTGTACAAACATATAAATTTATGATACTATTAAAAAGGTACGTATCATCTACTCACTTAAAGATGATTAAACTAAATTTTTAAAATTTATTGATATAAATTTTTTAATAACTGAGGTTCTAAATTGAAAAAGAAATCGTGGCTCTACTTTTTAATAGTTTTTTTATGGCTTTTATGTAATTTGTTACTTATAGGCTCTGTTGTCTATATATCTTTAAGATTACAAGAGTCTAATATTTATAAAAAAATAGCAATTATCTCACTTCTTGCAGTCAACTGCATTTGTTTGAGTTACTTTTGGTTAAACAGTATAAAAGATTTTATGTATTCGTTTATATATGCAATAAACCACAGAAAAATTATGAAAAGGTATGATGTCATAAATTCTGTTCAAGTTAAAGATACACCTAAATTTGTCCTTCTATATTGCACTTGTAATGATTTTAATGCAGATGCACTTTCAAAATGTATGAAACAAAGTTACGAAAACTATGAAACAGTAATATTGGACGATAGCACAAAAGAAGAATATTTAACCCAAATTGATGAGTTTGCAAGTAAAAACAATGTAAAAGTAGTAAGGCGTGAAAATAAGACTGGCTTTAAAGCAGGAAATTTAAACAACTACTTACAAAACAACACAGACTATGATTATTTCGTTGTCCTAGACAGCGATGAAATTATACCAAGTTACTTTATAAAAGAATGTTTAAAATATTTTTATTTTTCATCAAAAATTGGTGTTGTTCAGGCTTCTCATATAGCAACAAAATCAAGCAACGCTTTCCAAAAAATTTTAGGTATTTCAGTTAAAAGTACAAGTTGCACATCTCAAATAATGAAAAACTTTTATGGAGCAAATGCTTTGATTGGTCATGGTATGGCTATTAAAAAAGAGTGCTATGTTGCTACTGGAGGTTTCCCCCATGTTGTTGCAGAAGATATTTCTTTTGCTGTTGATGTAAAGAAAAGTGGTTTTGATATAATTTATGCGCCTAATATTATATGCGAAGAAGAGTTCCCTACTGACTACATAGCATTGAAAAAACGACAATGCAAGTGGACACAAGGCAATGTTGAGTACATGAAAAAGTATTCAAAAAATATCAAGAAAAGTGGTATGAAGTGGTATGAAAAACTTGACCTAAAATTGTCGCATTATAGTTTACCAATAATACCTATGCTAAGTCTTTTTATCTTAATAGCAACAATCAGTCTTGGATTTCTTAGTACTCATGCCCTAATATATTCTGTTGTAATATTTGCTATATCGATTTTCTTCTTACTTTCTCCACTGCTTCCAAACATATTTGTTTATGGAAAATCCAAACAAGCACTTTTAATTGTACCATATCTTGTTCTTAGTATGGTTACATATGCTTCTCTTACACCTATGATGATAAGAACTGTGACTTTGGCAATATTTGGTAAAAAGGCAAGATTTATTGTTACACCAAAAAATGAAAAGAAAATTTCTTTGTTTGAAGCATTTAAGTATTCCATTGACTCCGTTCTATTTGCAATAATTATTGGTGCACTTACCTACTTCTCTTTCAAAAATGTGTTACCTTCTATATTGATTGTAATTTGCTGTTTATTTGCACCAGTTGTTATTTTATTAGCAAATATAAAAACAAAAGAAAAAAAGAATAAAAAAATAAAAAATAATGATGCAATAAATTATTCTGACAATATAATAAATATTGAACAAAATGTAAATAATGAAAATAAAAATTTGGTTTTAGCAACAAAATTTGATGCAGAAAATAAAATATATTCAATTAAAAATAATTAAAAAAAATTCACTTTAAAAAAAGTGAATTTTTTTATTAAGATCATAATTGTTTATCTGAATCGCATACTTCAAATTGATGACTTTGCATCTGCATCTCTTTGTTGAAAACAACTTTGCCTGTAAACTTTTCCCCTCTAATTGCCATAGGCAACCAAAGCAAATCATCTTGGAACATCTTTTCATAAGGGATATTGTCTAATTTAAACCACATTGGTTTCATCTCGTCAGTTTCTCTTGTTTCCCCTATGTAATTTGAACATTTGTAAACACTAACAAACATATTTACACGCTCGCCCTTGTACCATACATCAAAATGTATTTTACCAATTTTTTCATAATCAACAGGAGTTACACCAAGTTCTTCTTGTGTTTCCCTAATCATTGTTTCATCAATTGTTTCTCCAATGTCTTGCTTTCCACCAAAGCCATTTAATAAACCTTTTGCAAAGCCACGCTTCTTTTCCCCTAAAAGTATTTTACCGTCTTTTATTATAACTAAAAGTGTTGAATTTATATTTCTTAATTCTTCCATATTTCCTCTTATTAAAAAAAATGTGTTTTTTATAAAATTTTTTTATTTTTAATTATTTAATTATTTTAAAAAGCATAAACTAAAAATAAATTATATATAAAAACGCAAATTTAATTAAATTATTTATTTACCTACTTAAGTCTTCATCAATTACTGCAGTGTTTTGTTTTTTCTCTTTTGATGCAAGTGTTTGACACATATTTTCAAGTGCATCTATTTATCAATTTTGTACTTCTTTTTTATATGTTGCAACATACTTCATATCTTCATCATTGAAAAGAACATAATTACTAAATGAAAGGTTATCACTTTTGTTTGAATAACTTATTTCTGAGCAATATTCATCTAATAAGCCTTTAACCATGTTTATATAACACCTGTCATTATCTAATTTTAAAATTCTTGCTAAAAGTTTAAGCATTGTTTTCGAATTTTTGTTTATTGATTCATAATTTAATTTATCTTTAAACTTTTCAATTTGTGGCAAACTGTTTCTTAGCACCATTATTATATCTTCTTTAGGCATAAAACTATAACTTATTTTACCAGTTGCATTGACATTACCGTTTAGGTCTTTACTTCTCTGCATATCGTATAAATATCTTTTATCAAATTTCATAAAATTTCCCCTTTAACGACAAAATAGTAACACATATATTCCACACTGTCAATATGCAATTTCAATATATTGTTATTTTGTATGTATTTTGCATCAATAAAATTTACCAATTTATTAACTGAACATTTGTATAATGAAAAGTCTTATGTATTAACAAAAAATACTCGCTTTTTAGCGAGTATTTTATCAAAAATTATTTATTTCTAAGTGCTGCTTGTGCTGCTGCTAATCTTGCGATAGGAACTCTAAATGGAGAGCAAGAAACATAAGTTAAACCTACTCTATGGAAGAAATCAATTGATTGTGGATCTCCACCATGTTCTCCACAAACACCTAGTTTAATGTTTGGTCTTGTTGATTTACCTAGTTTTACAGCCATGTCAACAAGTTTACCAACACCCTTTTCATCAACATGAGCAAATGGGTCACTTTCAAATAATTTTTTATCGTAATATGCGCTAAGGAATTTTCCAGCATCATCACGAGAGAAACCAAAAGTCATTTGTGTTAAGTCGTTTGTACCAAATGAGAAAAATTCGGCAGTTTTTGCTATCTCATCTGCTGTAAGAGCAGCACGAGGAATTTCAATCATTGTACCAATCTTGTATTCAAGTTGTTCGCCACTTTCTTTTATAACTTCATCTGCGGTCTTTGAAACTATATCTCTTACATAGTTAAACTCTTTTGCTTCACATGTAAGTGGTATCATGATTTCTGGGTGAATATCATAGCCATCTTCTTTTTTAACAGTAAGTGCTGCTTCAATTACGGCACGAGTTTGCATTTTTGCAATTTCTGGATATGTTACTGCAAGTCTTAATCCACGATGTCCCATCATTGGGTTAAATTCATGCAAACTTTCAACTGTGTGTTTTAATCTATCGAATGTTATGCCCATATCTTTTGCAAGTGCACGAATTTCGTCATCAGTGTGTGGCAAAAATTCATGTAGAGGTGGGTCCAAAAATCTTATAGTAACTGGTTTGCCTCTCATTGCTCTGTATAGACCTATGAAGTCTTTTCTTTGCATAGGCAAAAGTTTTGCAAGTGCTTTTTCACGCTCTTCTACTGTAGATGAAACAATCATCTCACGAACTGCTGGAATACGGTCTGCATCAAAGAACATATGCTCTGTTCTGCAAAGTCCTATTCCCTGTGCACCAAAGTTGTATGCTACTTCAGCATCTCTTGGATTGTCGGCGTTTGTTCTTACTTCTAGTCTGCGTGCTTTATCTGCCCACTCCATAATTGTTGCAAAATCACCTGTAACTGATGCTGGTCTTGTGTCTATCTTTCTACCATAAACATTTCCTGTTGAACCATCGAATGATATTTCATCTCCTTCATGGTACTCTTTTCCTGCTATTGTGCAAGTTTTATTCTCTTCATCTACAAACAAGTCACCACAACCTGCAACGCACGCTGTTCCCATTCCACGAGCAACAACTGCTGCGTGAGATGTCATACCACCTCTTGCAGTCAAAACTCCTTGGCTTACTGCCATACCTTCAATGTCTTCTGGTGATGTTTCCAAACGAACAAGAACAACTTTCTCTTTGTTTGCAGATAGTTCTTTTGCTCTCTCTGCTGTGAATACAATTTTACCAGTAGCAGCACCCGGTGATGCTGGTAAACCATGAGCAATAACTTCTGCATTTTTAAGGTCTTTTTCATCAAATGTTGGGTGTAGTAATGCGTCAAGTTGTTTTGGGTCAAGCATTAAAAGTGCTTGGTCTTTATTTATTCTACCCTCTTTTACAAGGTCGACTGCTATCTTTAATGCTGCTTTTGCTGTACGCTTACCGTTTCTTGTTTGAAGCATATAAAGTTTGCCTTTTTCTATTGTAAACTCCATATCCTGCATATCATTGTAGTGATTTTCAAGTATTTCACAAATTTCTGTAAATTGTTTATAAATTTCTGGATTTTGTTTTTCAAGTGTTGATATTGGATTTGGTGTTCTTATTCCTGCAACAACATCTTCACCTTGTGCATTCATAAGGTATTCACCAAAAAGTTTTTTCTCGCCAGTTGCTGGATTTCTTGTGAATGCAACACCTGTTCCACTTGTTTCGCCCATGTTACCAAAAACCATAGTTTGTACATTAACTGCTGTACCCCAACTTGATGGTATATCGTTCATACGGCGATAGGTGTTTGCTCTTGGGTTATCCCATGACCTAAATACTGCTTTTACTGCTTCAATAAGTTGGACATTAGGGTCTGTTGGGAAGTCAGACTTCATCTCTTTTTTATAGAAGTCTTTGAATTTAACGACCATATCTTTTAAGTCATCAGCATCAAACTCAATATCAAGTTTTATGCCTTTCTTTGCTTTCATATCGTCGATTATTCTTTCAAATTTGCTTTTATCAAGCCCCATGACAACATCACTAAACATTTGAATAAATCTTCTGTAACTGTCATAAGCAAAGCGTGGATTTTGTGTCAAGTTTGCAAGTCCTTCTGCAACTTCATCATTGATACCAAGATTTAA
>CALWPE010000097.1 GCA_944383345.1 uncultured Clostridia bacterium | reverse complement strand
GCAGGATTTGAAATTGATTTTAGCCAAATAACGCATAAACAGTTAAGACAAGCAGAAGTTATGGCTAGTGGTGTGGGTACTCCAAAGGTTAGAAATGTAGGGATATTAAAACAATTGTACCTAGAACATATAGTAGACAAAAGAGATACTGTGTTTAAACCAAATATAAAAACAATTGAAGGAGCAATCAACCGTATATTATGGATTTATGACAGAGAAAGTGCTGTTAATTGGATGTCAAATCACAAAAATTTAACCGATGGTGAAGAAGATGTTAAAAGACTTTTGAAAACACAAGACGGCAGAGAAGAAATTTATAAACTTTTGACAAATTGTGAAATGGGAGCGAAACCAAATTCTGCTTTAAAAATTATAAAGAAATTAAAACAGCAAATAAAAGATTGTAAATATGATGATGTAGCAACCATTGAATATTAAAAATAAGAAATAGAGTAAATTATCTAAAATTTTGATAAATTTACTCTATTTTTCTGTGTTTTTTATAAACTTCTAAACAAAATGTAACCACCACTGTATATAATTGAGAATATTAGCCAAAGCATTGAAATGAATACTAAGATGTAAATTATACGACTACCCATGCTAGTTTCATCGCCAAATATTGCACTAACTAGATTAAAATTAAATAACCCAATTAGTCCCCAATTTAGGCCACCTATTGCCAAAAGTGTAAAGGCTATGTAATTTACTACTATCATTTTTTCTCTCCTTTTTGTCTTGTTTAGTTTGTGATAGAAAAAAGTTTTTATACATTTTTTATTGACATTTTATATTTAAGTATATTATACTTGATTGAACATATATTCAATCAAAAGAGGTAAAAAATGGGTAAGGTTGAAAAAGGTTGTGATTGCAGAGTTTTGCATGAAGATATCGTGAAATTATTTAAAAAGGGATTTAACCAAAATCCAATACTTTTTAAATTGGCTGATTTTTTTCATATACTTAGTGACAACACAAGAATTAGCATTTTAAGTGTACTTGACCAAAACGAAATTTGTGTTAGCGATTTAGCATCAATTCTCAACATGACAAAGAGTGCAGTTTCTCATCAACTTAGAGAGTTAAAAGATGCAAAATTTATCAAGTGTGAAAAAAAAGGGAAAGAGATATTTTATTCCTATGCAAGCGACGAAGTACGAGATATTTTTGAACTTGCACTAAGCCACATAAGTAAAACTTTATAATATTGACTTTTGAAAACTTTTTGATTATAATAATCTTTGAAAAGGAGTGTTTTATGGAAAAGTTTTTTAATGACATTGTAACTGGTATTGCTACAATGAATAATGTATTAAAAATTTCTATAATAGCATTACTTGCAATACTTGATATGCTACTAATTATTGCATTTATGAAAAATATTTCAAATAAAAGCAATAAACCTAAAATAAAGTTTGTAAATGTTTTGCTTTTTATAATAGTTTCGGCTATTATAGTATTGTTTAGCGTATATGGATTTTAATATAAAGGAGACAAAATGAAATACTTATCAAATTTACTAACATCGCTTACACCACCATGGATTAGTTCATCTTTTCCAATTATAAGGATTGTTCTAATCTGTATTGCAGTACTTTGTGCAATTATGCTAATTGTCACAACATTGCTTCAATCAAATTCAAACGAAGATGGTAGCAATGCTTTAAGTGGAAGTGTTGGTCAAGAAAGTTACTATGCTCAAAACAAAGGCGAGTCAAGAAATGTAAGACTTTCTCGTGCTACAGTTGCACTTATTTCAATACTTGCAGTTTGTGTAATTTTGTACTTTGTAAGTTTAATTATTTATCAAGGTTAATCAAATTAAAATATGCAAAATGTGCATATTTTTTTGATTGAATTTTGGAGGAAAAATGAAAAATGTTTTTATAGGTGGTGCATGGCCTTATGCAAATAACTCAATGCACATAGGACATCTTGCTGCACTTCTTCCTGGAGATGTTATTGCAAGATATTTTAGAATGCAAGGGAAAAATGTTATCTATGTTTCAGGCTCAGATTGTCATGGAACACCAATAACAAGAAGGGCTCAAAGTTTGGGTGTATCACCAAGTGTAATTGCAAATCATTATCATGAGGAATTTGCAAAAAATTTTAGTGACTTATTGTTTAGTTATGATATATATTCAAATACAATGGCAGACGAACATAAAAAGCATGTTCAAGATTTACTTAAATCAATAAATAGTAAGGGTTTTTTATTTGAAAAGACAGAACTTAGTGACTATTGCCCAAATTGCAAAAAGTTTGTTGTTGATAGAGAGATAACTGGTATTTGCCCAATTTGTGGTAGTGTTGCAAACGGTGACCAATGCGATAAATGTTTAACTGCTTTAACACCATCTATGTTGAAAGATAAGACATGTAAAATTTGTGGAACTAAGACCATATTGAAAAACGACACAAACCTTTACTTTAAACTTTCTGCATTTGAAAATGTTATTAAGCAATATTTAGATAAAAACAAACACGCATGGCGACCAACAGCAATAAACGAAACGCAAAAATATTTAAGTCAAGGTCTTGTTGATAGAGCAATTACAAGGGCACTTGATTGGGGTATTGAACTACCTTTTGAAGGTTATAAAGACAAAAGGGTATATGTTTGGATTGATGCAGTGCTTGGGTACTTGACAACATGCAAAATGGCATGTGAACAAAAAGGTTTAAAATATCCAGACTTTTTGACATCAAATGATACAGTGTCATATTATGTGCATGGTAAAGACAATATCGTATTTCATACTATAATATTGCCTGCACTTTTAGATGCGATTGACAAAAAATTAAATAAACCAGACAACATAGTTTCTTGCGAATATGTCAACTTAAACAATGACAAAATGAGTAAGAGCAAGGGTAATTTAATTACTGTAAATACTTTACTTGCTAATTTTGACCCAGATAGTATTAGATATTTCTTTATTTTTAATAACCCAGAAAGAAAAGATTGTTCATTTAGTTTAGAAGATTTTGTGCTCATTCACAATAAACACATTGTCGGTGGTTTTGGTAACTTTGCAAATAGAAACTTGGCATTTTTGGAAAAGAAATTTGAAGGTAAATTACCAAAGATAAACATTGATAAAGATGTAGAAAAATATGTTGTAAGTACCTATAATGAAATAGGCAAACTTTTTGAAGCAGGCGAATTAAAAACTGCTTGTACAAAACTTTACGATTATATTCAATTTGCTAATAAATACTATGATACCAACACACCATGGGTATACGCAAAAACTGATTTAGATAAGTTTAATAAGGTAACATCAAATTGCTTGTATTTAATGGCAAATATGGCAAATTTATATAGTCCAATTATGCCTAATGGTTGTAAAAAATTAAAAGACATCTTGGGTGTTAGGGAAAACGGCTGGAAACCAGTAGTATATGATGACAAAAAAGTACTAAAAGATATTCAGGTTCTTTATCCAAGATTAAAATTAGAAGATATTGATATGACCAAAGGTGCAAGCGATACACTTAAAATATAAACTATGTGATGTTAAAATTTAAGCAAGTTAAATTTTAATTTTGCTAAACGCAAAAACCCAATAAATTGTGTTCATCGCAGTATGTATGACCATCAGCCTCACTCTTGCAAGCAAGTTCGGCTTCCGATAATATAAACTATGTGATGTTAAAATTTTACTATCATAAAATTTTAATAAATTCTTACGAATTTGTATGCTAACGCATACTCATCACTTAGTATGTATAACCATCAGTCTCACTCAAATGCGACTTCGTCGCGCTTGGTTCGACTTCAGATAATATAAAGTATTTACTCAAAATATCAATATTTTTTAAAAAAGTGCGAAAGATAACTTTCGCATTTTTTATTTTACATAAACAACTATCTATATTTTTTTTAATATTAAAAGATATTAAATATTGTGTTTTAAAGTATATTAAATAACAAAAAATATTTATATTGTTGCTGTTCTTTTTGCTACTATAAAGACAGGTATTGCCTGTTTTTTTATTGCTAGAATTGTTATTGTGTGATATATTAAAATTATGATTGTAGACATAATAAGATATGGTAATAATGGTGAAGGTATAGCCATAAATAATGGTAAAATAATTTTTGTAAAAGGTGCACTTGTTGGTGAAACTGTTGAT
>CALWPE010000096.1 GCA_944383345.1 uncultured Clostridia bacterium | reverse complement strand
TCTGTAAGTCCTTGGACTATGCCAAGTAAAATAAAATACACTAGTTCCATATGCCTAGTGTATGTTTTTTATTATTTATTTATTACGCACTTTTTATTTCGTTTATGGTAACAAAATAACTAAACTCAGGGCTAACAACAACTTTTACTTTGTCGCCAACCTTTTTGCCCATAATTGCCTTTGCAAAAGGGGACTTGATACTTACCTTCCCATTTTGAGCATCTTGGCCCATTGTTGTGGTTAGTTGATAGGTCATCTTTTTTCCGCCGTCAAGTTCCACAGTGACAATGCTACCAAGCCCAACTTTTTCAGTATTTGTTGTATTCTCTACAATTTTTGCAGTCTTAATCATATTTTCAAGATATTCAATTCTTGATTCATTTCTTCCCTTTGCTCTGCGTGTTTCGTGGAGTTCGGAATTTTCCGAAAAGTCGCCATATTCTTTTGCAAGCATTATTTTGTCATGCAAATCTTTTCTTACTACAGTTTTTCTGTAATCAATTTCTTTTTGCATTTTTTCAATGTCTTGCTTTGTAAGTTCGTCAAACATAGTCCACCTACTTTAAATATTTCTCTAGGTATTTACCATAATCGGTCTTTTTTAAACTTTGATAATTTTGCTCTAACTTTTGTTTGGTTATATAGCCTTGAGTGTATGCAATCTCGTCAAGATTGCCTATTTGAGTCTTGTTTTTCTTTATGACCTTTCTTACATATTCACTTGCAAGAAAAAGCCCTTCACTTGTGCCTGCATCAAGCCAATAGTTTTTCTTGTTTAACTTTATGAGTTTAAGTTCTCCGTTTTTTAAGTACATATTGTTTAAATCTGTAACTTCATACTCGTTTCTTTCAGAAAGTGGACAAGCATTTGCATAGTCAACACATTTTTCGTCATAGACATAAATGCCCGTAACTGCCATATTGCTTGGTGGGTTGCTTGGTTTTTCAACAAGTTCGGTTACATTGCCTTGTTTATCAAACTTTGCAACTCCAAACGCCTTTGGATTTTTTACAGGATACCCAAAAACATATGCGCCGTTTGCGTTTGTCACTGCCTTTTTTAACTGTTCGTCAAATTGTTTTCCATAAAAGAAGTTATCACCTAGTACAAAACAAACTTTTTGTCCTTTTAAAAACTGCTCTGCTACTTTAAACGAACCTATTGTACCCATTGGCTTTGAGTCCAAAAAGTATTGTAGTTTTATACCAAAGTCACTACCATCACCTAGTTGTTTTTTGTAAAGTTCGTAGTTCTCTGCATTTGTAACTATACCTATTTCGGTTATGCCCACTTTCATAAGCATTGAAATTGGATAGTAGATTAGTGGCTTGTCATAAAGTGGCAACAACTGTTTTGATAAAAATTTTGTTGATGGAAAAAGTCTAGTACTCTTTCCTGCACATGCGATTAACCCTACCATGATTATCTCCTTGAACTAATTTCATTTAAAAGTAATTTTTTGAAGTCTTCTACCTTAAATTCAACAGTGTTGTTTTGTCCACGCTTTCTTACTGATATAACACCTTTTTGAATTTCGTTTTCTCCTATAATAATAACATATGGTATTTTTTGTGAAATAGCACTACGAAGTTTATATCCAAGTTTCTCGTTGCGTTTGTCGAGTTCTACCCTTACTCCGCTTTGTTTCAATGTGTTTTCTATCTCTTCGCAGTTAGGCAAAAACTTTTCGCTTATTGGAACAATTTCTACCTGAACAGGACTTAACCAAGTTGGAAAAGCACCAGCATAGTTTTCTGTTATAATTCCTAAAAATCTGTCTATTGAACCATAGATAACACGGTGAAGCATAAGTGGTTCTTTCTTTGTTCCGTCCTCGTCAACATATTCAATACCAAAACGCTTTGGAAGTTGCATATCAAGTTGAATAGTTCCACATTGCCATGTTCTGCCTATTGCATCTTTTATATGAATATCTATCTTTGGACCATAAAATGCACCATCGCCTTCATTTATTACATACTTTTTACCAATATGCTCGAGTGCACTCTTTAAACTGCTTTCTGCAAACTCCCAATCTTTTAAATCACCAATATGACTTTCTGGCATTGTTGAAAGTTCCAAATGATATGTTAAGCCAAAAGTTTTGTACATTTCATCAACAATACTTAATATATTTTTAACTTCTTGTTCTAGTTGGTCAGCCTTTAAGAATATATGAGCATCATCTTGCGTGAAGCATCTTACACGAAATAGTCCGTGAAGTGTTCCACTTGCTTCTTGGCGATGTACTTTCCCAAGTTCTGCAACACGAAGTGGAAAATCTTTGTATGAATGTAAACTCTCTTTGTAATATACAAGTCCACCCGGGCAGTTCATTGGTTTTATGGCAAAATCATCATCTTCAACTTTAAATGTGTACATGTTGTTTTGATAGTGGTCCCAATGTCCTGAAATCTCCCAAAGTTTTCTGTTCATAGCCATAGGGGTTTCTATCTCAAGATAGCCCGAACGAGAGTGTACTTCACGCCAATATTTTATAAGTTCGTTTTTGACGATAACTCCTTTTGGCATATAAAATGGCATACCCGGAGCATAGTCTGATATAAAGAAAAGTCCAAGTTCTTTACCTAACTTTCTATGGTCACGCTTTTCTGCTTCTTCAAGCATCTTTAAATAATCTTTTAATTCGTTTTTATCTAAAAAGCCATAGACATATATTCTTTGCATCATCTTATTTTTTTCGCTTCCACGCCAATAAGCACCAGAAACACGATTTATTTTAAATGCAAAATTTCTAAGCATTTTTGTGTTTTCAACATGAGGGCCTTTACATAGGTCGACAAACAAATCTCCAAGACTATAGATAGAGATTTCGCTATCACTTGGTAAATCGTTTATAAGTTCAACTTTGTATGGTTGGTCTTTAAACATATCAAGTGCTTCTTGTTTTGAAATGACTTTTTTTGTCATATCCAAATTTTGAGATATGATTTCACGCATCTTGCTTTCTATCTTGTCAAAATCTTCTGGAGTCAAATTATGCTCCATATCAAAATCATAATAAAAACCATTTTCGATTGCTGGTCCTATCCCAAACTTGACATCTTTGAAAATGCTTTTTACTGCACCAGCAAGCACATGTGCCATGGTGTGTCTTGCTTTTTGTTGTAATTGTTGTTTTTCTTCGTTTTCCATAATTTTCTCCTTTTAAATAAAAAAAGTCCTATAGAGTTAAACTCTAAGGACGCAAAAACGATTTCACGCGGTTCCACCTTAGTTGCAGATAAACTGCCACCTTGATTTGTGGACTTGGTGCCACTAAACCTTATCCAAAAAAGTGGTACAAAAACAGCATTTTCAGACGAATTACAGCCAAGTTCGTCATTCTCTATGAAAAGAGGCTTTCTTTGCGTGTCTTTTTTATAGATAAATTACACTAAGATTATACACGAATATAATTCTTTGTCAAATATTTTATTCATTTTCGTTTGGTTCGACTATAATTTCTTCGCCGTCGTCATCATCTACATCTTCGTCTAATTCATCTTGTTTTGTCTGTTTTACTTCATCTTGTCTTTTGTCTTCAAAATATCCACTTCTTTCAAAAAACAATAAAAGTAAAAACCCTAAAAGACTAACGCCCAAAACAACAAAAACTCCTGCACCAAATACAAGACCATAGCCATCGTTTGCAAGAATTGTAAACCATAAAAACAATGCTTCTAAAATGCTAAATGTGATAATAAGTAAAAACGCAAGTTTTATAAGTATATACGATGTAACTTTTCTAAATGTAACTTTAAAATCTAGCACACCTGTTGCACTTAAAATTTCCAATAATGAAATTGTTATGACAAACAATAAAAGAGCAAAAATCAAAATGTGAAATATGTTTGCAATCACATACCAAGCACCCAGTCCTTCAACTAACGAGACCGTGAATCCGTTTATGCCTATCAAGCCTTCAACCACCAAAAAAGCGAAGAACATACATAAAAGTGCAACAACGGAAATTCCAAGTGATATAAAGTACTGCAATTTTTGTTTAAATATCTTCATAACTCCACTCCATATATATTATACAATATTTTGACTTTATTTACTAGCAAAAAAAACAAAATGATTGACTTTAACTATATATGTAAATATTTGCAATGTGTTTACAAAAAACGCATAATGATGATAAGCACTTAAATTTTTTGTTGACAAAATGCTAATATTTTGATACCCTAAGCATAGTATGGCCTTATGGTCAAGGGGTTAAGACGCCACCCTCTCAAGGTGGAATCACGAGTTCGAATCTCGTTAAGGCTACCAAAATAAAAAGAAGACTTTGCAAAGTCTTCTTTTTATTTTGGTAGCCTTAACGAGATTCGAACTCGTGATTCCACCTTGAGAGGGTGGCGTCTTAACCCCTTGACCATAAGGCCATACTATGCTTAGGGTATCAAAATATTAGCATTTTGTCAACAAAAAATTTAAGTGCTTATCATCATTATGCGTTTTTTGTAAACACATTGCAAATATTTACATATATAGTTAAAGTCAATCATTTTGTTTTTTTTGCTAGTAAATAAAGTCAAAATATTGTATAATATATATGGAGTGGAGTTATGAAGATATTTAAACAAAAATTGCAGTACTTTATATCACTTGGAATTTCCGTTGTTGCACTTTTATGTATGTTCTTCGCTTTTTTGGTGGTTGAAGGCTTGATAGGCATAAACGGATTCACGGTCTCGTTAGTTGAAGGACTGGGTGCTTGGTATGTGATTGCAAACATATTTCACATTTTGATTTTTGCTCTTTTATTGTTTGTCATAACAATTTCATTATTGGAAATTTTAAGTGCAACAGGTGTGCTAGATTTTAAAGTTACATTTAGAAAAGTTACATCGTATATACTTATAAAACTTGCGTTTTTACTTATTATCACATTTAGCATTTTAGAAGCATTGTTTTTATGGTTTACAATTCTTGCAAACGATGGCTATGGTCTTGTATTTGGTGCAGGAGTTTTTGTTGTTTTGGGCGTTAGTCTTTTAGGGTTTTTACTTTTATTGTTTTTTGAAAGAAGTGGATATTTTGAAGACAAAAGACAAGATGAAGTAAAACAGACAAAACAAGATGAATTAGACGAAGATGTAGATGATGACGACGGCGAAGAAATTATAGTCGAACCAAACGAAAATGAATAAAATATTTGACAAAGAATTATATTCGTGTATAATCTTAGTGTAATTTATCTATAAAAAAGACACGCAAAGAAAGCCTCTTTTCATAGAGAATGACGAACTTGGCTGTAATTCGTCTGAAAATGCTGTTTTTGTACCACTTTTTTGGATAAGGTTTAGTGGCACCAAGTCCACAAATCAAGGTGGCAGTTTATCTGCAACTAAGGTGGAACCGCGTGAAATCGTTTTTGCGTCCTTAGAGTTTAACTCTATAGGACTTTTTTTATTTAAAAGGAGAAAATTATGGAAAACGAAGAAAAACAACAATTACAACAAAAAGCAAGACACACCATGGCACATGTGCTTGCTGGTGCAGTAAAAAGCATTTTCAAAGATGTCAAGTTTGGGATAGGACCAGCAATCGAAAATGGTTTTTATTATGATTTTGATATGGAGCATAATTTGACTCCAGAAGATTTTGACAAGATAGAAAGCAAGATGCGTGAAATCATATCTCAAAATTTGGATATGACAAAAAAAGTCATTTCAAAACAAGAAGCACTTGATATGTTTAAAGACCAACCATACAAAGTTGAACTTATAAACGATTTACCAAGTGATAGCGAAATCTCTATCTATAGTCTTGGAGATTTGTTTGTCGACCTATGTAAAGGCCCTCATGTTGAAAACACAAAAATGCTTAGAAATTTTGCATTTAAAATAAATCGTGTTTCTGGTGCTTATTGGCGTGGAAGCGAAAAAAATAAGATGATGCAAAGAATATATGTCTATGGCTTTTTAGATAAAAACGAATTAAAAGATTATTTAAAGATGCTTGAAGAAGCAGAAAAGCGTGACCATAGAAAGTTAGGTAAAGAACTTGGACTTTTCTTTATATCAGACTATGCTCCGGGTATGCCATTTTATATGCCAAAAGGAGTTATCGTCAAAAACGAACTTATAAAATATTGGCGTGAAGTACACTCTCGTTCGGGCTATCTTGAGATAGAAACCCCTATGGCTATGAACAGAAAACTTTGGGAGATTTCAGGACATTGGGACCACTATCAAAACAACATGTACACATTTAAAGTTGAAGATGATGATTTTGCCATAAAACCAATGAACTGCCCGGGTGGACTTGTATATTACAAAGAGAGTTTACATTCATACAAAGATTTTCCACTTCGTGTTGCAGAACTTGGGAAAGTACATCGCCAAGAAGCAAGTGGAACACTTCACGGACTATTTCGTGTAAGATGCTTCACGCAAGATGATGCTCATATATTCTTAAAGGCTGACCAACTAGAACAAGAAGTTAAAAATATATTAAGTATTGTTGATGAAATGTACAAAACTTTTGGCTTAACATATCATTTGGAACTTTCAACAATGCCAGAAAGTCATATTGGTGATTTAAAAGATTGGGAGTTTGCAGAAAGCAGTTTAAAGAGTGCACTCGAGCATATTGGTAAAAAGTATGTAATAAATGAAGGCGATGGTGCATTTTATGGTCCAAAGATAGATATTCATATAAAAGATGCAATAGGCAGAACATGGCAATGTGGAACTATTCAACTTGATATGCAACTTCCAAAGCGTTTTGGTATTGAATATGTTGACGAGGACGGAACAAAGAAAGAACCACTTATGCTTCACCGTGTTATCTATGGTTCAATAGACAGATTTTTAGGAATTATAACAGAAAACTATGCTGGTGCTTTTCCAACTTGGTTAAGTCCTGTTCAGGTAGAAATTGTTCCAATAAGCGAAAAGTTTTTGCCTAACTGCGAAGAGATAGAAAACACATTGAAACAAAGCGGAGTAAGGGTAGAACTCGACAAACGCAACGAGAAACTTGGATATAAACTTCGTAGTGCTATTTCACAAAAAATACCATATGTTATTATTATAGGAGAAAACGAAATTCAAAAAGGTGTTATATCAGTAAGAAAGCGTGGACAAAACAACACTGTTGAATTTAAGGTAGAAGACTTCAAAAAATTACTTTTAAATGAAATTAGTTCAAGGAGATAATCATGGTAGGGTTAATCGCATGTGCAGGAAAGAGTACTAGACTTTTTCCATCAACAAAATTTTTATCAAAACAGTTGTTGCCACTTTATGACAAGCCACTAATCTACTATCCAATTTCAATGCTTATGAAAGTGGGCATAACCGAAATAGGTATAGTTACAAATGCAGAGAACTACGAACTTTACAAAAAACAACTAGGTGATGGTAGTGACTTTGGTATAAAACTACAATACTTTTTGGACTCAAAGCCAATGGGTACAATAGGTTCGTTTAAAGTAGCAGAGCAGTTTTTAAAAGGACAAAAAGTTTGTTTTGTACTAGGTGATAACTTCTTTTATGGAAAACAATTTGACGAACAGTTAAAAAAGGCAGTGACAAACGCAAACGGCGCATATGTTTTTGGGTATCCTGTAAAAAATCCAAAGGCGTTTGGAGTTGCAAAGTTTGATAAACAAGGCAATGTAACCGAACTTGTTGAAAAACCAAGCAACCCACCAAGCAATATGGCAGTTACGGGCATTTATGTCTATGACGAAAAATGTGTTGACTATGCAAATGCTTGTCCACTTTCTGAAAGAAACGAGTATGAAGTTACAGATTTAAACAATATGTACTTAAAAAACGGAGAACTTAAACTCATAAAGTTAAACAAGAAAAACTATTGGCTTGATGCAGGCACAAGTGAAGGGCTTTTTCTTGCAAGTGAATATGTAAGAAAGGTCATAAAGAAAAACAAGACTCAAATAGGCAATCTTGACGAGATTGCATACACTCAAGGCTATATAACCAAACAAAAGTTAGAGCAAAATTATCAAAGTTTAAAAAAGACCGATTATGGTAAATACCTAGAGAAATATTTAAAGTAGGTGGACTATGTTTGACGAACTTACAAAGCAAGACATTGAAAAAATGCAAAAAGAAATTGATTACAGAAAAACTGTAGTAAGAAAAGATTTGCATGACAAAATAATGCTTGCAAAAGAATATGGCGACTTTTCGGAAAATTCCGAACTCCACGAAACACGCAGAGCAAAGGGAAGAAATGAATCAAGAATTGAATATCTTGAAAATATGATTAAGACTGCAAAAATTGTAGAGAATACAACAAATACTGAAAAAGTTGGGCTTGGTAGCATTGTCACTGTGGAACTTGACGGCGGAAAAAAGATGACCTATCAACTAACCACAACAATGGGCCAAGATGCTCAAAATGGGAAGGTAAGTATCAAGTCCCCTTTTGCAAAGGCAATTATGGGCAAAAAGGTTGGCGACAAAGTAAAAGTTGTTGTTAGCCCTGAGTTTAGTTATTTTGTTACCATAAACGAAATAAAAAGTGCGTAATAAATAAATAATAAAAAACATACACTAGGCATATGGAACTAGTGTATTTTATTTTACTTGGCATAGTCCAAGGACTTACAGA
>CALWPE010000095.1 GCA_944383345.1 uncultured Clostridia bacterium | reverse complement strand
GACAAAGCGAAATAATGGTCATAAACAACTTGACTCGCTTCTTCATTTGTACTCCAAAAAATAACTAGTATAATTTTACAAACCTATATTTTTTATGTCAAATTTTAAACTAACTTTTTTCGTATTTATTTCATTTTGTCGCATTTATACTTAAATGTTTATTTTTTATTAACTTTTTACAAAAAAACCACAAAGCAAAACAATTAAATTTTTTGCAATGTGGTTATTTGTTATTTATTTTTTCCACAACAGTTTTTGTATTTTTTTCCACTACCACATGGGCAAGGGTCGTTTCTACCAATTTCTTTTGGTTTTGTTGTTGGGTTTTCGGCCTTGTTTGTAACCTCTTGAACAGGAGTAAATACTCGTTGTTTTGGCATCTCTCGTTTTATTTCAATTTTGGTATTGAGTAAGAATGCCGTAACATCTTCGTGTATTCTATCTACCATATGGTCGAACATCTCATAGCCCTGTCTTTTATATTCTACAACTGGGTCACGCTGTCCATATGCTTGAAGTCCTATTTCGTTTCTTAGTATCTGCATCTGGTCGATGTGGTCCATCCAAAGTGAATCAACAACTCTTAAAAGAATTAGTCTTTCAAACATTGAAAAGTCTATATTGATTTCTTTTGTTTTATCAACATTCTCTTGATATTTCTTGTAAATTATATCAAGAATTTTATCAATAACATCATTGATTTCGCAGTTTTCAACAAACTCGGCTGTGACTAGGTTTGTATTTTTTGGGAATAGTTTATCTTCAAGTCCACGATTTAGAGATTCAAGGTCCCATTCAAAGTATGGTTTATCTGCATCAAGGTAAGTATTACAAATTTTTGAAACTACTTCTGGATACATCTCCATAATTTGTTGATGTACATCTATTCCATCAAGAACTTTATTGCGTTCGCCATAGATTATTTGTCTTTGTTGACTCATAACATCGTCAAACTTCAAAACTGCTTTTCTTGAAGCATAGTTTTGTGCTTCAATGCGTTTTTGTGCCATTTCAATCTGTCTTGTGAGCATACGCATTTGAAGAGGAGTTCTATCGTCTATCCTAAGAAAGTCCGCAATTTTTTGCAATCTTTCGCCACCGAATCTAAGCAAAAGATCATCTTCTAGCGACAAGAAGAATACAGAAGAACCTCTATCTCCTTGGCGACCTGCACGACCACGCAACTGATTATCAATACGCCTTGACTCATGTCTTTCTGTGCCTATGATATGAAGACCACCAGTCGCAATTACTTGCTCTTTTTCTTTGTCGGTTATCTCTTTAAATTGTTTGTAATAGCCGTTGTAAACTTCACGAGCATGTAAAAGTTTTTCATCATCACTTGGTGCAAAAGATGTAGCAAAAGAAATTTCATCTTCTTCAAACTTTTCATCACGCATTTTCTTAACAGCCATATATTCTGCATTACCACCAAGCAAAATATCTGTTCCACGACCAGCCATGTTTGTTGCAATGGTAACAGCACCAAGCCTACCTGCCTGTGCAACAATTTCACTTTCCATTTGGTGATTTTTAGCATTCAAAACAACATGTTTTATCTTTTCACGAGTAAGTGCCTGACTTAAAAGTTCAGATTTATCTATTGTTATTGTACCAATCAAAATAGGTTGACCATGTGCGTGTCTTTCCTTGACCTCATCAATAATCGCCATTATCTTGCCTTTTTCGGTACGGTAAACAATATCGTTGTAGTCTATTCTGTTATTTGGTTTATTTGGTGGAATAACAATAACATCGACATTGTAAATTCCATTAAATTCATCTTCTTCGGTCTTTGCAGTACCAGTCATACCACTTAATTTATGATAAAGTCTAAAATAGTTTTGGAAAGTTATTGTTGCAAGTGTTTTGTTCTCATCTTTAATCTTTACGCCTTCTTTGGCTTCTATTGCCTGATGTAGACCATCGCTATATCTTCTTCCCTGCATCAAACGACCAGTAAATTCATCTACAATCAAAATTTCATCATCACGAACGATATAATTTTCATCACGCTTCATGATAAAGTTTGCCTTTAATGCATTCATAATGTGGTGGTCAAGTTCAAGGTTATCAACATCACTTAAACTTTGTACTTTAAAATATCTTTCTGCCTTTGTTATACCTTGTTCTGTAAGGTGTATTGCCTTTATCTTGGCATCAATTTCAAAATCTTCTTCTTCTTTTAAAGTTTTTGCAAATCTATCTGCCGAGATATATGTTTCGCTAGACTTCATACCTCTTCCAGAAATAATAAGTGGGGTACGAGCCTCATCAATCAAAATACTATCGACTTCATCAACAATGGCAAAATTTTGACCACGCTGAACACGCTGTCTTTTATCAACTACCATGTTGTCACGAAGATAGTCAAAACCAAGTTCGTTGTTTGTGCAATAAGTTATATCACAATCGTAAGCCTCTTTTTTTGCTTTTGGTTCCATACCACTAATTGCGACACCAACACTTAGCCCCAAAAATTTGTAAACTTTGCCCATCCACTGAGCATCACGCTGAGCAAGATATTCATTTACTGTTACAACATGAACACCTTTACCAGTCAATGCGTTTAAATATGCAGGAAGAGTAGCAACCAATGTTTTACCTTCACCTGTTTTCATCTCAGCAATTCTACCTTGATGAAGTGCTACACCACCCATAATTTGCACTTTAAAATGCCTCATGCCTAAAACTCTTGCCGAAGCCTCACGAACAACAGCAAAGGCATCTACCAAAATATCGTTTAATGTCTCGCCATTTTCCAAACGCTTTTTTAAGACATTTGTTTGGTCAATAAGTTGTTCGTTTGTGAGTGCTTTATATTCTTCTTCTTTTGCAATTACTTTATCTGCAATTTTTTCAAGAACTTTTAATCTTTTCTTTTCACCAGAAAACAAGCCCATAATTTTCTCCTTAACCTTATATACTCTACTACAAAAAGATATATTTTCAAAACAATTTTTAATGTTTTTGATGTGCATGTGCAACTGTTAAGCAATAAACTTCTTTTGCACCTGCTTTCTTCAACTTTAATGCGCAATTATTTAAAGTGGAACCGGTTGTATAAACATCATCAACCAAAAGCACATTTTTGTTTTTAAACTCACTTTTGTCGATTACAAAAAATGCATCACAAAGATTTTCTTTTCTTTGTTTAAAGTTTAAATCAACTTGATTTTTTGTGTCTTTGATTTTCACCAAATTTTCATAACTTACTTTTATGTTAAGTAGTTCCCCAAGACGAGTTGCGATTAGTTCACTTTGGTTATAGCCTCTTTGTTTTTGACGCTTTTGATGCATAGGCACATAGCAAATAATATCACAATTATAATTGTACTTTTTGTAGACATCAAACAAAAAGCTTGCAAAACAAGAATACCAATATTTTGCATTATCAAACTTGAATTGTCTTATAGCATTTGCAATTTTATCATCGTATAAAAATGCAGAACGGTTAAATTTGAAAAACCTTGTTTCATATTTGCATGATTCACAATATCTTGCCTCATTTTCAATAACATCACCACAAGTTTTACATATATTACCACTACAAAATGGCAAAGTACTTTTACATTTGTCACAAGTCGCATTTTTATCATCAGCAAAAATCTCATCACCACAAAAATTACAGGTGAACTCATCGGGATACATTGTATTTATTGACAAATTGTAAAACTTTTTAAACATAACTACCCAAATAATTCAATCGCCTTATCATGTGCAGCAACCAAGAAATCGGCGAGCATAGTAAAGCGCTTTGCAGTGTAGACATTGCCTACCATTCGTTTTAAATTTTTCTTTTCGCCAACAAGCACAACCATCTTTTTGGCACGAGTTACTGCTGTATAAATTAAATTTCTTGTAAGTATTAGTCCAGTGCCTGAAATTAAAGGAATAATTACAACATCAAATTCACTACCTTGACTTTTGTGAATTGTTATCGCATATGCAAGAGAAAGTTGCGAAACTTCTGTTCGTGGGTATACACATTCACGACCATCTTCAAACCATATTGTTATTTCACCAGTTTGTCTATTTATTTTGTGAATATAACCAATATCCCCATTAAAGACGCCTGCTCCTTCTTCACTCATATAGCCATCTCGCTTCACCCAAACCAAGTCGTAATTGTTCGACATCTGCATAACCTTGTCGCCTTCTCTAAATATAGTTGCACCAACAACTTCTTCAAGTTTTGTCACAGACGATGGATTTATAACATCTTGCAAACATCTATTTAAGTTTTCAATACCTAAAACACCTGATTTTAAAGGTGCAAGAACTTGAATTTTTGTTGTGTCGATTTTCATATAGTTTGGTATACGCTTTGTAACCATATCTACAATGGTATCTTTTATAACTTCAGGCTCAGACTTTTCATCAAAGAAAAAGTCACGACTTGAATTGTCCAAAATTGGCATTTCTCCGTTGTTTATAAGGTGTGCATTTGATATTATCAAACTTCCACTTTCTTGACGGAAAATTTTTGTTAAATAATCAACATTTATCACTTTGCTTGAAAGAATATCTGCAAGAACATTACCTGCACCAACCGAAGGCAACTGGTCTTTGTCACCGACTAAGATAAGTTTACAATCTCTTGGCAATGCTTTAAGTAAGGCACTAAAAAGCATAACATCAACCATTGATACTTCATCAACGATTACAACATTTACATCAAGTGGATTTGTATCATTATGAACAAATTTTCCAACATCTTTATGAAAATCAACTTCAAGTCCACGATGAATTGTTTTTGCATCTTCACCTGTACTTTCACTAAGTCTTTTCGCTGCCCTTCCTGTTGGTGCTAACAACATAACTTTAAGGTTTTGTTGACGAAGAATACTTATTATGCACTTTACAATTGTGGTCTTTCCTGTTCCCGGTCCACCTGTGATTACATTGACACCTTTTTGTATACTACTTTTAATAGCCTGTTTTTGACTCTCATCAAAATGTATATTGTTTAACTTTTCAAACTGAGCAATTTCATTTGTTACATCTAAATTATTTTGTTGTGCAGAAACGCACAGTAAAGCCAATTTTTGAGCAACAGTTGTTTCAACAAAATAATACTTTGTAAGCATAACAACATCGTGTGGGTGTTTAAAAAATGTTGTAACCAACTTGTCAAACACCAAATTAGAAAGCACTTTTTCAAAACTTGGTTTAAACTCATCTTCATCAAGTTGCAAAAGTGTGCTAAGATTTCTAAAAAAAACAGATTTTGGCATATAAGTGTTACCGTTTTTGTCGCTGTTTTCGCCAAGAATATGCAACATTCCTGCACGCATACGAAATTCACTGTCTTCACTTATTCCCATTGACTTTGCGATTTTGTCTGCTGTCAAAAAACCAATTCCGTCAATATCTTCAACAAGCCTGTATGGATTTTGTTTAACAAATTCAATAGTGTTCTCTTGATATCTTTCGTAAATTTTCAAGGCCATGTTTGTTGTTATATTGTAGTTTTGCAAAAACATAACACTGTTTTGCATTTTTTTAATTTCATTAAACCCTTCACCAATCGCCAAAGCCTTTTTCTCGCTTATGCCCTTAACTTCTGCAAGTCGAAGTGGAGTAAATTCCATTATGTCAAGAGTGTTCTCTTTAAATTTATTTACAATGGCTTCTGCAGTGACAGGCCCAACACCTTTAATTAGCCCACTAGCAAGATATTTCTTTATCCCTGCAATAGTGCTTGGATATATAACCTCACTTGCCTCAACACTAAACTGCTCACCATATTTTGCGTTTGAAACAAATTTGCCATTAAGTCTAACATTTTCGCCAATATGAATAGATAAAAACTTGCCAACAAATGTTGTATATTCATTGCCATGAGAAAGTACTGCAACAGTGTAACCATTTGAGTCATTTCTAAAAATTATATCTTCAACCGAGCCTTCAAGTATCATAACAACATTTTAAGTTAAATATTAAAAAAGTGCAACCTTTTTTATTGACAATATTTTTTTAAAATCTTATCATTATTATATGAATGCAAGAAAATTATTGGAAACAAAAGCATTATGCCAAACCATATGCAATTTTTCAAAAAATGAGGCGACAAACAACACACTAAAAGTGCTTTACTTTATTGATGAATATAAAGCAGTATCACCTTCACTATTGATATCAAAACTAGGTATAGTAAAATCAAACCTAGCCCTTTTAACAAAAAATATGATAAAACAACATTTAATTGAAGGTTATCATACAAATGTTGATAGAAGAACTATAACATACCGAATTACTCAAAAAGGTAAAAATATGCTCAATGAGTACCTTGAAAAAATACAAAAAATATTTAATAACTCGGACCCATCATTAGAGCAAGCATTTGATACCATTTTGCAATTTTTAAACAAAAAAGTGTAAAACAATACCTTTTTTAAATTTTTTCATAAAAAAATGATGTATTAGTCACTTACTTTTGAAACTAGCAGAATAAATAAAGAGAAACATAGACGAAAAACTGACTATGTTTTCTTTTTTCTCCCAACTCTCTCTTAACTGCAAAATAAAGCGAATATCTCTGCCGTTGTCATAGGTTGTCGTAAGAATAACAACCCTAAAAATTATATCTTCAACCGAGCCTTCAAGTATCATAACAACATTTTAAGTTAAATATAAAAAAAGTGCAACCTT
>CALWPE010000094.1 GCA_944383345.1 uncultured Clostridia bacterium | reverse complement strand
CTATAGGGATTTGACACGTGGCGTTGCCCTTTGGGTGATCGAAAGGCCATTGCAAGTGGATCAAAACATTGAACCTGGTCTGCATGTCTGACGCGGCCCGCGTCAGGATTCACACAAAACTCAGGCGGGCCGCCTGGCCTTGTCTGATCCGCACAAACTTTCAGAATTTGCAATTTTGGTCCCTGTTGCATGTTTAAGCCATTTCCTAAACGATTGTCGTAAGAAATTTGTCTTGCTGATACTTTTTGAAGTTTTGTACCTACTTTTACTGCAATATTTGGTGGAACCATTCCAAAATGTCCAAGCATAACTTCACCAAATTTTTCAGTGTTGTAAACTCTTAGTCCCTTACGATATCTTGACATAATTTCAAACTCGCCTACTGGAACATTTTTGAAGTAACCTTCTTTTGTCGCAACAGTAAGTGCGCCCGAATTTAAAACCTGTGAAGCATATACAACTTTGTCTTTTGGTTCCAAATTTATGCCCTTGACACCTGCTGTGACTCTACCTGTTGAAGGAACATCAAGAGTTTCAAAATTAAGCACCATACCATTTTTACTAAGCATTAAAACTGACTTTGATTTATCAAATATTTCAACGCCAAGTAGTCTATCGTCATCTTTAAGTTTTATACCTTGAAAATGTGATTTTGATACAAAATACTCACTAAATGGTGTGCGTTTAATCATACCTTGACTTGTATAGAATAATAGTTCTAATGATGATAGCATATTGCTATCAAGTACCCACATTGCAACTATCTTTTCATCTGGCAAGAATGTTTTATCAAGAGATTGCAAGGTTTGACCTTTATCTCGCCATTTTGCTTCATTTATGTTTCTTACTGGAATCTTAAAGCAATTACCATAATTTGTAAATATAAGAACATCTTGCGTTGTTATTGCATTTAAAATTATTGTATGCACATCATAAAGTGTCGATGTGTCGGTCATCTCTTTTTGAGCAAGTTGATAATTTTTTTGTGGTATGCACTTTATTGTGTTGTTGGCTGTTACTGCAACAACGACATCACGAGCAAATGCTTCTGTTTCATCAACTTCTTCATACACAACATCATCTTTGCTTGTTATGACACTTTTTCTTGCACTTTTGTACTGTTTTTTAATTTGCAAGAGTTCGTCTTTCACAACACCAAGTTGAAGTCGTTTTGAATTGTATATCTTTGTCAATTCTTCTATTTTTTTCTTTAATTCTTTTAGTTCTTCTTCAATTTTTTCAACTTCCAAGTTGACAAGTCTTGCAAGACGCATATCAAGTATTGCCTGTGCCTGTTTTTCACTAAGATTAAACTTATCACGAAGGCGTTGTTTTGCTTCCATTGTTGTTTTACTTGTCTTTATTATTTTAACAACTTGGTCTATGTTTTTAATTGCTATCAACAACCCTTCAAGAATGTGCGCCCTATCTTTGCAAGCATCAAGGTCAAATTTGGTGCGTCTAAAAATTATCTCTCTTTGATATTCAACATAATATGAAATTATGTCCATAAGCCCCATTTGTTTAGGCTTTCCATCTGCAATAGCGACCATGTTTATTCCAAACGATGTTTGCATACCTGTTGCTTTGTAAAGATAATCTAGTATTGCTTTTGCATTTGCATCTTTTCTTAGTTTTATGACTGCACGCATACCATGTTTATCACTTTCATCTCTTATTTCACTAATTGAAGAAAGTTTATCTTTGTTTTCTTCTTTTAATTGTGCAATCTTTTGAAGCAATGCTACCTTGTTTGTTTGATATGGCAAAGATGTTATGACTATTGATTGTTTGTCGCCGTCTGTTTCAATGTTTACAGTTGCACGAATGGTTACCTTACCTTTACCTGTTCTATAAGCATTTACTAGGTCTTCGCCAACTATAAGTTGTCCACCTGTTGGAAAGTCCGGCGCTTTTATATAGTGCATCATCTCTTCAAGTTTTATTGTTGGTTTGTTTATATATGCGACCACACCATCACACACTTCTGCAAAGTTATGTGGTGGAATGTTTGTAGCAACGCCAACGGCAATACCAGAAGCACCATTTACCAAAAGATTTGGAAACCTGCCCGGCAACATATCAGGTTCTTTTAATGTATCATCAAAGTTTAAACTGAAATGCACTGTGTTTTTGTCAATATCTCTTAAAAGTTCCATTGCTAGCGGAGCGAGTCTTGCTTCGGTGTAACGCATGGCGGCTGCACTGTCGCCGTCAATAGAACCAAAGTTTCCATGGCCATCTACCAAAACTTCACTCATGGAAAATGGTTGTGCCATACGAACCATTGCATCGTATACAGAACTGTCACCATGTGGGTGATATTTACCCATGCAATCACCTACAATTCTTGCAGATTTACGATATGGTTTATCTGGTTCTAGCCCAAGTTCAAGCATACTATAAAGTATTCTTCTTTGAACTGGCTTTAAACCGTCTTCAACTCGTGGTAAAGCCCTATCCATAACAACATGCTCTGTATATGGAATCATGGAATCATGCAAGACATCTTCAAGGGACTTAAAAATTAAGCCCTTTGTGCCATCTGTTCCGTTTAAATTTGTATTTGAATTGTTTTCAATCTCGCTTGTTTCGTGTTTTTTCACTATTTTTTCCTCTACGATATTTTGCTCAATTATTGGTCGTTTCTCTTCTTTTTTGTCATCAACTTCATGCGATATGTCATTTCGCTTGTCCTTGGAATGTTCAACCCTCTTTTTTATCTTTATGTCATTTATTCCCATTTGTCCATCAAGAATAACATTTGGTGGCTCTTCTTCTTGTGGTGGTGCATATTCTAACTCGTCATAACATATTTGCCCCATTATTGGAGATAAAGGATTGAGGTCTTGTTCGTCATCCATTTACACCTCCAACTAATTAAATTGCTCACCAAATTTATCTTCACGATTAAAGTTTGCATGAAGTGCTATATATGCCTTTCGTGCATCAATGTTGTCACCCATCCATGTTGTAACCATCTTTTCTGCTTCTGCAGCATCATCTATGGTAACTTCAACAAGTGTTCGCTTTTGTGGGTCCATGGTTGTTTCCCAAAGTTGTTCTGGGTTCATCTCGCCCAAACCTTTGTATCTTTGAATTTGATATCCTTTGCCAGCACGCTTTATTGCCTCTGGAAGTTCATAGTCTGAATAAACATATTCTTCATAATTCTTTTTGTAAACTTTGTATAGTGGTGGAAGTCCAATAAAAACATGCCCATCTGTTATTAGTTGACGCATATAACGGAAGAAGAAAGTTAAAAGTATTGCCCTTATATGTGCGCCGTCTTGGTCGGCATCAGACAAAATAATGACTTTGTGATATCTTAAACTATCTGCGTCATAGTCATCACCAATACCTGTTTCAAGAGCACTTATGATTGTCCTTATCTCTTCGTTTGCAAGCACTTGGTCTATGCGTTTTTTCTCGGCATTTAGTGGTTTACCTTTTAAAGGTAGTATTGCTTGGAACATTCTGTCCCTTCCCTGTTTTGCACTGCCACCTGCAGAATCTCCCTCGACTATGAAAAGTTCGCTTTTTTCACCTTTTCTTGATGTGCAGGCTGCAAGTTTTCCAACTAGATTGAAGTTGTCTGCATTTTTTGTTGCACGAGATATCTCTTTGGCTCTTCTTGCCGCTTCACGAGTTTTTGCTGCACCTTTTGCCTTTTCAAGTACAACTTGTGCCATCTTTTCAAAATCTTTGTTTTGAAGAATTTTGCTAAGTTCTATTGTTGTTAGTCTTTCTACTTCGGTTTTTGCTTCTGGGTTTCCTAGTTTTGTCTTTGTTTGACCTTCAAACTCAACACTGCGCATCTTTATTGCAAGAACACAAGACATACCTTCACGAAAATCTTCGCCAATAAAGTTTTGGTCTTTGTCTTTCAAAAATCCAGATGTTCGAGCATAGTCATTAAATACTTTTGTCCATGCAGTCTTGAATCCTGTTTCGTGCGTTCCACCCTCGGTTGTTGGAATGTTGTTGACATAACTAAATGTGTTCTCTGTGTATGAGTCGGTGTACTCAACTGCAACTTCTAATTTTAAAATATCACTTTCAGCAGAAAAATATATTGGTGTTGAAAATAGTTTTGTCTTTCCTTCATCAATATATAAGATAAAATCTTTTATTCCACCTTCATAATGATATTTTACATCTTTATTTGTGCGTTTGTCATAAAGTTCTATCTTTAAACCTTTATTTAAAAATGCAAGTTCCCTTACTCTTCGATTTATAACATCAAATGAAAATGTTATATCCCCAAACATACGCTTGTCTGGTAAAAATGTGACAGTTGTACCCTGTTTTGCAGTTGCACCTATATCTTTTAAAGGTTGTTTTGGTATACCACTCTTTATTTTTCCATCTACTTCTGGACTAGAAAATTCCATATAGTATTTTCTACCATCTCGGTCAACTTCAACTTTTAACCATTCACTAAGTGCGTTTGTAACAGATGCACCAACACCATGAAGTCCACCAGAGTAACTGTAATTTTTGTTGTTGAACTTTCCACCTGCGTGAAGTTGTGTGAATACTACTTCAACACCAGATTTTTTTAGTGTTGGGTGTATGTCTACAGGTATTCCACGACCATTATCAGAAACAGTTGCACTTCCGTCTGTGTTTAAAGTTATTGTGATTGTATCGCCATAACCATTTGAAATTTCATCAATACTATTATCAACAATCTCCCAAAGTAAATGATGAAAACCTTTTGCACCTGTTGTGCCGATGTACATTCCCGGACGAAGCCTTACTGCATCAAGTCCTTCCAAAACTACAATGTCTTTTGAACCATAAGAAGAATTACTCATAAAATTTGCCTCAAAAAAATAAATTTATATTATTAGAATAAAACAAAATTAAGAAAAAGTAAAGTTTTAATTTTGTTTTTATGCACATAAATATTTTTGCAATAAAATTAAAATAAAATACATAAAATATTTGTGGAGAGATTATGAAAACTATTGTACTTTGTGGCGGGGGCACTGCTGGGCATATTATGCCCAATATTGCACTTTTACCATATCTTAAAAAGCATTTTGACAAAATATATTACATAGGCACAAACGGTATGGAAAAAGATATTGTTAAACAAACAGGAATAGAATTTTTTGAAATTGATACTCCCAAATTTAACCGAAAAATATCTTTTAAAACACTTGCTATACCTTTTAAATTGCTGAAAAGTATAAAAAAAACAAAAAAATTACTCAAAAAATTAAATCCTTCAGTAATTTTTTCTAAGGGTGGATATGTTTCAATACCTGTTGCAATATCTGCAAAAAAATTAAAAATACCTGTTGTTAGTCACGAAAGTGATTTAACTTTTGGACTTGCAAATAAAATTATTTATAGATACTGCAAAGTAATGTGTACTGCGTTTAATCAAACTGCACAAGGCAAAAAAAAATGTGTAGTAACCGGCATACCAATAAGAGATGAAATAAAAATGGGTAATGGCAAGAAAATTCTTGATATGTTTGAACATAACCAAACCTTACCTACTGTGCTATTTGTTGGTGGAAGTTTGGGCGCAAAACCAATAAATGACATTGTTATAAAAAGCCTTGATGAACTTACAAAAAAATATAATGTTATACATATAGTTGGCAAAAGTGGGCAAGAAACAAAATCAAAAAATTATTTAAGTGTTAAGTTTGTAAACAACATACAGGACTATTTTGACGCCTGCGATGTATGCGTATCAAGAAGTGGCGCAAACGCTATCTTTGAACTTATGACAATACTTAAACCTATGCTACTTATTCCCTTACCAAAAGGAACATCAAGGGGCGACCAAGTGGAGAATGCAAAACTACTTGAAAAACAAGGGCTGGCGCATATACTTTTGCAAGAA
>CALWPE010000093.1 GCA_944383345.1 uncultured Clostridia bacterium | reverse complement strand
GACTTTAAAAGCCATGCTAAGTTATCTTATTTTTAACATAATAGGTGCGTTTCTATTTTGTCTTATAACAATATATGATTGGGTTACCCCAGTAACATCGTTTCTTGGCAATGCAACTTTTCAAGTGATATTTATAAATATAATTTTTAATGTTGTAACATTTGCAATAATGCTACCTCTTGCTAAACCACTTGAAAGACTTTTAAATAAAATCATACCCGACAAAGGCGAAACAACAGACCAGATTTCAAGAGTACCAACACTAGGTTTTGCACAGTTAAATAAAAATGCGCTTGACTACTTTAAAAATACAGTTTTGTACATAAAGCAAGGAATGGACTATATTGTAAACACAGACACAGCAGTTGATGAAATTACAAACAAAATATTGACCGATGCAGACAATGCAAAAAACATGAATGACCAGTTGCTAAAGATTGGTGGAGAGTTAAGCAATGCCGACGAATTAAATAAACGAGATTTAAACAACATATTTATTGGTATTGAAAAGACAGATGTAAACACTGTTAAACTCATAAATTCGTGTTATTACAATGGCAGAAAAATTACATTTACACAAAAGCAATTAAAAACAATTAGTTCTCTTTCACGACTTATGAATGACAATCTTGTTGACATTCAGGAAGTAATTAGCGAAATAATACCAAACGGCTCTCTTGAAAGCACAAACCTTCTTGAAAACATTGTTAAAAGACTAGAAAAAATGACAAAAATAAAAGTTCGTGCAAAAAAATCGGTCATTGAAGACTCGGTTTCAATGTCCCATAAGATAAATAGATATACCTGCTTTTTGAATGTCATTAACTATTTTGAACAGATAACAACAAACTTAACAGATATATTGCTAAACATTTCAAGTTTGCGACCAAAAAAAGATTCTCAAGAACAAGAACAGCAATCACAGGAAATACCTGCATAAATTTTTTCAGCAAGTTTTATTCCATCAACTGCACTTGAAACAATACCTCCTGCATAACCTGCGCCCTCTCCACAAGTATAAATACCATGAATACTGCTTTCAAAGTTATCATCTCTAATTAAAGTGAGTGGACAACTGCTTCTTGATTCTATACCAATTAGCATGTCTTCATCTTTTGCAAAGTTATATTTTTGACATAAAACTTTAAGCCCTTCCTTTAAACTTTCATACACAATTTTTGGTAGACATAGTTTAAGACTTGCAAGTTTATATTTTGGCAAATAAGTACATTTGCCAAAATTTTTTTTGTCATACAAAAACGAACCTACATTTTGCACAGGTGCAGAAAAATCTCCACCACCAAGGTCATATGCTAACTTTTCATACTTTTGTTGGAAGTAAATTCCTGCAAGGGGGTGATTACTTTCATAATCTTGTGGAATTATGTTGACAAGCAAAGCCGAGTTTGAATATTTGTTATCACGCATAAAGTTACTCATACCATTTGTAACAATCTCACCATCATCACTACTAGATGCAACAACACTTCCACCCGGACACATACAAAATGTAAAAATACTTCTACCATTATCAAGGTGCGCTACAAGTTTGTAATCAGCATTTGGTAAATTTTTGTCATATCCCTTACCATACTGCATGATGTTTACATCTTCTGCCCTTTGCTCTATCCTAACACCCATAGCAAAAGGTTTTTGAGAAATTTTCATGCCCAGTTTGTACAAAAGTTCAAAGGTATCTCTTGCACTATGACCAAGACACAAACATAGTTTTTCTGCACTAATTTTTTCTTTCTCATTTGTTTTTACATTCAATACTGTTATCGCTTGGACCTTATTTTCAAGAACATCTATGTCAATAAGTTTTGTATTGAAAAAGATTTCGCCACCAAGAGATTTTATATCTTCTCGAATATTTTTTACTACATTACTTAGTTTATCACTTCCAATATGTGGCTTGTTTTGATACAAAATTTCGTTTGGTGCACCATGAAAATAAAATTCGTTTATAACCAAGTTGCAATATTTATTGTGAAGATTGGTATTTAATTTTCCATCGCTAAATGTCCCTGCTCCACCTTCTCCAAATTGTACATTTGAATATTTGTTTAGTTTTCCATTTTCCCAAAAATTTTGTACATCTTTTTGTCTTTGCTCAACATCGGCACCTTGTTCAAAAACTATTGGACGAAGTCCCATCTTTGCTAAGGCAAGTGCACAAAACATACCACTAGGGCCAAAGCCAACAACTATTGGTCTTGTGTCACTTTTTAATTTTTTATAGTTTAATCTTTCATAAGACAACTCAAATTTAGGATAATTTAGTTTTGATTCTATGTTTTTATCAATATCTACTGCTAACTGCAAAGAATAAAATATATTTGGTTTTTTTCTTGCATCTAACGATTTTTTTAGCAATATAAATTTATTTATATATTTTTTATTTATTTTTAAATTTTTTGATATTTTATCTAAAATTAAATTATCATCATAATTTATTTCAATATTATTTAAAGTCAATTTAATCATCTTCACCTGCCAACATACCACTAACAAAAGCCCATGTTAAATTGTATCCACCACAAAGCCCGTCAACATCTACAATTTCCCCTGTAAAATAAAGGTTTTTTATATGTTTGTACTCTAAGTTTGATGTCAAATCACAAAGTTCAACTCCTCCACTTTTTACTTGGTAATTTTCGTAGTGATTTACAATATTAAAAGGCAAATTTTTAATTGTTTTAGCAATATTTTCAATATCTTTTTCTGTTATTTCTTTTATGCTTTTTTCTTCACTTAAATTTAATATTTTTAAAATATACCAATTTATTTTTTTATTGAATAAACCTGTCATAAATTCATATAAATTTTTAATATTTAATTTTAATCTATTTCCAAGCATTAAAATAAGATTTTCAAAACTAAATTTTGGTAATAAATCAATATATAATTTTGCATTATAATTATTTTCTCTTGCAAGATATGCAGATAAATTAAATATACAAATTCCACTAACACCTTTATCTTTGAAAAGTACTTCGCCTTCTTCAACATATGTTTTATCCATAAAACTTAATCTAGCAGCGACATTTGATAGCCTTATTCCACTAAGTGATTGAGTATTTTCTTTTGTTTTTAATGCGACAAGACTTAAAGAAAAAGGTTTGTATTTTATTTTCATTTCATCAAGCAAGTCACTTTCACTTCCTGTTGCAATAATTACTTTGTCAAAAACTTCTTCATGAGTATTTGTAACAACTTTAAATATTTCATCGTGTTTTATACTAATTACTTTTTCATATACATATTTAACATTATTTTTATTTAAAGCATTTAACAAAACATCAACAACACTTTGTGCTGAGTTTGAAATTGGATAAACTCGCCCTTCACTGTCAACATACACTTCAAGTCCAAGATTGTTAAAAAAAGATATAACATCAAGATTAGAATACCTTTCAAAAAAACTTGATAAGTCTTGATTGTATGCATCTTTAAAACCAGCAGTGTTTGTTAAGTTACATCTTCCATTGCCTGTAACTAAAATTTTTTTACCAAGTTTTTCATCTGCACTAAATATTGTAACATCATTATTTTTGCTTGCACAAAGACCTGCGACAAGACCACTTGCCCCTGCACCTATAACTGCAACTCTCATTTTTTATCTCCGTGTTAAGTGTAACATAAAATACAAAAATTTTAAAATTTTACATCAAAAAAACTCATGGTTTCCCATGAGTTTTTTTATTGAATTACTTATTCTTTCGTTTTGACCTTTCTTTTTGAGCATTAAGCAATTCTTCTGGAGAATAGCCCAAGTTTGTTGATGCTTCTGATATTCTTCTCATTCTCTTGCGTCTTAACATAAGTATTAACACTACGATGAGAATTATCAAAATTATTGCACCAATAATACTAAATATTATTATAAGCGTTGTTGTGTAGTCCCAATGTCCTGTAATAAATTTAGCGTCACTTCCAATGTATCCAAACAAACCATAAGGCATACCATCAGGGTGTACTGTGACATTTGTCCAGTCGTTTGGTTCTAGGTCAGTTATATCATAAGCATTCAAATCAAATGTTCCATTAAATGGATTTTCCATAGTTCCAATTGGAACCCAGAACTTGTCGGTCAATGGCAAGTTGGCATTTATTAGATAGTAAGCATCTGCATAAGGTGTTGCACCAACTTCAACTGCAATATTGTTGTTGATTAAGTAAGCCATACCAGCAAGTTGTTGTTGTGTTTCAATAAGGTATGGACTATCTTTTGTTCCAAGACCTGTAAATCCTTCCTTAACATCTGTCCATAGCATTTTTCTAAATGTTGCTACAAATTCGTTTGTTGTATCACAACTAAATCCAGAAGTTTGATTGATGATAAGTTCCAACGCAAACTCAGAATCAAGACTTAACTGTGTACCATTTAAGGTGAATGAAATAAGTTCATATCTTGGCATTACATTTACTAAGATAGATAGTGTTGTGTCATATATGTATGACAATGTCTGTTGGGCTACAGTTGAGCCTGAAACTAGAATGTCACCACAATCACCTTCGCCAACAACATTAAACCTGATGTTTACTGTTCTTGGTTGAATCCTAAGTTCGAATGTTACGAAACCACGAACAAGGTCATCTGGAATAATTGTGTAAGTGAAGTTGCTACTATCAACAGAAGTTATTGTTCCACTGTATCCACCACTTGTCCAACCTCTATGCTCATAACCGTATGTCAAGTTAGAAATTGTTAAAGTGATTGTGTCACCTATTCTATATTCGTCTTTAACACCAGTTGTTGCAGTGATTGAAAGTGTTGCGTTTGCAACTTGTAAAATGTTTACACTAATCTTTTCACCTACGAACACTGCTTCAAACTCTGTTGGAGCATTTATTACCATCTCCATTGTTTCTTTTGAGTTCGCTACAGTATTTGAATTTTCAAGCCAATGGTCGAAGAAGTAACCGAATGAACTCTCTGCACTGATTGTTATTGTTTCACCGTAAAGAGCCAAATCTGAAGATACAGTTGCTTGACCACCTTGTGTTG
>CALWPE010000092.1 GCA_944383345.1 uncultured Clostridia bacterium | reverse complement strand
CAAGTTTTCAAAATTTACATTGTTTTGAATTGAAAAATATGCAGAAGAATTAAAGTTTGAAAGATGTTCAAAATTATATGAACTTGTAATAACATAAGGTTGTTCCTGTGTCCCATTTCCTGAATAGAACCACTTTTCAAACATATAATTTTCAAGACCAGTAGACAAAGTTAAATTATATGTTAATGCAACTGTTTGCCCAAATCTTGTAATATTTATAGTGTACTGCCCATCTGCCAAACTATCAAAAACTGCAGTTTCGCCTTGCACAGTTGCTAGCAAATTATTATCTTTTGTTAAAGTTATTGTTGAATTATCATCTGAGGTGACAACAATTTTATTTTTGTTTGGTACAGGAATATTAGATTCACTCCCTATACTTGACATTGCCCAATCGTTTTGAAAATCAAATACAGAAAATGTTGACTGAGAGTTAAATGCACTCTCCTGTATATCGGTAGCACCAGAACTTCCATCACAATCTTGCGAAAGAGCATATACCTGATAGAAATTTCCATCTCCACTATTGTGTCCAAATGCTCTTGTTGTTACCTGACCTATTCCCAAAAATGTTGATGCTCTTGACACTGTAACTTTTGCATAACTTTTTTGAATAGTTGATTGTGAAGAATTGTTGATTCCAATAAAACCACCTACACAGTCTAGTTCTTGCACACTTCCCCACACATAATCTTTACCTGAATACACATGTCCAACTGCTATACAATTTTGTATAATAACATTTGAATTTTCTTGTATTTCTCCAATAAATCCACCCATACTAATATCTCCTGTTGAGATATAATCGTATGCCGAGTTATTGTCACTTACAACATAACAATTAGATATATATGCCGATTGATTATTTATGTCAGCAATTTTACCAATAAACCCACCTGTTGGCCCATATGTGTAGTCAAAGATTGCATTGTAGTCGTTTGTTCCCATTGCTTCGCTGTTATAAACTCCACAATACCAAATATGACCATTACCACCACTAACTTGCGATATCGTTTCGCCCACAAACACACCCGAACTTCCGTTTGATGTCACATAACTATTTTCAACAAAAACATTTTCTATTATGACATTGTTTCCAACTTCTCCGGCAAGTGAGCCAACAGAAGATTCTGCTTCTGTGTTTGTGTTTGTAAGCGAAAATCCAGAAAGTGTTAAATTGTGTACATAGGCACCATCAGTCAACACATAAAATAAACCCAAGTTTTCTATGTCAGTATTTATTGACAAATTAGAAATTTTATGGCTGTTCCCATTAAATTCGCCTAAAAATTGTTGTATTGGATTAACACTAGTGCTTTGGCAATCTATATCAATATTTAAAAAATAGTTTGATTGGGTTGAATATGAAATTTCATTATATGTTACACCAATTGCATTAAACTGCTCAGCATTGTCAATGATATGATATTTTCCGTCACTAGACACCTGCATTGCGCCTTGATATGAAACATCAATATAGTTGTCAACAATGTGTGGAAATTGGTAGTTCTTTTCACCTTCTTGATGCTTGCATATATATAAATGGTCAAACCTAAATACCTTTTCTGCTTGGTTTGCGTTTAAAAGTGTTTCAATGTTTTGAGAGTCGTCCATTCCAACGAATTGGTCAATTGAAAGTGCTGTTCCGTTTCCAATTTGATTTGTTGTGCCTTGAAGATAATAAGAATTTTGTACTGTACCTGATTGTGATATTCCAAAATTTACATTTCCAACATTATATGTATTTGCAATAGAACCACTATTTTCTAGTGCTATACCACTTCCATTTTCAATGTCTGCGATATTGAAACAATTTAAAATACTTTTGGTGTTTTGTGCTGATATTCCACCTACATTTGTACCTTGCAAATTTCCACAATTAAAACTTTTTTCTATTGTTCCATTGTTTATTCCTGCAATACCACCTACATTTGTTGCATCTTGAATTGTTGCATAGTTTGCAACTAAAGATATTGTCCCATTGTTTGTACCTGCTATTGCACCGACATTGTTTCCACCTGTAATTGAACAGTCAACAAGTTTTAATGAACTTATTTTCCCAGTTTCGCCAACAGTTGAGAAAAGTCCAACATTGCTTTCATAACATACAATATTTAAATTTAAAATAGAAAAGCCATTGCCTAAATATGTGCCGTTAAAAGGATAATCACTAGCGATTGGGTCAAAGTTGCCCGAATTTGATGAAAAATCTGAGCCGGTCATATCAATATCGCAAATCTGTATAAAAGTATTTGGTAAGTTTAAATTAAAAGAACCATCATCATTTTTTTGATACATATTGTATCTCACATTGTTAAGGTCTTCTGCACTATCTATGTAGTATATTTGTGATTTTGTATTGTCATCTGCAATAAGTACTTCATAATCATTTTGCGCAATAAGTATTTGCCTTAATAAACCAAAAGCATCAGTTATATAGAATATAAAAATAAATGCTGACATAAAACAAACAGCAACACAAAGCGAAACAAAAGTGAACTTTAAACTCCTAGTTTTCATTTGCGTTCACCTCGATATTAAGATAAAAAGAATGTGTGTTTGTTGGCACTAAGTCCACAAAATCTACACCATCTTTAATTGTCAAAACTATGTATCTTTCAATTTTTTGTTGTACATCAACAATCCCTTCAATGTTTGATATATCTACCAACGAGAATGGATTGCCTTGATTTTGCATATACAAAAGTTGTAACTGTGAAGAAAAAACAAAATCTTCACCAAGTTCGTTTATTACCCTTGCCCTGTAACTAAGTGGAATAGTAGAAACATTTTGTATCTCTATTTTCATAATGTAATATCTATATTCATTTTCGCCACCAAATGTTGGTTTTATGTTAAAGTTACCAAAAGCACTATCTTCATCTCTTTGTTTTGTAAATGCAAGTTCAAAGTTTGGTTCTTGGTTGAGTTCCAAAAATGTAGTATTGTCGTTTGGTCCCAATGTTTCATATATATTTATGACACTTTTTGCCTGACCATCGTCAGTTATTATAATTTGTGCCCCAATGGATAAAGTTTGGGTCATAGAAGCATAAACGGTATAAGAAAATAGACATACAAGTGAAACAAGTACTGCAGACAAAATAATTATTTTAACAATTAAATTTCTTTTAATTCTATTTTCCATCGTTCTATCAAATTAAATAACATAATAATATACTATAATATAGCGTAATTATAACACAAATATATACCTATATATACCCAAAATGTGACACAAAAGTGTATAATTTGTACCAAAATTGGTATTTAAAATACGCAAAAAAAATGTCGTATTTTGTAACAATATAGTTTATGAGATGATTATAATTCTAAAACTACTTTTCGTTGTATTATATATAAATGAAAAGGTCTTGTCAACTAATGTAACAAATTTTTTAAAACATTAAAAAATATTATAAAATACATTAAAAAATAAAGAAAATATCTTTGACACCATTTTTTTTGTGTGATATATTAAATTAGATTTTAAATAAAAGGAGAGAAAAATGGAAAAACAACAAAAATCTATCAAAGTGAAAATTGTTTCTCTTGCTGTAAGTATCCTTGTATGTCTTTTACTTGTTGGCGTTTCTGTTTATGCTGCACTTGCCCAATCTCTTGAAATCTCAAACACCATCACAATCACATCAGCAGGTCAAACAAAAGTACAAGTCGTTGCAAGTGAATATCTCAATGCTGGAAATACTGCAGTTGCTTCAGCACCAACTGGTTCTGTTTCTTGGTCAGAACTTGTCACAAAGACATCTGATGAAGACCAAAAATCACAGGCTGCTACACCAATTGTATTTAATGTTGAAGATAATCACAACTACTATGCTTACAAGTTTGAATTTACAAATAAATCAACAAAAGTTGTATATGCACACATTGCTGCAACAGCCGTTGACAACACAGAACTTACAATTTACTATGGCAAAACTTTTGATGCATCAATGACAGCACTTGCAAACAACACAGCACTTGATGCTGATGTAGAACTTGCTGCAACAAACGGAACTGGTGAATTTTACATAGTTGTTGCTGCAAATGTTGACCTTGCTGCATTAACTGAAAGAGCTGCTGCTGCTGCTGACTTTGATATTACCATTACACTTGACCAAACGGCATAAATTTAATTTAAAACAAAGTAAAAAAGGCAGAAAATGCCTTTTTTTACTTTTAAAAAATCATTATTTATAGTAGAATAAGCCGATGAAAGAAAAAACGCAAAACAACATAAACAAACAAGAGCAACAAAAAGAACAAGACCAAACAATGCAAGAAGAAAGCATACAACATCTTCTTGAAAGCCAATACAATGAAAATAAAAAAATACAGAAAAAAGGTAAACTATTAAAAAAAATAACAAGAGTTATGGATATTATTTTTAATATACTTTTAGTCCCAATAATGATTGTTATAGGTATTGTATTGTCTTCGGTGCTTGTTTCAAAAATAAAAACAGGTGTTGCTTCTATTTTTGGTTACACACAAATAAGAATTGTATCTGGTTCTATGCAAGATGCAGGTTTTAAAGTTGGAGAAAAAACATTTGTCAAGCAAACAGATACCGACTCGCTTGAAGTTGGTGATTACATAGCATTTTATCAGTTTTATGACACCGATTGTCCAAATCCCGGTGCTGTTACAGAAGATGTTTATCCCAAGGCAAGAGCAAAAGGTAGAATTGTTTTTCATGCTATTTATGGAATAACAACAGACTCAAACGGCAATAGATGGTTCACTACAAAAGGTACAAACAATGTCAACCCAGACCATACACAAATTTATGAAAAATATGTTATTGGAAAATGGATTGACCAACCAAACGCCTTGACAAACTTTATAACATTTGCTACATCACCAAAAGGTATCGTTTGTTTAATCTCATTGCCTTGTAGTCTTATTATCACCGTTGATGTCTATCAACTGATTTTGTATATTTTTGAATACAAGCGTTTGCAAAATAAAACTGTATCACAACTGCAATCTTATACCCCTATAAACACAAAAGATGAAAAAGACAAAAAAGATAAAGCATAAAAAAACACCTTAAGTGGGGTGCACTTCATTTTTAAGGTGTTTTTTTATTTTTAATTAGAAAATATTTTTTTTGTAAGTTTTATACAACCTCAGAATATCCGTTTGAATATTCAAAAAGATAGCCATTTTGTACTGGTTTTATTGTAAATATTTCTTTTATTTCGTTGTTGTTTGCTTTATTTTTTAGTCTTACTTGATAAACATTTTGTTCTCTTTCTGTTATCTCATATTTTAGATTTGTTTGATTTGCTTTAAATTCAAGTTCTAGGCTTTTCCTTCCCCTTTCGTTTTCAAATTCTACAGAAGTTTCACTCGCCTTTACACCATTTTTGTAAATTAGATACTCATATTCAATCTCATCATTTTCTTTTTCATGTTCTATTTTTACATAGTCTTTTGGATTTTCTTGAGAATATGTCTTAAACTCATAAGCAACTTCGGTTTTGTTTCCTTCTTTTTCATACTCACGCATGCCTTCAACAGTGTAAGTATTTTCGCCGTCAACTAAGATTCCGTTTAGTGTTGTATTTATCTCTAACTCCACTTCGTTTTCGTCTACTTCTTGATGTGTGTCGGTTTTGACTTCATTATAATACATAACCAAATCTTGCTGACCGTCATTTGTTGGGATTGTAAATGTCATCTTAAAATTATAGTCTTGATAGTTTACATCTTCTTGTGTCACCTGCCCATTGGTGAAATATTTATTTGTGTCACTAGATAACATATCTCTAAACATATCCATATAGGACGCCAAACTATCAACATCTTGAGTAGAAACAGATTCAGGTCTATTTGTCCCTTGCGCTAAAACTTCACTAAGCCTACCTGTTGTAACTCCTGTTGGTGCCTTTTCATCTTGCAAATAGTTTACACTAGATAATGCAGCCATTGCATAAAAGTCTTGAGCCCCTACCTTTATATCGCTTTTACCACAAGCAGAAAGTGTTATAGCACTACCTGCAGTCAACATCAATGCCAAGCCAAAAAGTAATGGTTTTTTTAATTTCATATTTACCTCCAAAAAAAGATTAACAAAAAAAAATATTTAAAGTCAAATTAAATTTACACTATTTTTGCCTTCGACAATATTACAACAATTTAAACAAAATTTAACTTTAATAAAAAGCCGATCGCATCAAAGTTGTGCATCGGCATCTTTACTTTTTAAAAATTGTATTTGCTCATAAATATCTGCCCAATTTAATGGTAGCGCTGGTTCAACATATTTTACAGACATATTTGCTTTTTTTGAAAATATTTGTTTTGTCTTTTCAAGAGATTGCTCATGCCCCATATCTTTTAAAAGTTGTAAATATGTTTCAAGATATGATAGGTAATTTTTCATACTGTCAAGAGATATGCAATCTTGAAATCTTCTATAAAGGTGTGACTGTTTATCGTACAAAAATGCTTTTTGAAAAGAATTTTCTGACTTATATGTGTTATGGAGAGTAGCAAAGCCTTCTACAATTTCGTCCCAATAATTTTTCATGTAGCGTTCAATATCTAAATTTTTACTTCTTAATTTTTCTACTAGATAATGATTTATTGCTTTATTTATTTGACGAATTTTGTGTCTAACTTCAATTCTTTTGATTATATCTTCATTTTTCTCGTCATAAAGGTCAATAATTTTAATTGTTGCGCCTTTTTTCCAATACAAAACTTTTGCATTTTTGAGTAAATTTTCACACCTTTTTAATTTTTGTCTTTCTTTTTTTAATATAGATTTTAATTCCATAACTCTTTCCTTTGTTTAAGTGTACCATAAAATTATTAAAATTACAATCTTCTTAAAATATGTTGTTATATTATATTTTATCAAAATACCTTTGCAACTAAAATAGTCATATCATCAACTGCAACACCATGGTTATTTTCAAGTGCCTTGTCCATTATCTTATCGGCAAGTTCTTGTGGGTTTAATGTTTTTGTGTTGTTTATAAAATCGGTATACTCTTCATCTGATGCAAAACTATCTGCGACACCATCTGTTGCAAGAATAATCATATCCCCACTTTTAACTATGTTTGTTTTTATTGTAGGCGACATAGTTGAAATTATACCAAGTGGCAAACTTTCACACCCAACAGTTGTTATTGTGTCACTATGTTTAATAAAGCCCAAAGTTGCACCTAACTTTATAAAATCAACTGCACCACTGTTTAAATCTATTATGCTCATATCAAGACAAGAAAAAGTATCTTCTCCACCTAGTGATAAAAATTTATTTACACACGAAAGTATTATGTCGCTTTGAAATCCTGCCTTGTAGAAATTTTCTACAAGAGAAATCGCCGTTGTGCTTGTCCTTTGTGCTTTTTCTCCACTGCCCATACCATCACAAAGCGCCATAAGAATTTTTCCTTCTTCTATTCTAATCAAAGAATATGTGTCACCACTTTTGGTAGATGATGTTTTGGTGCAAGCGCTTGTTCCAAAAATAACATCATACTTTGGTGCATTTTTTAGTGTCAATATTTGCCAACCTGCATGTGGACTTGTTTGGTCGTTTTCAACAACCATTTTAGATTTTACAATTTTTGAAATTATTGATGAAATTTTGCTCTTTAAACTATCTTCTTTCTTTACTTCTATTGTGCAAGAAACAATATTTTCATTTTTGTGATAAACAATAACATCACTGCAAACAACATCATTATACAGTAGTTCATCACTTATTTTCTTTTCAAGCCCATCATCAAAATCTACACTTTTCTTTGTTTCATCTGCAAGCCTTTTTAAAACATCACTAACGCCGTATAACTGCTCACTTATTAGCACTTTTGACGCATCAATGTTACCAACAAGTGTTGCATAACTTTTGTACTGAGAGATTAAGTCATTTATAGCATATACAAGTTGATTTACTTTAAAGCATCTGCCTGTAAGTGTTGTTGGTATATCTATTAAAGTAACTCTACCATTTGCAAAGGCTTTGTCTATTAGTGCCATAAAAATTTTTTCTGTTTCGTCACTGTAAAGTTTGTGACATCTGTTTTTTTCTGGACAATCTACGCAAAGTTTTCCTTTCAGTTCGGTAAGCATAAGCGCTTTTAATTCGTCTTCGCTTGCCCTGCCCTTTATCATTCCACGAAAGACTTTATCCATCTCATAAAAAACTTGTGAAAGTTGAAGTAGTCGTGAATGAATTGCATTTTGTGTGCGATTTATGACCGTTTCCATACTCCTATTTGAAAAACTTGCATTGTACTGCTCGTTTAGTTTTTTGTAATGTTTTTCTGGTATTGCTAAAGATACAAGTGCAGTAATTAGACAAGGTAAAAATACAATCAGCGAAGTTGAATAATAAAAGTTGAAGTAGTAAACATTCATACACTCGCAAACAATCATTCCAAGTATTGAGAAAATTCTATGTTTACCACGAAAACACGAAACAATGAGATAGGTCAAAATCATAGGCGCAATTAAGTATGGGTCATTGTCATAAATAAGTGTACCAAGACTAAGCATTGTCACAATGAATCCACCTTCGGTAAGTGGCAAGATTAGACTTGAAAAGATAATTGCAAGCATAATAAACAATTTTGCGAAATCGAAGTCATAAATTTGCACACTTCTTAATGCACACGAAATAGAAACAAGAAATACTCCAAGACAAATTGCCTTTGTCAAAGTGAATTTTTTGACAAAACCTATGCTTAAAACGCTTTCAAAAAGTTTCATAAGTACAAAAGTGTACAGCATACCAAATACAAGTTCCACAAAAACAACTAACGGGGAAACACCTATATAGATATCTAAAAACACACTAACGGCTTGGCATAAAAGTATGTAAACAATCATAAGTGTTGGTAGTATTCTTTTATTCAACTTTAAATGCACGCCATAAATTAGTATCATAATAAGGCAAGTTGCAAGTGCAGAATATAGGTCAAATAAAGCGAATGCTGAAAGGTATCTTGCACCAATATAAAGTGGAGAAAGTATCAAGATATTTTGATTACACCACACAAGTGCAAAAAACATACCAAAAGAAAATGGATTTATCACTCCGTTTAGTTGCGCCCTTGAAAGTAAGAAAAAAAGTCCAAAAAATAATGTGTACTTACAAAAAGAATAGAAAAATTTTTGTTTGCTCATCTTTCACCTCGACAACAAGCATAAAGGCATTTTTAAAAAAATGTTACAAATAATTTTTGTTTTATAATGTATTTTTGTCGATAAATAAAAGCAAAAAAATATTGCACCTTTAAAGTGCAATATTCAACATTTTTTTTAAATTCAAAAAATTAAATTATAAACAAAAATTTTACGCAAATATCTTTTTAACAGTAAAATGTATATCTCCACTTGGAGTTGTTACCACAACATCATCGCCAAGTTTTTTACCAAGAACTGCTTTTCCTACTGGTGATTCGTTTGAAATAAGTCCGTTTAATGGGTCACTTTCTGTTGAACCAACAATTTTATAAGTTACAGTTTGACCGAGTGTGTTGTTTAATAATTCAACATTGCAACCTACACTTACTTTTGAAGTATCAACTTTTTCTATAATAATACAATCACGAAGTTTTTGTTCCATGTCACTAATTTCGCCTTCAATTCTTGCCTGCTCTTCTTTTGCAGCATCATATTCAGCATTTTCACTTAAATCACCAAATTCACGAGCAAGACCTATTCTTTTTGTAACTTCTGGTCTTTTTACTGTCTTGTAGTAATCAAGTTTTTCTTCAAGTTGTTTTTTCCCTTCTTTTGTTAAATATACTTGTTCCATATAAGCCTCCTTAATAAGTTAAAAAAATGCAGTGGCATAATGCCACCTGTTTTTTAAAACATGTGGTATTGTATCAATACAGTCATATTTTGTCAATCATTTTTTTAATTTCTATAATAAAATAATATGAATATTGACGCAAAATATTCACAAAATATTTACAAAGGGAATTATGGTTATTATATCTTTTATCGTTTTGATATTAGGTGGACTAAATTGGATGAGTATAGGACTTCTCCAATATGACTTTGTTGCAGGATTTTTTGGAACACAAGCATCAATATTTTCAAGACTTGTGTACATTGCTATTGGTGTTTGTTGTCTGGTGATTTTGTTTAATATGTTAAAAAATAAAGGAAAAGTTATACTTTTTTCAAGAAAAAAGCATAAAAACGATGATGAAAATGTTGTTATTGAAGATAATTGATTGATTTTTAATCGTTTTTATGATATATTTTGCTTGAAAAAAAGAAGGTCATTATGGCATTTATCAAAAAAAATAATTTTGTTTTTGAACAAAAATCTCAAACTGAAAAAGTTGAAAATAAAGAGGAACAAACAAAAATAAGTATTCCACTTGTCTTTACTCGTGAAGATGGCAAAATACATGGCTTTGTTCCCGGAATTGTTATGAAGGACATAATTGAAGACAACACAAAGGACTGCGAAAAAAATCTAAAAGAGCATGTTAAAAAGTTTGTTATTCAAACACGAAAAGAGCAAATGCCCTTTCCTTTCTTCCCAACAAATGAACAAATAAAGCGTGACTTTAAACATGTTGTGCTAATAAAGCGTGTCAATATTGAAAAAAAGTAATTGCAAATGTTTAATTTTTTATTATTGACAACAAAAAAGGAACTCTACATAAATGTAAAGTCCCTTTTTTTATTTTCAACAAATAGAGTAATATGCGATTATTTATCTCTCGTATGAGTCGTCATTTTGAACTTGATTTTCGTCTTGACTCTCTGGAAAATCAAAGTTAAGGTCTATTTCCAAATCTTTTGCATACCTTTCAATCAGTTTTAATCTCTCTTTAAATGTTTTATTTAAATACTTCTTTAATCTCTCATCAACATTTTTATTTCTTTCTTTGTTTTGTTCTGTTATATCAACAACTTCTCCAGTATCTAAATTGATTTTAACATTTAAGATTCTTGCAAATTTTTCAATGCTATCTTTTTTCTTCTTAAGTTCTTTTAAAGATTTCTCAAGGTTATCTAGTCCAAGTTCTCTTGATAGGTTCTCAATATACAAAGCCTTTTGTGTGTTAGAAAGTTGGGCAACTGCTGACATTATTCTTTCAAAATCGCTTTGTGGTGGAGGAAGTATTGTACAAACACAAATATGTGCTTTGTCCTCTTTTTTAATTACAGTGTCGTCAACCTCTTGACCTGTGCGCATTGAATAATATTGATAATTTGTTCCATCTGCTGATTGTATTTTTATAAATTCAAATGGTTTTGATTTCAAAAGTTGTTGTATATCACCTGGCTGATATGTTTGTAACACATCAAAATCTCCAACGATATTAAATACAACAGGTTTGTATTGATATGTATTTTTCAAATATGAATTTATTTGCTCTCGTGTTAGTTTTACTGCTTTATGAACGGGATTATTAAACCATAACTGTTCGTTATCTACATATCTTGTAAACATTGTTCTTGGGTCCAAATATTTTTGTACAACTCTTCTATCTTCTTCAATGGTTTTTAATTTTGATATATAATCATTATATTTTTCAGCACTTATTCCCTTTCTTGCAGTTTCCAAAACTTCGCCAAGTGTTTCGATAACTTCGTTGACATGATCTTTACTTGTTGTGATTGTGAAGATTTTGAACACATTGTCTTTATCTCCCATCTCAGAATGTAGTCCTGCAAAATATACAAGACCTTTCTCTGTTCTAAATTTTTTGAGAAGTAATCCGGAGAACGAATCATTGAATACAAACTCATCAACATTGTTATAAATAAGTGTCCTTTCAAGTGTTGCGTTTGCTTTTATAACCGCAGTGATTGTAACCGTTTTTATGTTTGGTTGTGGTGCATAAACAAAATGGCTCATTGGTCTAAGGTCAATCGCCCTATCTGGTAAATTCTTTTTACTTGCATCACTTGGAAGTTTTGCAATTATGTTATCTTCAACCATTTCTTTTATTTCTGAAAATGGCAAACTACTTGTAACACACAAAACATAGTTTTGAGAAACAAAATTTTGGTCTTTATAATTTTTTAAATCGTCTATTTTAATACTTTCTATATCTTTATCGTTTCCAAGAATATCTAACGCTGAATATGTTTTGAAATACAAATTATTTATGTATGATGGTTGATTTGTATATAAAAGTCTCTCTTGTAAAATTGCCTTTCTTTCGTTTTCAACAACATCTTCGTCAAATTTGTTATTAAAAGTCATTGTTTCTAAAAGGTCAATTGCATCGACAATATGTTTATTTGGTGCATCCAAATAAAATGCTACATAATTTTGTGTAGTGAATGCATTTGTATTGATATCTTCTCTGCTTGCAATACTTCTTTTGCCTGCAAGGTCTGACATTATATGTTCCACAAAATGTGCAGTACCTTTTATTTTGTCTTTTGCTGCGCCACTTATAAACCCACCAAAAAATCTTGTTGTGTTGTCGACATTGTGTTTAAAATAAATTAGTGTTGCTCCGTTAGGGAATCTATAAACCCTATGATATTTTGAAATTGGCATAATCTCTCCTTGTCCTACATTTTAGGTACAATAAATAGTTAGGTATAATAAATAGTATCACAATATTATATTTATGTCTATACCCAATTTGATAAAAAAATACGGCTATAAAAGCCGTATCTTATTTTTTTATTCTTACTTTATAGAATGTAATTTAACAGCAAGTCTAGATTTCTTTCTCGATGCAGTGTTTTTGTGAATAACTTTTTTGCTCGCTGCACTATCAATTACAGAAACTGCCTCAGCATAAAGTTTTGTTGCAGATTCAGCATCTTTTTGTGCAACAGCTTCTTCAAACTTTTTAACTGCGGTGTTTATTTGTGATTTAACTGACTTGTTTCCAAGATTTTTTTTCTTGTTTACATTTACTCTTTTTATTGCTGATTTTATGTTTGGCATTTGTTTCTCCTTTACTTTGTAATCACTTAATCGGTGGTATTTTAGCATAACAAAATGTTCTTTGCAACTATTTTTTGTATTTTTGTCAATATACAAAAAAATGTTTTGTTTTTTTTTACATTTGGTTTATACTAAAGTCAAGTTAAGGAGTGGTTATGAATTCAAAATATGTTAGGCTAACTCTAGTGATTGTCATGCTTGTTTTAAGTTTGGCACTTTTAACATTCGGAGTTTATTCAATAGTTGTAAGCAATTCTGGTGTTTCAAACACTGTATCTTTTGATAGTGGTGACGACAATGTCTTTGTAAAGGTAGACGCAGAGTATACTGGCCCTGCTCTTGATGAAGGGTTTGAGGCAACTCATCACTTCCAAATCACTCGTGATAATGAAGATGCTTACCTTGATGAAAAGATGGTTATACCTTCATGGTCTCTTGGACAAACAAATTTTAGTTCCACAGAAACTGTAATTACATTGACTTTCACTATTGAAAACTTAAATAGTCAGCGTGCGCTTGGGGTTGAATTTAGAGAACTTGCATACGACCCAGCCCAAAAATTTACAACAGAATATGCTCAGGCAGCTGACCTTGAAGAACTTGAAACTGTAGAACTTATAACTTTAGATGGTACAAATCAAAACACAGTAAACATTGACCAAATTGTTATTCCACAAAGTGAAACTGTTTGCGTTAAACTTGTTTACACATTACAAAACTTTGATGAGCAATTCCAGAACTTCTTAAACAATGTTGATGTTGTTTTTGAATCTATAGCAGAGTAACACAAAATAAAAAATCTCAAATGCTTTTGGCGTTTGAGATTTTTTTTAATTACAAATATATGTCACCATGTAGTAAAGTGCATTTTCTTGACTAAACATAGCATTTTTGAGCATATATTCAACATCTTCAAGTTCATATAAAATATCTTTTAATTTTTTTGCTGAAAAGTTTTTTGCACTTCTTCTTAAACTTGTTACTGCAAAAGGTTTAACTTGAAATATGTTTGCAAGTTCAATGTCTGATTTTTTTGAAGTGACAATAAAAAACATCCTTCGCATCTGTGTGGATAGCAGTGCAAAAATTTTGCTATTTTGTTCCACTCCACCCATAATTTGCGCCAAGATATGCAAACTCTTTGAAACATTTTTTTCACCAAGTGCATTGGTTAGGTCAAAAACTCCTGCTTCTTCATCTTTATGTACTAAAAGTTTAACATCTTGTTTTGTTATGTTTTCACTCTCCCCCTTAAAGTCACAAATCTTTTTAATTTCAATTACCATTTTAGATAAATCATCATTGCAAAAATTTATGAGTGCAAATATTGCTTCTTTGTCAAATATATGATTTGTCTTTTTGGCTTCGCTATAAACAAATTGATTCAACTCGTTTGGCAAAAGTTTAAGTTCCACTTTGTCTTTGCTGACGAAATCAAAAATTCCACTTTTAAAAGTGTCAATAAAAACAAGTATACAAAGTGGATTTATCTTTTTTGTGTATTCGGTGATAAGTTTTTTATCTTTCTCAGTTAGTTTTAATAAGTCCTTAACCACAACAAGCCTTTTTTCTGCAAAAAAAGACATCTGCTCGCACGCAGTAACCATTGCTTGTGCGTCAAAATTTTCATCGTTAAAAAATGATATGTCAAAACTTTTAATATTTTGTTTTTGACATATAAAATCTATACCTTTTTGTGCTAAATACGCATCGCCCTGAAAAAGGTATAAATTTTTAAAATCTTGTTGTGCTATAAACTCACTAAAAACCATCATTTATAGTTTACCACGCAAAAAATTTTTTTTCAATTAAATTAAAAACATCGCTCCACCAAAAACAAGAGCAAACAAAAATATAATACTTACGGCAACTGTTTTTATCTTAATATTTGCCTTTACATATCTTGATGAGCAAAATATTCCAGTGTAACAACATATAGCAAATATATCTTTTAAATCAATAAGTGGTATATATGCCCAAGATATTCCACTTACTATTTTTGCAAGTTGCGTCACACAAAAATATATAAACTGCACAAAAGTAAACATAAAAGACATAAAGTGAAAGACCATACACAGTGGAACAACAACCAAAGTTAAAACAAAGGCAAATTCAAAAATAGGAACACACAAAAGGTTTATAATTAAAGATAATATATTAAAACTAGACGAGATTGTCATAAGTACGGGTATTAAGCCAAGTTGAACCGAAAAAGTAAGTCCAAGAGGTTTTGACAAACTTTTTGCACCAATTTTTTGGAACATTTTAGTGCAAGGTCTTGTGAGAGTGAATATACAAAATATGCACAAAAAACTAAGTAAAAATCCATAATCAAAAATGTAAAGTGGTTTTATGCAAAGAATAATCATTGCACAAAGCGCCAAACTGTTTAGTCTGTCATATTTCTTTCCTATTGCACTTGAAAAAGAAAATACCAAACTCATAACAAGCGCCCTTACAACACTTGGTGCAAAGTCGCATAGATATGTAAAAAATGTTAATGGAATTAAAATCACAAGAAAATTTATCCACTTTTTACAATGTAATTTGTTTAGAAAAAATGTAAATATCCCAACTAAAATTACTATGTGCATACCACTTACAGCCAAAAGGTGTGACATTCCACTTTCAAGATAAGAACTCTCAATATCTGGCGAAACATTCGTTTTATCGCCAAATATAACGCAAGTGATAAATCCTGCCATATCTTCGTCACAAATTGTAGTTAGGTATTCATAAAAACTATTTACCACACTTTCATTTAATTTTGTGTAGCCACTTTCTATTTTTTCAATGTTGTCGTATGTAGTAGTACATCTATATGGCGCATTGAGTTTATAATAATAAGTTGAATAATCATCTTCTTTGTCAAAAATATCAACTGCTTGTAATTTTTCTTCAAAGGTAATAACACTTCCAACATCTATATCACTTCCACCATACACAACCAAACTTATACAAAAATTTTTTGATTGATTGTTTAATTTAATATCGTCTAAAACATAAGAACAAAAATTTGAATTATATGTTGCACTTTTTATTCTGCCATTTATGTGAACATCTCCAATAATTTCATCTTGCATAAATATTGTTGCACCACTGATAAAATAAAAAACACCAATTAAAAATGCCAAACAAAGAATTGTTAGTCTTTTAAAATACTTGTATTTTATGCAAATAAAAAATACAAAAGAAAAAACAAGAAAAATAAAAATAAAATGTAAAATTGAAATATTTATAAAATATTTTGCCATTAAAAGTCCAAAGGCAAACATCACAGCAAAATAAAAAATAGGTCTATAATTTATTTTCATTTGTACAAATATATTAAAACACAAAAATAACTATTATTTCAACAAAAAAACAACATATACTTCATTTGCTTGATTTTTTTTTAAAAATTACTTACAATAAAGTAGCTGAGGTTTCTTATGGGTAAATTTGTTGAACTCAAAAACGATGATGTTGTAAAATATGAAGCACTAACAACCAAACCTTTTGAAAAAGTTTTCGCTTTGCAAAACATTTTAAAATTTTACAAATTCGCTTTTGCTGGTACTGTAAAAAGTTCTGAAATTTTTTACGATACACCAAACGATTTGTTGTACAAAGCAGGTGTAGTGCTTTCTCGTGTACAAGAGGGTGACCGTGTATTTTTTAAAGTTGCTCCTTCTGCGAGCCTTTCAAAGATTGCAACGCAAAAAATATTCTCACACAAAGTTGGAGTAAAAGACACAATAAAAGACCATGCCTTTTATCTTGTTGATGGAATTAAAAGTTTATTTTCAACACCATTTTCTATTGATGTTGAAAATGTCATAAAAAATGCCATACCAAAAATTGGCGTATTTACAAGTGCCAATGTCTACAAAGTGATTAGTGGTACTGGTTTTCGTGCATATATGTGTCATGAAGAAACAAAATATGAAAATTATGAAACTAAGCGAAAACAACATTCGCAAGGTATGACAATTAAAATGATTGGCCCTGAGCAGTACAAAAATGAGTTTATAAGTTTCAATGATTCAATAAAAAAATATTGCAAAGAATTTATTGAAATTCATGACAACACCTATGAACACGCAAAAAAGATTACAAGAAAAATAGACACAAAACAAGCCAAACTTGACAAGAAACAGGCAAAGATAAAACTTCAAGAACTTAAATCTCAAAAAGATGAATAAAAAAACAAAAGCCCACAAAATTTGTGGGCTTTGTTTTTAAGGAAATTTGGATTAGTTAAAAAGGTCTTTGTACGCTTTTCCAAATTTAAGAACTGGCGCTTTGCTTGCAGCGATTTTAACTTTCTCTTTTGTTTGAGGGTTTATACCTTCTCTTGCTGCTTTTGCACGAACTTCGAATGTTCCAAAACCAACAAGTTGGATTTTTTCGCCAGCCTTCAAAGCATCTGTTACAGCCTTAACAAATGCGTCATATGCAACATTTGCCTCTTTAAGTGTAACACCGGCATTGTCTGCCATTGCTCTGATAAAATCTCCTTTGTTCATCTTTGTCCCCTTTAATTAAATTCTTAAAGCACGCTTTAAGTATAGTAATTATACCCTACTTTATAATTTTTTCAAACTATTTTATAAAAAAAAATCCCTGCATTTTCATATAAATACAGGGTTTTAGGCTATTTTGCTATGTATAGAACACCAAGTGTCTTTGGTCCACAGTGTGTGCTTATCGTTGCACAAGCACTACTTTCCAAAATTTCTTCAAAGCCCATTTCTTTTAGTTTCTCAAGTATGATTGTTCTTGCTGGCTCAACACTACTTGAATATGTGACAAAAACACGGCGTTTGTCTGGTGGAACTTCTTTTAAAATGTCATCAAAGTACTTTAAAAGTGCATCGCTTATTTTTCCACGATACTTTTTTGTCATCTCCATTTTTCCATCAACCAAACTTATCCTTGGCTTGATTTGCAAAATGTTAGCACCAAGTAGCGCAATACTTGAGCACCTACCACCTTTATGCAAGTATTTCAATGTATCAACCAAAAAAGATGCCTGAACTTTGTCTGCCTCGGCTTTTAGTTCGCTAACTATTGTGTCTATGTCCTTTCCTTCTTTTATCTTGTCAACACAACTAAGCACTAAAAGTCCACTACCACTTGACAAACTTTTTGTGTCTATGACATACACATTGTCAACATCGTGGCTTGCATTAAGTGCGTTTGTTCCCGTTGAAGATATTGCAAAAGATAATGAAAAGTGAATTACTGCATCATAACTTTCTCTAAGTTTTTTGAAAAACTCCAAATACTCATAAACATTTACTGCCGATGTTCTTGCAAGTTCTCCAGTTCTATCTGCATAGTCAAACACATCTTGCGCTGTTACATCTATTCCATCTTTTCGCTCTTCACTTCCAAGAAGTATTGTTATTGGCATTAAGTGAATGTCATACTCTTCAATTAAATTTTTAGGTATGTCGCAAGTTGAATCACATGATATTGCTATTTTCATAGTTACTCCTTTATACTCAAAGTATCACATATTATTTTTGTGTTGTCAAATGCTTGCAACATTTTTCGTTGCTTGATATAATTCAACATATGAAAGACAAAAATGTGCACTCTGGACATAGAAACAGGCTTAGAAATTTAATAGATAAAGTTGGACTTGAATCTTTAACCGATGTACAAATTGTTGAACAAATTTTGACAATGTCCAATGCAAGAAGAGATACCAACGAAATTGCTCATGCACTTTTAAATAAGTTCGGTTCTATATCAAAAATTTTAGATGCAAGTTATCTTGCATTGAAAGAAGTGGAAGGCGTAGGCGATGTCACTGCAAAAATGATTACATATCTTCCACAAATTTTTGAAATTTACATAAAAGATAAAAACAAACACTCCTATTCTTGCAAAACCATGGGTGATGTTTATAAATATTTTACTAACATCTTTAAAGGTTTAACAAACGAAGTGTTTGTAATCGCTTATATAAATAAAAATTCTACATTTCAAACTTATGAAATTTTATCAACTGGGAATATAAAACAAGTCAAACTTGAAAAACTAAAAATTACAAAATCAGTAATATACAACAACGCAACATCAGTTATAACTGCTCACAATCATCCTTTAGGAAGTGCCTCACCTAGCCAAGCAGATTATGATGCTTATGCAAGTTTATGCACATTTTTTGCGACTATTGGGCTAATGTATGTTGATAATATCATTATTGGTAACGATGGTATGTTTTCGTTTACACAAAAAACTTTAATTGAAAAACAGTTTTTTGAAAAATAATCTATTGAAAATCTATTTCATCAATTTCTGCGTCATTTTTAGAATCAGACAAAGCAATATGCTTTATTTTTTTGTTGTATTTATTCTTTTTTTCAATTTTTTGTAACTTTGCCTTTTTAATGCGAATTTCAATCTTTTTAATAAGTTTTGGAATTAAAATATGCAAAGGAATAGAAAATGCCATAAATGCAACAAGTATAAGAGCAACTTTTAAATTTATTGTTGTCATTCCAAAAAAGTCACCCATTAAAACTATTGCTGTCGTCAAACATACAAGTGACAATGTACAACAAAATATCCTAATTTTGCTAAACGGTACACACAAAAATACCAAATTTATATATCCTGTGAAAATAAGGACAAGAGTAGATAAAGTAGCAAATTCTTCGGCGTTTATGAGTTTAAATCTTGCTAAAATAATTGTTCCAAGAACATTTATAAAAATCAAAAGTCCACTTGGAATACTTCGCTTCAAAACAACAGGTATAAACTCACCTCTAATTAGATTCGTGTTGGGTTGAAGTGCTAATATTACAGAAGGAAGTCCAATTACAAAAAGTTCTAGCAAAAACATCTGTGCTGGCTGAAAAGGATATCCCGACAATGTAACAATGCTAAATAGTGACAATAGTATTGTAAACAATGTTTTCATCAAAAACAAAGTGCTTGACTGCTGAACATTATTTATAACCTGTCGACCTTCTTTTACAACTGCAGGCAAACTTGAAAATTTTGAATCACGAAGCACCAAGTTTGACAAACTTCTTGCAACTTCGCTTCCGTCTGCCATTGCTATTGAGCAGTCACTTTCTTTTAGCGCTAAGGTGTCGTTAACTCCGTCACCTGTCATAGCAACAACATAGCCTTTCTTTTTTAATGTCTTTATAAGAGTATGTTTTTGCTCGGGACTAACTCTACCAAAAACAGTAAACGATGTAGCAACTTTTTCGACTTCTTGTAAACTCATATTTTCAAGAGATATATTATTTTCGGCATTTTCAACACCAACTCTTTTTGCTATGTTTGATACTGTTATTGGATTATCACCAGAAATTATTTTTATTTGCACACCATTTTCTTTAAACCAAGCAATAGTCTCTTTTGCATCTTCACGAATTGTATCTTCTATTACAATAAGTGCAAGTGGTGTTGTCGCTCTTGGTAACTTTTCACTTTCGTCTAAAACATAACCTTCTTTGTATGCAAGCATCAAAATTCTTTTGCCCTGACTTGAAAGATTAAATATAGTGTTTTTTAATTTTTTAGTTAGTGTGCATTTTACAAACTCAGGTGCACCCAAAACAAAAGTACCATATTTTTCAAAACTTGTAGCAGTGCATTTTCTTTGTGATGAAAACTCCAAGTTGTATATGCACTTCATCTTGTTCTTTTTTCCATATTCACGAATAAGTGCATTTGATGTTGCATTGCTTGTCTTTTGGTAATAAAGTATATTTGAAATTATATCTTCATTTTTTAAGTTGTTTACCTCATCTATTTTGATAATTTCATTGACCTGCATTGTTCCGTCTGTTATTGTACCTGTTTTGTCCAAACAAAGCACATTGCTTCTTGCTAACATCTCAATGGAATATGGGTCTTTTACCATTGCTTTTTTCTTGCTGAGTTTAACAACTCCAACCGACAAAGCGATTGTTACAAGCAAAAACATTCCGGCAGGTATCATTCCTATTAAAGCCCCACCTGTTTTTGTTACTGCATAGGTTAAGGAGTGGTTGTACGAGAAATAGTTACTCATAAACATTATTCCACCGATAGGAATAATTCCAAAGCCTATATACTTAATCATTGTTTTAAGGTCTTTGTTTAAGTTACTGTTTGGATTTTTAAATTTTTTTGCTTCGTGTGCTATGGACTGAATATAACTTTGATTTCCAATCTTATTTACTTTTGCAAAACAACTACCACTTATTATGAAACTTCCAGAAAGTATTGAATCTCCCTCTGCTTTTTTTATTGCATCGCTTTCGCCTGTAAGCAAACTTTCGTTTACTTCAATCTTTCCACTTAAAATTATGCAGTCAGCAGGAATTGAATTTCCTATTTCAAGTTTTATAACATCGTCTAGCACCAGTTTGTCAGCGCTTATCTCTATTGTTTCGCCTTGTCTTGTCACACTTACCTTTGGCATTGTCAAAAGTGAAAGTTTATCAACAGCAGATTTTGCTTTGCACTCTTGAATTATAGAAATTAAAGTATTTAAAAATATGACGACAATAAACAATAAGTCGTTATAACTTTCAACTGCAACAAGTGCAGAAAATATAAGTATCCAAATCAAATTAAAAAAAGTAAAAATGTTATCAAAAAAAATGCGAAAATAAGACTTACCAGTCTTTTGTTTCACTTTGTTAAAAAGTTTATGTTCTTGTCTTTCCTTTACCTGTTCGGCACTAAGCCCTGTATCTATTTGAGGGTTGTACCTAACAATATCAAAATCTTTTTTTAATTTCATCAGTTCTACAAAATATTACAATACCAAGGTATGATATGTCAACAAAAAGTATGCGACATTGAAAACAATGACGCATACTATGCTATTTGTGATATCACCAAATTAACATTTTGAAAGTTTTTTGTTGTCATAAATTATTCTCCCTTTTCTTTATTTAAACAAAATTTCAAAAAACTTTATTGCTATTATTTTGTTATTTCTTCGTCATTTTTATTATGACTTTTCTTTACTTCTATCTTTTTGTCGGCATATGTAGGTGAAAAAGTTCCATCATTATAGTAAATTGTTGCATTGTCTTTATTGACAGAAAGCAAAATATGTGTATTTGGTCTAATCATTTCATCAATACTTTCACCAAAGACATCAATAGCCATTTGATTTAGTGTAACAGCCCATTCTTTTTCATTTTCATCACATTCGGCATATTTCTTATTTGAATTATAATAAAAATATCCACGATTGACAACTTCACTAGCCAAATAATCTATAAAAATATCACCAAAGTCAGCAATTTTGTTACTAAATGCATAACTTCTTTGTTTTTGTTTTGAAATATCTACAAGTTGCCCTACAAATTCGGCAACTACACTTTGCATATACATTGAATCCATAAAAAATCTCCTAAATTTAATATATCACATATATATTTTAATTTCAACAAATTGGTGACCACGAAAAAAAATTTTTCATATAAACATATAGGAGTTTTTTATGTGTGGAATAATTGGATACTTATCACGCACCAAAGGTGTATCAAAAAAAATTATACATAACTTGAAAAAACTTGAATATAGAGGCTATGATTCAAGTGGAATTTGTCTTTTAAAAAACAACAAATTTTTGGTTAAAAAAAGTGTTGGAGAAATAGCCAATCTCGAACAAAAATTAAATTATGATGATGACTGCGTATGTGGTATTGCACACACAAGATGGGCTACTCATGGAAAAGTAAATTTAAAAAACACTCATCCACACCTTTGCCCAAACAAAACTTGGGCAGTTGTTCATAATGGTATAATTGAAAACTACTTGGAACTTACAAAATTACTTCAAGATAAAAACATAAAATTAAAAAGTGACACAGACACCGAAATTATCCCTGCTCTTATGGAAATTTGTGAAGAAAAAAACAATATGGATAAATTAAAATATGTAACAGGACTGCTTAGTGGAAGTTTTGCAATATGTCTTTTAAACAAAAACGAAAATGCGCTTTATGTTGCACGAAGACACAGCCCACTTTATATTGCAAAAAATCAAGATAGTTGTATGGTTAGCAGTGACCCAGTAACTTTTGGTGAAGATTATACTACATATTTCCCTTTGCCTGACGATTGTTTTGCAAGAGTAGATTTAGACACAATGCTAGTTTACAACAAAAATTTTGAAAAAATTACTCTTGCTCCTTGCGAGATAGGAAGTTTTGAAAAATCAGCAGAACTTGGCAAATATAGTTATTATGCTGAAAAAGAAATTAGCGAAATCCCAAAAGTAGTAGAGCAGATACTTTTAAATTATAAAACAGTTGACCATTTTAAAAAGTTAAACAAACAGTTTTTTAAGAACATTAAAAAGATTAAACTTATTGGCTGTGGAACAGCATATCATGCCTGCCTTATGGGTGAAAAATTTATACAAAAAGATGCACGAATTGAAGCACAGGCATACATTGCAAGCGAATTTAGATATTCGCATCCACTTATATCAAACGACACACTTTGCATTTTTGTAAGTCAAAGTGGAGAAACTGCCGACACCCTGCTTTCTTTGGAACTTGCAAAAAAGATGGGGGCAAAAACTTTGGCTCTTGTAAATGTTCCATACTCATCAATCGCTCGCTCGGCAGATATAACACTTCCCCTTTGTGCAGGAATGGAAGTTGCTGTGATGTCAACAAAAGCATACAATGCAATGCTCACTGTTCTTAAAATGTTATCTTTACATTTAAGGCAACTAAACAAAAATAATGTTGATGAAGATTTAAAAGTATTAAATAATGTTGATTATTTTAAAAACATAGACAAAATCGATGAAATCAGTGATTTGGTATTAAAGAGTGAAAAAGTGTTTTTTATTGGTAGAGTTGAAGACTATGTAACATCACTTGAAGCAGGGCTGAAACTTAAAGAGATAACTTATATAAATTGTGTTAGTCTTCCTTCGGGCGAACTTAAACACGGAACGCTAAGTTTAGTCGACAACAAAAGTTTGGTGTTCGTCATAGCCACAGACGAAAATTTGCTTTCAAAAAATCTTGCTAGTGCAAGCGAAATCAAAGCACGAGGAGGAAAGATTGTTCTTGTAACAAACCTTGATGTAAAACGGCAAGAAGAGATAGACTACCTTTACAAATTTGACAAAATCAGTAGTTCACTTTCAAGTATACTAAGTGTTATACCTTTTCAAGTACTCGCCTATAAGACTTGCATAAAACTTGGATATAGTCCAGACAAACCAAGGAATCTTGCAAAAAGTGTTACTGTGGAATAATACAAAAAAATCTTTGTTTTGTTTACAAAAAAACATATAAAAAGCCACACCAAATGGTGTGGCTTTTGTTTTGTGGGAATTTTTCTAAACAAAAAAATGAAAGGCAATAATAAAATTGACAAAATAGATTAAACAAAATAAACTAATATTAAGGAGAATAAATATGCGAAAACCAGAACCATATTTTATGACTAATCCAGAATGGTACTATCACGATCCTAAAAAAATGAAATATTTCTTAACTGATAAAGCTCCCCGTGAGGCAGTCGAAAGTTATAATCAATTTTATGATGTGGATAATGATATTGATCCAGAATTTTATCATGATGTTATACATGATGCCGAAATACACTATAGAGAAAGATTGCAGAAGGAAGGAAAAAGTTCTGAAGAAATAGAAAAAATTGTATCAACATGGCTTCATAACATAACTACACACTAATTCATATTTAATATAAAAAATCACTCAAAAATCACCCACTACAAATTGCGAATACTATATTTTGTATTTTTACAATAAAAAACCACACCAAATGGTGTGGCTTTTTCTTTGGTGGAGATTATCGGAATCGAACCGATGACCTCCTGCTTGCAAGGCAGGCGCTCTAGCCAGCTGAGCTAAACCCCCAAACACCTTGCTATATTATCACTTTGATATATTGTTTGTCAATGTTTTTTTTGCAATTTATTAAATTTTGCTTTTAAAATGGTTTACAAACTACTTCACCATCTTCATAACTACAAAAAACAAAATCGTCAATTTTCCCATTTTTTATATAATTTGCACAATTTTTTGCAAACCTAGTGGCAATATCACTTTCTTTTTTTGTAGGTTTTCCACCACGCTGAATGTATCCTACAACGCAATACTTTACTTCTCGATTTAATTTTCGTTGTAGGTCTGTTGCAAGTTTGTCTACATCAAGCACATTTTCTTGTAAAACAATTATCGGTGCAGATTTTTTTGTATCTATACTTTTTAAACATTCATCAAATGTTGAAGTGTCTGTATAGGTGTAATCAGCAATAGCATCATATCCAACTTTTTTTGCAATAGCATCACAATCTCTGCCCATAACTTCGTATATGCAAACTCTATCAAAAGAAAGCATTGTATCTTGGACCTTGTTTATATAAACTTCGCAAGTTTTGCAAGCAGTGTCAAAACCTATAGCATATTTACTTGGGTAAATGTCATTATCTATTGAGCAAGGCACAAACACAATTTTTGTGCCATTTTTCTCTATACTTTTTGCACCTTTTAAAGAGCCATTTCCACCCATTACAACAAGCACATCAATTCTATCTTTTTTTAATGTTTTCAATGCTTCTTCTTTGCCTTGTTGCTCCATAAATTTTGGACTTCTTGATGTTTTTATACAAATTCCACCACAATTTTTTTTACTTTTTAAAAAGTTTAAATCAAAATCACAAACTTCATTTTTCATCAAGCCTTCATAGCCTGATTTGAAAAGTAAAATATTGTGTCCTTTTAAATTTTTCACAAGATTGTACAAAAACATATTCATTCCTGCACCATCTCCACCACTTGCTAGTATACCTATATTCATATTGTCTCCTATCTTATTATAACATTTTCTTCGCCAAGAACACCAACCAATTCGTTGTACAAATAGTTGCTCGCACTAACTTTTTTTGATTGTTTGTATGCTTTACCGTCTGCAGTTGACCTTACAACAACTGAACTTTCGCCCGGATATAGCGACAAAATTAAATTGATTTTATCACAAATTTTGCTATTTGATGCATCGTATTTTAAATATACTTTTTTTATTTCTTTGTTATCGTCTTCTTGTTGTTTTAACTCTGTTATTTTTTCAACCATAATAACACTATCTTTTCCTGGTCTTTCACTAAATTTACCTAAAATTTCAATAATGTTATCTTCTTTTAAAAGGTCTTTGTACTTTTCGTATGCTTTTGGAACAACCATAGTTGTAAAAGTACCATAAATATCTTCAACATGAACAACTGCCATAGGCTTGTTCCCTACTTTTGTAATTATACGCTTGACCTCTGTAATTATTCCACCACACTTAACTCTTGTGCCGTCTTCAATGCTGTTTTCTTTGTACATTTCACCCATTGCATCATCTTCGCCGTCATCTTCGTAATCATCTTGTTGCTCGTCGTGGGTAATCATTGAGGCGTTGAAATTATATTCTTTCCACTTATCTTGGAATTTTTGCAAAGGGTGCCCAGACATATAAACACCCAAAATTGATTTTTCAAATTTTAGTTTGGCTTCTTCTGTAAACTCTTTTATTTTAGGAACTTTTACTTCGTCAACTTTTCCAAGATTTTGCTCAAAGTTTTCAAACAAAGAGAATTGCCCTGTCTTTTGTCTTTCCATATCTTTGCTGACTTTTTCAATTATAGATTCATACATTACATTTAGTTGTGACCTATATAGTCCAAAACAATCTAATGCTCCACTAAAGATTAAACTTTCCATACTCTTTTTGTTTATAAGTGATGCTTGAACATGCATTATTCTTGAAATAAAGTCGTAAATGTCTTTAAATTCTCCGTTTTCTCTCTCTTTTAATATTGTGCTTATGGCACTTACTCCAACACCTTTAAGACCACTAAGACCATATCTTATGTTTTTGCCTTCAACAGAAAAATATGTTTCACTTTTGTTTATGTTTGGTGGCAAAACTTCAATACCTTCACTTCTTGCATAGGTTACATAGGTTTTTATCTCGTCTGCCTTTGTTATTCTGTTATTTATGATGGCTGTTAAAAATTCAACTTCATAATAGCATTTTAAGTATGCCGTTTGATAAGTTATCATCGCATACGCAGTTGCGTGCGACTTGTTAAACGCATAGTGTGCGAAACTTTCCATATCTGCAAAAACTTTTTCTGCTGTCTCTTTTGGTATGCCAAGTTTAACTGCTCCCAAAATGGAGTGCTTGCCTGTTGGGTCCTCCCAACCATTTATAAATTTCTCACGCTCATAAGCCATTTTTTCGACTTTTTTCTTTCCCATAATTCTGCGAACATTGTCTGCTTGACCTAGACTATATCCACCCATTATTTGAAATATTTGCATGACTTGCTCTTGGTAAACAATAACTCCGTTTGTAACTTTTAAAACATCTTTAATACATTCATGTGGGTAAACAACTTCTTCTGGGTGAAATTTGTTTCTTACATATGTTGGAATATAGTCCATAGGTCCCGGTCTATATAGCGACACACCTGCTATGATGTCTTCAAGTCCGTCCGGTTTTAACTCTCGCATAAAGTTTTGAAAGCCTGCACTTTCAAGTTGGAATATACCAACTGTATTTCCTGTTCCTATAAGGTCATAAACTTTTTTGTCATCGTAACCAATTTTGTGGAAGTCTATATCAACACCATGAATCTCTTTTATGTATTTTTTTGTAAGGTCAATATCCACTAAGTTTACAAGGCCTAAAAAGTCCATTTTTAGTAGTCCAAGAGATTCAAGTTCTATCATATCGTACTGAGTTGTAACATCTTCACCGTTTCTTGCTTCAGGAACAAACTCGTCAACAGGCTCTGGCGCAATCAAAACTCCACAGGCGTGCATTGATGTGTTTCGTGGGAAGCCTTCAAGTTTAATCGCTATATCAATAACTCGTTTTAAGTCGCTGTCGCTATCGTATATATCTTTTAATTCTTGCATTATGTATTTGTCGTTTTCAGGTTTGCCTGTTTTTCCAAAATAATATGCAAGAACAGGTGGTTTTTTAATTCCCTCTGGCAAACGGCTTGGTATGAGTTTTGTTATTTTGTCTGTTTCACTATAAGGTATTCTAAGTACACGACCAACATCTTTTATCGCATTTTTTGCCTGCATTTTTCCAAAAGTTATGATGTTTGAAACATTCTCAGGGTTGTATTTGCGTTTAACATATTCAATTACTTCGCCCCTTCTTACACTGTCGAAGTCAACATCAAAGTCCGGCATAGAAACACGCTCTTTGTTTATAAACCTTTCAAAAAAGAGTGAGTACCTAAGTGGCTCAACATCTGTAATCCCCATAAGATAGGCGACAACACTTCCTGCACCACTACCACGGCCGGGGCCAACTGCTATTTTATTGCTTTTTGCCCAGTTTATGTAGTCCCAAACAACCAAGAAGTATTCAACAAACCCTTGGTCGTGAATTGTAGTTAGTTCGTATTCAATTCTGTCCAAAACTTCTTTTGAAGCATTTGGATATTTTTTGTCAAGGTCTCTATATGTCAAATACTTCATATATTCAAAAGTTGTCATACCATTTTCAGGAACATACTTTGGAATAAAGTTCTCGTTTGCTGGCAAGCAGTACCTTTCATCAAGCCCCATTTCTGTATGTGTTTTTCTACGAATCACAACATCACACTTGTCGGCAATCTCAAGAGTGTTTAAAAGTGCTTCTTCTTGACCTATAAACAACTGTTTCATCTCGTCATAGGTCTTATAATAGAATTCTTGAGTAGAAAATTTGAATCTATCAGGGTCATCTAAGGTCTTACCCATCTGTACACACATTAAAACATCTTGCATCCCTGCATCTTCTTTTTCGATGTAGTGACAATCGTTTGTTGCAACAAGTTTTATATTTAGTTTTTTACTTAGTTTTATAAGTTCACGCCTAACTTCATCTTCTTCTGGAATACCATGGTTTTGTATCTCAAGATAAAAGTCGCCTTTTTCAAACATGTTATTTAGTTTTATAGCAAATTTTTCAGCATCTAAAGGTCTATGCTCAAGTATCAATTTTGGTATTCTTCCTGCTAAGCACGCACTAAGACAAATCAAGCCTTCACTATGCTTAGATAATAGTTCATAATCTATCCTTGGTTTGTAATAAAACCCTTCCATAAATGCGATGGTGTTTAATTTCAATAAGTTTTTGTAGCCTGCATTGTTTTTTGCAATCAAAATCAAGTGGTCAAAATTTTGTTTTCCATGCTTGTTTTTGTAGTCGTCAACAACATAAAATTCACAGCCTATTATTGGCTTTATTCCTGCTCCTAGACACGCAGTGTAGAACTGCAATGCTCCATACATATTTCCATGGTCTGTTATTGCAACTGCTTTCCAGCCCCTTTCTTTTGTTATTTTTACAAGGTCTGTTATTTTAGCAGCACCATCAAGTAAACTAAATTCGGTATGGTTATGCAAATGTACAAACTGTTCCATCATTACTCCTTTAATTTGTCTGCAATCTTTATCAATTTGTTTAATCTATAATTAAGTGCACTTTTTGTCACCTTAAATGTTGCAAGTTTAGATAACTCTTCCAAACTCTCTTCTGGATTCGCCATTCTTAAAAGTGCAACATTTTGCAAGTCTGTTGGTAAACTCTCAAGCCCTATTTTTTGCACTATAAGTTCTATCGCATCATTTTGTTTCATACTTGCACTTACAGTTTTTTCTATATTCGCACTTAGGCAATTTGTTTGCCTATTTACTTTATTTCTTAATTGCCTTGTTGCCATTTCGTTTTGTAGTGACAAAACGGCATTGTTTGCTCCCATAAGTGCTAGCGTATTGCTAACTTGTTCGGCATCTTTTATATATAAAATATTTAAGTTTTTTCTCTTTACCAATTTCGCTGAAACATCAAATTGTGCCAAAATATGCCCTATTCCACTTAAAAAAGCATAGTTTTTTGACGCAAATTCAAGATGATAACCTGTTGATAGTCTTGTTTTACTGTCAATCTTTATGCTCGATGTTCCACACCCAACAAAAGCACCACATACAAAACACTTTAAATCTTTGGGCTCTTTTATTAAATATTCATCTACATTAAAATTCCTAGATAAATTAGCATTTTGTGTTGTTATACACCCTGTGTCCATAAGTAAATTAAATGCCATATCTCCATCAATTTCCATTTTGTAATAATTTTCTTTTTTTATTTGATGTGCAGGAATTGTTTGAATGTTAGCACTTTTACCATAAAATTTGTTTAGTAGTGCATTTACTTTTTCTGTCAGTTCGTATATCTCAGTTGAGATAATTAGCGATACATTGCCATCTAAAAAAATCTCAGCAGAACTATTTAAAAGTCCACTCAAAAAGGCTAGACTTTGCGAATCGTCTAGGCTTGCTGATAATATCTCTTTTTTAATATCTCTTGAAAAACTCAATTTTCTTCCTTTTTATAATTTTTAAATTGTGGAAATTTCTCTAAATTCATAATTTGACTTTGTGGAATGTTGTATTTTATAGCAAAGTTTATGCCCTTGTTTACTTCGCCAACATTTTTTGCACTATGTACATCATAATCTGCCAAAAATTTAACTCCCATGTCCACAAGTTTTTTAATATCTTCTTTTTTGTAACATATTCGTCTGCCATTAAGTTCAAGGTGAGTATTTGTCTTTACTGCATGTTTTCCTACTGCTTCAAAGTCTATCGGCATGCGTGAACCAGGGTGCGAAATCAAATCTATAGGGTATTTGTCCATTGCTTTCATCACAGCCAAAGTGTTTCTTTTGATGTCTTTTTTGCGATGAAAATGTAGCATGTTTGGTAACCTAAATTTGAAAAACTCAACAATGTTTTTAGCCTTTGCAAAAGTATGAAACCCAACAATTATAAAGTCTAATTTTTTTATATCTTCATCTTTTAAATCAACATCTCCGTCACTTGAAATAAAATTTGCTTCTATTCCAAGCAAGATATCAACACCGGTCTTTAGTTTGGCTTCTTCAATCTCCTTGCGCATTTTGTCAATATTTTTTCTTTTAACTCCATAAAGTTTGTGAGAAAAACCATGCTCTGTTATTGCAATTTGTTTAAGTCCTTTCTCTTTCGCCGTCATAGCATTTTCAAGAATAGTCCCTGTTGCGTGTTTTACATTAAAAAACCCACCAGAGTAAATTGTATGTGTATGATAGTCTCCCAAAATTACCATATTGTTCCTTCCTTAACCTAATAATAGTAGTATTACCCAAACAACATATAAAGTCAATAATTTTATTGTGACTTTATTGTAAAAAAAAGACTTTGAAATTTTCAAAGTCTTAACAATTAAAGATATCTTTATATAGTAATGTAAACAACTGATTTAAAGTTTGATTATTAAGGTTATTTTTATCTATCTTATTTTCTAACACTTTCTCAATTGTTTCTTTTACAGAATCAAAATCGTCTTTAATAAATCTGTCTTTTTTTAATATATATTCCAAAAGTTTTTCGTCTGGTGATTGTTTTTCAAGATAGTACATCTCTATGACTACATCAACTATGTATGTCAATTTCCAATCATTTTCAACTTTATTACAAAAATATTCTTCTACGATTTTTTTGCACTCGCTTCTAGAATATCTCTTTTTAAGTCGGTCAAAAATATCACTTTCAAAAAACTGTTTTAAAGACATTACTTTTTGGTCTTTGTATACATTACCTTCTTTTAATAGATATACATCTTTACAAAAACCTAAACTAAGTGTATTTAACATCTCGTTGTAACATTTTTCATCATCAACAAGTATAGGACACTTTTCGTAATAACTTGCCTTAAGCATTGATATTTCACTAACTACTGGAATAATTTCTATATTATAGTTTTGTGCAATCTCTTTTAAAGAATAGATATCCACTGCATTTTTTTTGGTTAATAAAAAGCATTTATTCATTAAAATGACATCCCATAATCTGTTGTTGATTGTGCCTGATTTTGAAGTTCATCTAACTGTTTTGCATAGTCTGCAAAGTCACCTGTTATCTCAGTGAAATAATTTTCATACAAACTTTCTGCATCGGCTTGTTCAACTGCTGTGGTGTATTTTACTTCTTCGTTATTTATTGATCCAGCATAAATTTCTATATCTGTTAAATAAAACTTTTCTTCAACGCCATCTGTTGCCTTAACTATTCCTCTAAGCCCAACACCTGTTTCACTTACTTCATACGCTTGGCTGGTTACAAACTTAACATCTTTATTTTCATCAACTAGTCTTTGGATGCTTTCGCTATATCCATTTTCTCTTGCCATAAATGATGCTTCTGTATCATAATCTTTTGCAATTTCTTCTGCTCTAGTTTCAGTCTTATTATAAGCATCTTCTGTCTTTAATGCTTCTTTAAGACTTTCCACAGGTTTCCCACAATCAGTATAATCTGTTAAAAGATACTTTTCTCCGTCGTATTCATATACTCCAGTTGTAACAAGATAGTTTCCTTCTGGCATTACACTTATAATCTTGTCAAGTTCATTGCCTTTTATTGCAATACTTCTTGCAAAATTGTTTACTGCGTCAACAAGACTTTCTTCTTCTTTAATTTTTGTTACAGCATAAGGCTCTGTCCACTCTGATGCCTTGTAATTTCCTGTTGTATCACATGCTTGAATTTGAAAATATGTGACATCGTTTTCAAGATTAAAGGTATAATATGTACTATTAACCTTTTGTTCTTCACCATTGTCAACCTTGACATTGTATGAATCTGCATGTTCTACTTCATCCCAAGTCAAAAGACCATCTTTGTAATCATATTCTATATTTTGTACCATTGCAAGTTGTGTCTGTGGTTGTGGTGGTGGTGGAACATTTTGACCACCTCCCATGTTTGAAACTGCAAAAACAACACCTGCTATTAAGCCAATTCCAACTAATCCACCGATAATTGCACCGGCTACCTTTCCTTTTGCCATTTTTCACCTCTCGCACTGAGTATAGCATAAACATCTATTTTTTGCAATACCAAATTTTTAAAACATTTTATTTGTTATATTTGTCAATTCGTTTTGATATTTGTCGAAATTTTTGTATAATTGTTTAGCAAAAAAAATGAAAAAGTATTTTACAATTTTTTCTGTAATTTTTATATGTGTACTAGTTGGGTTGGGAGCAATATTTATAGGTGAAATAAAAATCCCAAATTCAAAAGACGACGTTGATTCGCAGAATCCAGCAGATTTACAGAACCCAGACCAAAATGTAGATAGCGTAGTTATATCTTGTGAAGATGTAACTATGTTTATTGATGAAATTTATTCTCTTGATATAGATATATCGTCAAATAGTAGTTACACTCTAAGTTTTGTTTGCGACACAAATGCAATGACTATAACCAATCAAAAAATTTATGCAAACAAAGTTGGACAATTTGATGTAACGGTAATTGTAACGACAGATGCTTCATCGTATTATGATTCGTTTGTTGTTAATGTTGTTGACACAATAACACAAGTAAACGCAACTATTTATAAAGATACAAAAATAGTGGACAAACTTTTTGCTAATGAAGACTATGTAATAGAGTTTGATTTAGATAGTCCTGTTTACGATGATTTTTCATTGAAAACAAGTGAAAATATTTTGCAATTAACAAATATAGACACAGACAATGAAAGAAAAATTAAATTTTCTTTTCATGTTGATAGTACTGCCCAATCGGTATTTGAATTTTGTTATAGGAATTTTAGCAAAACTTTCACATATAACACCTATAAATATATAGACAATTTTAATGTAAACTTTTCAAATAGTTACAAAAATAATGTTTTAACTCTTTCACTTTTTAACGAAAACTTTTTAGAGCAAGCAAACAACGACAATTTCTTCAACTTCGCAACATATGAAATCTCTACCGATAAAAATTCATTGCCATTGTATGAAGTTAATATCTTAGATGAAAATGTCGCATACATAGACTCTAATAAAATTTATGCAAAAAGTGAAGGAACAACATTACTTGAAATCTCGGCTCTTGATGGTTCTTCTTACATTATGACAATACCTGTTGAAGTGAATAATGTACTTGTAGAAAATATTTTACCTAAACAAACTAGCGTTTCTATTTACACAAATGAAACCTTTGATATTGAATATACTTTCTCCCCTATCTATGCAATTTGTGATTTTGAAATAACATCAAACGGCTTAGATGTTGACAATAATACAATATCTTCAATAAACGAAGGAAATTATATCGTAACAATACTAGATACAATATCCAAAAAGAATATAGACATCAATGTACAAGTGTTGGCTTATTCGCAAGAATCCCCGAGCCCATATTATTACGACATTATTTTTAGCGAAAGTTTTATGAATATGTACAATGCTAGTTTTGAAGATAATACATTGACAATGTATTCAAACTCCTTACCTGTAAATATTCAATTCGATTTTGTTATAAAAGGCAACTATCAAGAAGAAATATCAACAAAAGTAACTATTAGCACAACTTTAAATTATAGCATTTCAACAAATTCAAATAGTGTTTCACTTGTTGTAGAAAGTAAAGGTAACTTAGAGGTAACTCTCACCCAAAAAGATGATACAGAAAACAAAATATTCTATACTTTTAACATTGTAATCTTGTAAAAATGTTGACAAAAATTATTTATTTTGCTAACATTGTTTGGTTATAGGTGGGTAGTTCAATGGTAGAGTAACGGTCTCCAAAACCGTCTGTTGCAGGTTCGAGTCCTGTCCCACCTGCCAAAATGGGGGTTTATGCTTTTAATTTCTGATTTAATAAAAAATAGTGAAAGATATGATATTTTTATCAAGTCATGGAAACTTGATAATTTTTATTTTCTCTATAAAAATAAAAAATTGAAAAACAAAAAAATTTGTGTTTCTCTTGACCTTGATAACTATGATAACTTTGCAGATTTTTTTGTTGTGCTGAGAGATATGTTTAGATGCAAAAATGATATATCTGACATAACTTTTTTTGTAAATTTAAAAGACAATTTATTTTCTCGAAGCGAATTTGAAAACTTAAAGAAGTTCAATAAAATTTTAAAAACGCAAAACACAAAACTATATTTTAAAGAGTATGAAGTACTGTGGGAAGTTGAAGAAGTTGAAAAAACTTATCAATACTTAAATAACATAATAGAAGAAATTTCATCAAAAAACCTATCCAGTCTTGAAAAACTTTTATATGCCTACAAAAAAATTGCAGAAAATGTATATAGTGATGACAAAACATTAAAAAGTCCAATAATGACGCACTCACTTTTTAGCCTTCAAAATAACGGACATATAGTTTGTAGAAATTATTCAACAATGCTAAACGAAATAATAAATGGTCTTAATGATGAAAACTTACACTGTTTTTCTTGTGGTGTGACTATATTTGATAACAAAGATAAAAGACTTGGTGCACATTCTATAAATATAGTTGCGATAAAAGATGATAAATATTCTATAAATGGAATGTATGTTAGTGACTGCACATGGGATAGTTCAAAAGAGACAGATGGACCAATCACCCTAAACTATTGCCTTATTCCAATAAATGACTTAAAATTTTATAAAAACTATTCTTTCACACCATCAACAAACAATAGTTTTCAGTATTTTCTCGAAGATGATAACTCTATGTGTATATATAGTTATCAAAATAATGTAACTCTTGATGTTTTAAAATTTCAACATGTTTTAGATATTGATGCAAAGCGAGAAGAATACAAAAATTATTTACTAGGTAAAGAACCAAACTTAAAAAAATATTTACAAACAATTCCTTTTTCCCAAGACATAGTTGAATATAGATTTGTCAAAAATTTATGCAACAAAATAAAACACAATTCAACTGTTGTCCCTTATCCTGCACTTTTATCTGCATTTACTACAAGTTTAATAGCACAAAATGTACCTAATGCACGAGAATATGCAGAAAGTGTTTTAAATACATCAAAAATTCGTTCATATCATTGTTTTATATATGG
>CALWPE010000091.1 GCA_944383345.1 uncultured Clostridia bacterium | reverse complement strand
GAAAAACCTCCAAGATATGCTATTGACCCTCGTGCTTGGGAGCAGATTAGCAATATTATTTATGACAATGATGGTGTTATTGCAAGAGAACTTATCCAAAACAAAATTGGAGCAGTACAAACGCAGTCATTTTTAAGTTATGTAACTAAAAACCATATCACAGTTGAAGATATTGTAAATGGTAATTTTTATGAAGATGATTTACCAAAAGATTTAGATAGTGGTATATCAATGACTTTCTCATTGTTGGGTGCAACCGAAGAAAATGTCGGAATAGTAAGACAATTTATTGGAGAGTACTTAGGTAAAGAGCAGTTGATAAATTTTGATGTTTTGTGGGCAGGAGATGACGAAAACAGATTATTGTTTATAAAAAATTTACAAGAAAATAAAAATAACTTTAAAAACATTAAAAAAATAGAAAATAAATCAAAAATTGAAGAAAAGGACAAAGATGACGAAGAAACCGTTTTTGATTTAGTATAGGTGTTTTATGGATAAGCAAAAAATTACGAAATTAAAAACAATTATCAAAAACAATTTTTCAACTCCACTAATTATTGAAGGTGCACATTTTAAAGAGGGCGAAAATGTTGTTGTTTTGTCAAGCAAAACAAATTCCAAAGATTTGGCTGTTGTTGCCCTTGAGCATGGCTATAAATATCCTAATTGGCTTATAAAACTAAGCGATAAAGCAAAGTCAAAAAGTCGTTTGTTTCTTGTTATTGATGGAATTGACGATATAACACCAGATGAGCAATTAAAATTTTACGAAATATTGAAAAATCGTGCTACAAGTTGTGTCAAATTGCCAAAAAATGTCCAAATTCTATTAACAAGTCGCAGTAAAGAATTAAATCCGGTAATATCTTCATTGACGATTTTATACAAATTGGAGAAAAATTAGTGAGCGAAGAAAAAAAGTATTCAAAAAAACATACATTTTTATCTAATATGTATTTAGATGATAATGATGACATAATTAAACAAGCATTGATTGGAATACAAAGTAAATTCCCAATTATTTCTGCGTTTGTTGAAGATGTCAACATAATCGAAAAAGATGTTGAAACAGCCGAAACCGATGGAGAAAATGTATATTACAATAGAAAGTTCATGGAATCACTAACTCCGGCGCAAAGACAATTTGTTTTTGCGCATGAATTTTTGCATATTCATTTTAATCACATAAAAAGGGGAAAAAACAAAAATCCTTCATATTGGAATATTGCTACCGATGCCGTAATAAATGCAAAATTAAAAGCAGAAGGCATGGAAATGCCGGAAGGGTTGGTTGATTTAAACATTGGAAAAACTATGTCTGCTGAAGAAATTTATGGACTTTTAGTAGATAAAAAAGTAGAAATTCCACAAATCAGCATAAAAAATCATAGCCATTGGAAACAATTTAACAAAAATAACAATTCTCAAAATGGAAGTGGTGAACAAGACCAAGATAGCAACGAGCAAAGTCAAACCAAAGACAAAAAGCAAGAAAGCCAAAATAATCCTAGCAAGGACAATTCAAACGATGAAGGCGAATCATTAAACAAGCAATCATCTATAGAAAATAACAAACACAGCAAAGATGACGGCAAGGGTAACGACTCATCAAATTTTGATAAGAACTCACAAAATCAAGATGGGAATAAAAACAATGAGTCAGACGAAAAGGGAAAGTCTAAAAATAACACAAAAAAAGATAAAGACGACTCTAAAGATGGTGGAGATTCGTCAAAAGATTGTGAAAAAGATGATTCAAAACAACAAAATTCACAAGATAAAAACAAAACTTCACCAGACAATCAACAATATAGTCACGATGATGATTATTATTCTATGCAAGAAAAAACTTTTTGCCAGATGAATGATTACATGAAAAAAAGTATAGCGAAACAATTTAAAAGTGAACTTGAAAAACGAAGCCAAACAATTTCAGATGCTTGGGGAAGGGGAAAAGGCAACCTCAAAGAACAATATGGTGATGTTGGCGAGCCAGAAAAAGCAATTTCTTGGAAAAGACTTTTAAGAAAAGAAATTGAAAAAGAAGAAGACAAATGGACATATCGAAGAGCAAGTGAAGAAAATTATTTTCAAGCAGGTATATCATCTCTTGATACAGACGAAAAACCAATGACCGAAATTTTGATTGATACCAGTGGTTCGGTAAGTAGCAGTTTGGTAAAAGAATTTTTAAGGCAATTAAAGCCACTTTTAAAAGAGTCCGAGATAAAAGTTGCTTGTTTTGATGATGATGTTTATGAGTTTGTCAATATAAAAAGAAATGAAGATATAAACAACTTCATAATTCAGGGTGGTGGTGGAACTGATTTTAATGAAGCCGTAACTCACTTTTCAAAAGATAAAAGGGTGAATAAAATAGTCTTCACCGATGGTTATTGCGATTTTACATTGAATGACCCTGCATATAAAAACATAATATGGGTTGTTTATGATAATAAAGATTTTACGCCAAGTCTTGGTAAAGTTATAAATGTTGAGCAATCACAAATATTAAATAAATCAAATAATAATGCGAAAGATGACGAAATTTACTATTAAAATATAAAAATAACTTGCAAAAATATATAGTTTTATATATAATGCAAGTATATGGGCAATTAACTCAGTTGGTAGAGTGTCACTTTGACGTAGTGGAAGTCAGGAGTTCGAGTCTCTTATTGCCCACCAAAAAATATACAAAAAAAAAGGATAATATTGGTTATTATCTTTTTTTTATATAAAAATATATATTTTTTTGCATTAAATAAAGTTTTTTATTTAATCAATATTTATGATCTCATATTCTCTATTTCCAAGACCAAGTTGGCTTGCTGTTTCTACTATATGAATTGCATGTTTTTCTTCCATTCGGTCAACAAGTGATTTTTTGCCTTCATCTTTTGAATTGACTATTTGGTCATAACAACACTGGTCAAGTGCAACTGGATCCAAAGAAGCAAATATTCCTATATCTTTCATTTCTGGTGCATGTGGATTGCTATCACAGTCACAATCTATTGATAAATTGTTTGCAACATTTATATAAACAATATTTTCTCTACCCAAATAGTCCATAACACCTTCGCAGGCTTCAGCCATACTTTCCAAAAAGGCATCTTGATTTTGAACATAGTCCCAAAGTTTGTCTGGGGTTTGGGTGTTGCCCCAAGAGTGTATCCATGCTTTGCCGTTTCGAGATGCAACGCCAATACTCATATTCTTAAGTGCACCACCAAAACCGGCCATTGCGTGACCTTTAAAGTGTGATAGCATAAGCATACTGTTATA
>CALWPE010000090.1 GCA_944383345.1 uncultured Clostridia bacterium | reverse complement strand
AGACTATGGAAACAAGTATTCCAGATTATATAAAATCTAATTGGGTGCAATTAAAAAACACCGAAACTGTTGACGGAAAAGAATACATTATATTTAGGCATGCGTAAAAAAACGAACTAATTTAGTTCGTTTTTTAATTGCAAATAAATTCTCGTAGTAAGGAATCTTTTGGAACATTTTTGTCTGTTATTGGTTCAAAATGTTTTAATTTTTTTACTAATGACTTACATATATCCAAATCTTCAGCATCAAGAAGTGGCAAAAGGTAGTTTGCGTACAAGAGTGTCTCATACATATGTACTGAATCAAGGGAATAGTCAACATCATTTTTGTATGGGTCAATATACTTTTTTTCTCCGTCAAGCACTTCTTGCCAAGTTGTGATTGTTGTTTTTAAATCTCGTCCACGAGTTAAGTTATCTCTAAGAAGTCGTCTTAAAAGTCTAACTTCAACACACGACAAAAGACATTCATCGTCATTGTAAAAATCTGATTGGGCACAAAGATACACTTTATATACAAAATCATTATATCCGTTTACAAGAATAGGGTTTAATGCATGTAGCCCTTCAATTATTACGATTGTGTCATCGTCGATATCAAGGTGTACATATTCTTTTTCTCTTTCACCGGTTAAAAAGTTGTATTTTGGCATTTCGGCTTCTGTTGTTGTTAAAAGACTATTTAAAAATTTGTGAAAGTAGTTTATATCCAGTGCGCTAACATTTTCATAGTCATAGTTTCCGTTTGGTAAGAGTGGGGTATTGACTCTGTTCAAGAAAAAGTCATCGAGAGAAACATAAACGCTTGTTTTGTGTTTTTTATGTAATTTGTCGGAAATTATTTTACTTGTTGTTGTTTTTCCAGATGATGACGGACCTGCAAGTAGTATAATTTTGGTATGTTTATTTAAGATATCTTCAATCATATCATCAATTTGGTTTTGGAACATATTTTCAGCCATATCGATTAGTAATTTTTCATCGCTTTTAGCCAAGTTATTTATTTCATCTACATAGTATATATTTTTATTTAATTCCATCATCTCTCCTTAGTCGCTTTAAAAGAATAACACATAATTGCAATTTATTGAAATATTTTAACTAATATTTTTAAATTTATCACAATATAATTTTTTTTGACTATTTTTGCTTATAAAGGACACTGTGACAATTTTTGTACTATATTATTTATGACGAAAGAGGTAATTATGAAACTAGAAAAGTTATTGGAAGGAATAAAAGTAAAAAACGACATAGATAAATATAGTGATATAGAAATACATTGTATAAGTGCATGTTCACAAGACGATTTAACAAACGGAATGTTTTTTTGTTACAGTGGTTCACATAATTGTTATGATATGGCAAAGATGGCAGTAAAAAATGGTGCAGTCGCTATAGTATGTGATAAAATTTATGACTTAAATGTAGTGCAAATACTTGTTGACGATGTAAGGCAAAGCATGGCAACAGTAGCGAAAAATTTTTATGATACCAGTGATGTAAAAGTTATAGGTATAACAGGCACAAATGGCAAAACAACTACAAGTTTTATAATTGCACAAATTTTACAAGATGCAGGGTATAAGGTAGGGGTTATTGGCACAAATGGTATTTTTTATGCTAATAGTTTTTTGCCTGCAAAACTTACCACTCCTGATGCAATAGATTTACATGAAATTTTTTCAATAATGAAAAAAGGTGGCGTTGACTATATTGTAATGGAAGTGTCAGCACACGCAATAGCATTAAAAAAAGTATGGGGCATAAAGTTTGTTTGTAAAATCTTGACAAATGTAACATGGGACCATCTTGATTATTTTAAAACTCTTGATGAATATAAAAAAGTGAAACTAAGTTTTTTTGATAATTCAAGTGACCTTATGATTGTAAATGCAGATGATGAGATTGGTCAAAAAATCATACAAAAATTTGATTCTGCAATTTCGTATGGAATCAACTCTCCAAGTGATTGCTTTTGCATAGATGTTAGCAAAGAGGGCAATAGTTTTGTTATGAACATATGTGACAATGTGTTAAATGTCAAGACTCATCTTTATGGGTTATTTAATGTTTATAACTGTATGGCTGGTGCAACTTGTTGTTATTTTCTTGGGGTTAGTGTAGACCAAATACACAAATCTTTACAAACATTACACGAAGCTCATGGGCGATTCAATATAATAAAATTTGATAATAAAAAAATAATTATAGATTTTGCGCATACGCCACAGGGGTTAGAAAATGTACTTAAAACTGCACAAAAACTTACAGACGGAAAGTTGATTTGTGTTTTTGGCTGTGGTGGTGACAGAGATAAATCAAAGAGAAAAATTATGGGTGAAATAGCCGAAAGACTAACAGATTTTTGTTATATAACAAGTGACAATCCACGATTTGAAAATCCTGAAAGCATCATAGATGAAATTGCGCAAGGTTTTACTGGTAATAGTTATATAAAAGAAAAAAATAGAGAAAAGGCGATTCAACTTGCTATAAATTCATTAAAAAGTGGCGATACTTTAATTATATGTGGCAAGGGAGCAGAAAAGTATATTGACATAAAAGGGGAGAAAATTCCATATAGTGATTTTGACACAGTCAATAAAATTTTAGGAAAAGGTTGATGATTGCAAGAAATTTATTTGTATTTTTAATGGGGTTTTTAGTGGCAGGGCTTTTGTCTCCACTTGTGCTTTCTCTTAGCAAAAAACTTAAAGCAAGGCAAACTATACTTCAATATGTAAAAGAACACGAGGCAAAAAACGGAACACCCACAATGGGAGGAATTATCTTTATTGTGGCTTGTTCTTTAGTTTGTCTATGTTTTTTATGGCAAGATTTTACACTTGGTATTATAACCATTGCAGTTATGATTGCTTACGGTTTTTTAGGCTTTTTAGACGATTTTTTAAAAGTGCATTTTAAACACAATTTGGGGCTTAAAGCATACCAAAAAATTATTGGACAAGTTGGCATTGCAATCATCATTGCAATATTTGTTTACAATTCAAATTTGGTAGGGACAAGCATATATGTGCCTTTTACAAAAATAAGTATTGATATTGGTTTTTGGATAATTCCACTCATAGTTTTTATATATCTAGCAGTTGTAAATAGTGTAAATTTGCTTGATGGACTAGATGGACTTTGCAGTGGTGTAACTTTTGTGTATATTCTTAGTTTTGCTTGTGTTATGCTGATATATTCAAATCTTCCTAATGTAGATTATTATAATTGGCAAAACCTAATACAGATATGCTTTGCTATGTCTGGGTGTTTGCTTGCTTATTTTATTTTAAACTGTTATCCTGCTAAAATTTTTATGGGTGATACTGGTTCGCTAGCGCTTGGTGGACTTGTTGCAACACTTGCGATATTTACTGGACTTGAATTGTACATTCCAATATTAGGTATACCATATGTTGTTACTGCTTTAAGTGATATCATACAAGTATTGTATTATAAGCGAACAAAACGCCGTGTGTTTTTAATGGCACCGCTTCATCATCATTTTCAAAAAAAAGGTGTGAATGAAAGTAAAATTGTCACCATATATATAATATCGACAATGGTTGTATGTCTTGTGACATTGGCATTGATTTTATATTTTGGTGGAATAGTGTGAATATATTAACAAAAAATTTTTTGGTATATGGGACAGGCAAAAGTGGGAAAAGTGCAGTATCATTTTTGCTTTCTCGTGGAGCAAAAGTTGTTTACACATATGATGACAATGTAAATAGTGAAGAAATAAAAAACACAACAATATTAAGTACTCTTGTTAATATAGAAAAATTAGACATAGAGTGTGTTATTTTAAGCCCGGGGGTAAATGTTTTAGGGAATAAAAACATTGAACTTTTGACTAAAAAGGGTATTGATTTTATGAGTGAATTTTGCCTAGGCTTTATGTTTTCATATGGTAAAAAAATTTGTATTACGGGAACAAACGGAAAAACAACGACAGTTAATTTAGTCTATAATATGCTAAAACAAAAATATAAAGATGTATATCTTTGTGGGAATACTGATACTCCAATCACAAAAATTGCAAACCTAACCAATGAAAATTCAATTTTGGTATGTGAAGTAAGTAGTTTTGCTTTGGAAACAGCAAAGAAAATAAAGCCTTACATAAGTTCTATTTTAAACATAGGCATTGACCACATATCTCGACATGGAACTTTTGAAAACTACTCCCAAATTAAGAAAAAAATCACAAGTTTTCAAGATGCAAATGATTATTTTGTTTGTAACAGTGATTTTAATATAATTACAAATGCAAATTGTGTAACATATTCAACCAACGAAAAAACCAATGGTGCATATCTACATAAAGACTATATTTATTATCAGGGGAAAAAAATCATAAATAAAAAACAAATCAAACTAAAAGGCGACAAAAATTTAGAAAATATATTGTGCGCAGTTTCTATTGCTAAACTTATGAAAGTTAGTAATCACAAAATAAAAAATGTCATTAAAAATTTCAAAGGGTTACCACACAGGTTAACTGTTGTATATTCAAAAAATAACATAACATACATAGATGATAGCAAAGCGACAAATCCCGACAGTACCATTTGTGCTTTGGATACAATTAAAGACGAAACGATATTACTTTTAGGTGGCAGTGACAAAGGCTTTAAATATGACGATATTTTTAAGCACACTTCACATGTAAAAATGATTTTAACCTTTGGAGAAATGGCAGAAAAAATAAAACAAACTGCAATAAATTGTGGTTACAAAGAAGTGTTATCGTTTAAAAAAATGGAAGATGCAGTTATTTACGCAATAAGCATAGCACGAAGTAAAGATGTTGTGCTATTGTCACCAGCATGTGCAAGTTATGATGAATTTAACGGCTATGCCGAAAGGGGTGAGCGTTTTGCAAAAATTGTTGCAGAAAATGAAGACTAAGATTGACAAAACATTGGTGCTAGTAATTGTTTGCACTATTGTTTTGTGCGTGTTTGGTTGCATAATGGTATACAGTGCAAGTTTTTATTCGGCACAAAAAAATTATAATAGTTCAACTTTTTTTCTTGTAAAACAAATTATTGGTGTTGTTTTGGGATTTTGTGGTCTTGTGTTTTTTACATTCTTTGACTACAAAAAACTAAAAAAACTAAAATGGGTAGCGTTTATAATCTCAGTTGTTCTTTTAATATTGGTGTTTTTGCCGGGCATAGGTATAGAAAACTACGGAGCAAGAAGATGGATAGGTGCATTTGGCTTTTCCTTTCAACCAAGTGAAGTTGCAAAATTCGCTCTTGTCTTGTTTTGTGCTTGTCACTTTTCAAAACACAAAGACGAAGCAAAAAAATTTAAGACAATTTTGCCTCCACTTTGCGTAGGTGGAATATTTTGCCTTTTAGTCATCTTAGAACCCAATATGAGCATAACGATGTGCTTAGGGATAGTGATGCTTGCAATGTTGTTCTTTGGTGGTACAAAACTTAAATACTTTATATACATAGGTATTCCAGCACTATGTTTGGTACCAGTCCTAATAATTATTGAACCATATAGGCTTCAGCGTCTTATGGCATTTTTAGACCCTTGGGCTTCTCCACAAGGTGAGGGCTTTCAACTTATACAGTCGTTGTATTCACTTGGTAATGGTGGACTTTTTGGCGTTGGGCTATTTAGTTCAAGACAAAAATACCTGTATTTGCCCTTTGCTGAGAGTGATTTTATTTTCTCAATAATTTGTGAAGAATGTGGATTTTTCGGGGCAACCTGTATAATTTTGATATTTGCAACGCTTTGCTATTTGCTTGTTAAAATTTCATTAAATGCACCAGATAGATTTGCAAGTTTACTTGTTGTTGGTATTGCGTGTGTTATATGCACTCAAGTTATCTTAAATATTGCAGTTGTTACAGGTAGTATTCCACCAACAGGACTTCCACTTCCATTTATAAGTGCAGGAAGCACTTCGCTTATGGTGTTTATGTCTACAATAGGCGTTTGCCTTAATGTACATTTACAAAGTAAACAAGATAAAATACTTAGTATAAGTTAAATTTACTTAATATCTATAAAGTCAGTTGACAAAAATGGCTATATCATTTATTTTAACTTTGAATGATAAGCGCAGAAATTTTAATTTGTCCTAAATGTCATCAAGAATTAAAGAAAACTGGTAAAAGTTTGTTTTGTGAAAATGCTCACTGCTTTGATATTGCAAGAAATAACTATATCAATTTACTGTTATGCAATAAAAAGAAATCAAAGTTCCCCGGTGACGACAAAACAATGATTTCGGCACGGAATAATTTTTTAGAAAAAGGTTATTTTGAAAAATTAAGAAAAGCGATTGAACAAATTGTAGACGACGAAAAGCCAACATACATATTAGACGCAGGGTGTGGCACTGGATATTACTCACACAATCTTGAACAAAAATATAATGTTGTTGCAATAGATATATCAAAAGAAGCAATACATTTTACAGCAAAAAATAATAAAAATTCGCTATCAATAGTTTCATCTATATACGAATTGCCTTTAAAAGATTGTTGTATAGACCTTATTTTAAATATTTTTGCTCCAAAGCCTAAAGAGGAGTTTAAAAGAATATTAAAAAATAATGGTGTGATAGTCGAAGTAGTCCCGGGGAAAGAACACCTAAAAGAATTAAAAGAAATAATGTTTAGTGATGATGCTGTATCAAATAAAGAAAAATTTGCTTTTAGCGACTTTAAAATTAAATCATCAAATAAGTTAAAATATTCTGTAAAAATAATAGAAAATGACGATGTAATAAATTTAATAAAAATGACTCCATATTATTACACTGGTGGAAGAAAAAATGAAGGTATGTTTAATCAAATAAAAAGTCTTGATGTGACTTTTGATTTTATAATAAATGTTTTGGAAAAATTATAATGTTGTAAATTATTCAATATTTTATAAAGACTTGTAATGCACTTGTTAGTTGATAACCTATTTCTTATGTTTTAATGCGTCGATTAAAGCGTCCTAATATGTATTTACAAAGCAATAATGACGAATGTATTTATTAAATGACCATAATAATATTTGTATTGACATACATTATAAACGCTTGTAAAATGTAACAATAAAGAAAGTGTTAGAGGTTTAAATAATGGAAGAGTACAAAGAGATTGTTACTGGAGACATAATTAAATCAAAAAAAGAAGACGATGGTGCTGTAGAAAATCAAAATTTTTCTATGTGGTACATAAGGTACCCACAGGAAACATTAAAAGACACTTATTACAAAGAAATTTTAAATCAAACCGACACTAAAAAAAGAAATCAACTTATAGATGAGTTAGTGGATATCGCTAGCAAAGATAGTTTTAAAACAGGTTTTTTCCCAAAAGGGCAAGAAGTCATGGTTGGGGGCTTTGGCAATTATTCATTTTTGCTTGATGACAATGAAATATATTATATGTTTTTTGATAACCTTAAACAGACAATAGAAGAACATAAAAATGGTGATATACCATTAGAAAAAATAAGAGAATATATTGTTTCTATTGCAATTTTCAAAGCAGAGTCGCAGTACTTTGGGAAAAACAAATTTTCAAGGGGCACAAGATTGTCACTATTAGCAAAAACTTATGATAAAGAAACAGATACTTTTCCAGTTCCCTCTATCAAGGTTTTGAAAGGAAAGGGGCTAGCAGAATGTGTAGAACTAGCATCTGTAGCCCATAACCTTTGGACTTTGGTTGGTGTAAAATCATATTATATCTGCTCTAAAAACTGTTTTTTTGAAAACATAGATGATGAGTACAAAAGTGATGCACATTCTTTCAACATAGTTTACTACAACAATTCCTATAAGGTTTTTGATAAGGCACTAGGTAACTATGGAAAAGTAGAAGGAAACCCGATAAAAGACCTACTTGAAGATAAGCCTGTTATATTAAAAGGTAATGGGATTCACATAAAAGGTGTTTATGCAAATTATAAGAAACTAGAAAAAATAGGTGAGAAAAATCTATAAAAGAAAAAGATGTTCTAGTAGAATATCTTTTTTTATATGTATAATTGTTACAAATTATTTGAAATTGTCGTTTTTTAAATTATTTATTCTTTATATTTACCAAATGTTTGAATCACACAAGATAAAGGCCATGCATAAGTTAAACTGAGGAGTTTTATGCAAAGTTTTTTTATTTGTGGTGGAAATAAACTTATGGGAGAATTGGAAGTTCAAACATCTAAAAATGCAGTTTTACCAATACTTGCAGGGTGTATTTTATGTGACAAAGATGTGGTTTTACATAAATTTCCAAAGTTTGAAGATACACTTACAATGTTGAAAATTTTAGAGAGTCTAGGCGCTAGGACATACATATATGAAAACGATGTTAAAATTGAATGTGAAAGCATAACAAATCACGAAATCCCAGTTGATTTAGCATCAAAAATCAGGTCATCTATTTTTAGTCTTGGGGCAATATTATCTCGGTTTAAAAAAGCCAAAGTTCCATATCCCGGTGGCTGTGCAATAGGCGCAAGACCAATAGATTTACATATTAAAGGACTAAAACAACTGGGGGCAAAGATAATAGATAAACATGGCTTTTTATATTGTGATGGTTCAAATATGAAAAGTGGAGTTGTAAATATTGACTTTCCGTCTGTTGGGGCGACCGAAAATATAATACTTGCTTCTGTGTTTTTAAAGGGCAGAACAAAAATTATAAATTGTGCAAAAGAACCTGAAATTGTTGACCTTGCGAACTTTTTAAATAGTATGGGAGCAAAGATACACGGAGCAGGTGATAGCATAATAGAGATTGAAGGGGTTGAGAAACTTGACGGCGGAGAGTATACCCCGATTACAGATAGAATTATTGCAGGTACATACATATTAGCAACACTTATATGTGGTGGAGATGTTACACTTAAAAATATCAACACAGAACATATCCAGTCACTGATGCATAATCTTAAAAATAATTGTTGCAAAATGATAGTAAAAGGTGATACACTAAGAGTGGTTGCAAACAAAAGACCAAAGGCAATTTCTAAAATTGAAACACAACCATATCCTGGTTTTCCAACAGACCTTCAACCACAAATAATGTCTATGCTAAGTATAGCAAGAGGCACTAGTGTTGTCGTTGAAAACCTATTTGAGTCACGATTTAAACATGTTGGCGAACTTAAAAAATTAGGTGCAGATATTTTAGTCAATGACAAAACTGCAATAATTAAAGGCAAAAGCATGCTCTATGGGGCAAATGTAACTTGTCAAGACCTTCGTGGCGGAGCAGGACTTGTCCTTGCAGGACTTGTGGCAAAAGGTTATACAACTGTTGATGATGTGTTTCATATTGACCGTGGATACTATCATATGGAAAAAGATTTGCAACAATTGGGAGCAAATATTGAAAGGATTACTAAAGCATAAAGGTTGGTTAATAGCAGGTGGCATAGTACTTGGACTAATACTGGTTATAGTCATCTTAATTTTTACATTGTTTGCTGTTAGAAAAGTTGAAATCAACTTTAAAAACCAATCAACAATATTTTCTGGTGAAGCACAAGAAAATATAGCAAATAACAGTGCGATTCCTATCGGTTCATCAATCTTTACATTAAATAAGACATATATAAAAGACCAACTTGAAAAAGATAATCCATATTTAAAAGTTGTCAATATAGAAAGTGTTTTTCCAAACAAGATAATAATACACTGTGCAGAAAGAGAAGAAACTTATGCAGTAAAGGCTGGAGAAAGCAAATATTTTATTTGTGATGCTGATTTTAAAGTTTTAAATATTCAAGCACATTATCGTGATGACCAATACAATGCTATATTATTTGAGGGTTTGGAAAGTAACATAACAAACGCAAATCGAGTCAATGCTGGTGGTTTTTTGGAGTTTAATTATGATGCAGAGTTATTAAAAAGTCTTGGACAAGCACTTTTAAAAAACAATAAAACTGTTGCTCAGCAAAGGGGACTAATTAGTTCAATAACATTATTATCTAAGATATATCCTTTTACAGCAACAAATCTACCTTATTTTGAAATTAAAGACTTTAATGGTTTTGTAACAAACATATATAAGCCTGATACACTTCTTGCTGAAAAATTGCAGTATATGTTCGCTACACTTTCACAAGTTATATATAAACCAAATGTGTTTTATGCTAGCGATTTAGAAGAAGGAAAAATAACATTAGACGAAATAAAGGAAGATTATTATCTTGATTATACACTTGAAATAATGGAAAATAATAATAGCGAACTCGTTATTAGGTTGGAAAAGTTAAACACTACAGTTTAACTTTTTTTATTTTTCTTTAATGCTACTTTTTTCTTTTTGACCTATTTATTATTTTTATGTTGACAATAAATATTTTTGTGTTTATAATTATAAAAAAATGTTATAAATATGCATTTTGTCAAAAAAAAGGAGAAAAAAGTGCCAAAGGCAAAAGTAACAGTAATAGATATTGGGTCAAAGAGCATCAGAGTGCTTATTGCAAGTCATGGCACAGTCAATGCATTATCTGTTTGTGGGTATGCTGAATCTGAATATGCTGGGTATTATGAAGGTGAGTTTTTGGAAGAAGATAAGTTGCAAGATGTGTTTTCAAAAACTTTACTTAGTGCACAAAGTGTTGCAAATCACTATGTTGACAAAATTTATGTAGGTGTGCCTGCAAATTTTGCACTTTGCAGAACAAAAACACTGACTCAAAATTTTGGTCAAAAAGTCAGAATACTTGATGAAGATGTAGCACAGATATACACCATGGCAGACGATTTAAAAAGCCCAGATTTTGTTTTGATTAGTGCATCGCCAATTGGGTTTGAACTTGATGATGGGTCGGTTACTACATCGCCAGTAGGAAAGAAGAGTAACAAATTAACAGCCACTGTTTCAATGATATATGCAGAAAGAAATTTCATTGAAAAGATAAATGCAATACTAAAAAATATTGGTGTTGGAAGTGTAGAGTATCTTTCAAGTACACTTTGTGAAGATATTTACCTTTTGCCAAAAGAAAGGAGAGCAGAACCCAATGTTGTTATAGATTGTGGCTATATAGAAACATCTGTAAGTATTGTGCAGGGCGAAGGATTATTGGACTTAAAATCTTTTGCCGTTGGTGGTGGACACATATCTGCAGACTTAATGGAATGTTTAAACATTACATTTGATGAAGCAGAGCAACTAAGAAAACAACTTGTTCTATCTGTAAATGCTGGCGAAGAAGATGATTACGAAATTCAGCGAGCAGGTGGTGTTGTGCCTGTAAGTATGAACAAAGCCAACGAAATTGCCTCTGCTAGACTTGAAATGATGGCATCTTTAGTTGAAAAATGTATAAAGACAGATAGTGAAACAATGCCATATTATTTAACTGGTGGTGGAATAAATTACATAAAAGGTGCTAAAGATGTTCTTGCTAGATATATGCAAAAAAATATAAATGTTTTATATCCAAAAGATTTGCACCTAAACAAACCACACTATTCAGCACTTATTGGAATGGCAGAGTATGTTTTAAATAACAAACAAGAAGAAAGTGACAATAACTTTATATCAAGGTTACTTAAAAGATTTTTAAAAAGATAAAAGGTAAGGAGAAAAATTATGTATAGTAATATGAATGTAGGACCAGTCGCAAACATCAAAGTTATAGGTGTAGGTGGTGGCGGAAACAACGCAGTCAACAGAATGATTGACGCAAACATAACCAGTGCACAGTTTATCGCAATAAACACTGATAAACAGGCTCTTTTGTTGTCAAAAGCAGACCATAGACTTCAAATTGGTGAAAAGTTGACTCGTGGTCTTGGTGTTGGTGCCGACCCAGATGTTGGACAAAAAGCAGCAGAAGATAGCAAGAGTAGTATTAGTGAAATTTTAAAAGACTGTGACCTTGTATTCATAACAGCAGGTATGGGTGGTGGAACAGGAACAGGTGCTGCCCCAGTTGTTGCACAAATAGCCAAAGAAATGGGTATATTAACAATTGCAGTTGTTACAAAACCATTTGGTTTTGAAGGAAGAAAGCGTCAAGAAAATGCTGAAAAAGGTCTTGAAAATTTAAGAAAATATGTTGATACATTGGTTATTATACCTAATAACAAACTTCTTGAAATTGTACCTCAAAAAACACCAATTATTGAAGCATTTTTGTATGCAGACGATGTATTAAGACAAGGTATTCAAGGTATAAGTGATTTGATTGTAACTCCAAGCCTTATCAACCTTGACTTTGCAGATGTAAGGTCAATTATGAAGAATACAGGACTTGCTCATATGGGTATTGGACATGCCAAAGGCGAGAATAAGACTATTGAGGCAGTTCGTCAAGCAGTTTCATCTCCACTTCTTGAAACAACAATTGAGGGTGCAACTGGTGTTATTCTTAATGTTAAGGGTGGTCTTGATTTGCCTCTTGATGAAGTTTATGAAGCAGCAAACCTTGTTCGTGAAGTTGTAGACCCATCATGTAACATTATATTTGGTGCTGGTATTGATGAAGGTATGAACGACGAAGTAGAAATTACAATTATTGCAACTGGATTCCAAAACAAACTAACAGGTCAAGAAAAAGATTTGTCAAAAGTTAAAAAAGATGTTGAAGCAGCAAATAACTTTTCAGATCATAGATATGATGGTTTTCCAACAACAAAAAGACTTTTCCCAAGAGAAGAAGCAAAACCACAACCTCAGCCACAGCCACAACCTCAACATGTAGAACCACCAAAAGCAGAGTTTAGAAGAAATGCTGATGGTACAGAATCTTCAAGACTACATGTAGATGATGCTTATGTGCCACCATTCTTGAGAAAATATAGAGATAACAAATAAAACTGTAAAATAAAATCTTATGAGCAATAAGATTTTATTTTTTATTTGACTAAAATTGTAATCTTGCTATATCATTTATTTGATGAAAAGATATTTTTCATTGCAAAACAAAACAATTTATTATGTTGCATATTTTATGTCGGCATTACTTTTTTTTGTTTATTTTGTTTGCTTAATATTTCCAAAACCAAGCACCATTACATCTGCACAGCCTTGGACAGTTCCACAAACTGCTCCTACGGGACTTCGTAGTGATGGTTCAACATATTATGTATCGACACCACAAGAATTTTTATATACGATGAATACAACATCTGCTAAAAAAATTGTACTTATAAATAACATAGATTTAAGTGGAAAAGACTTAGTCCCTTTTCAAAGGACATCAAAACTTGAAATTGATGGCAACGGTTATTCTATTTTAGGTGTATCTATATCAACACCAAAGTATACAAATTTAGGATATGTTAGTGGTTCATTTGCCGGAGTAATTGGTGTTTTATCGTCAACGCTTGTAGTAGACGCAGTCAATCTGTATATAGAAATGCCTTTGCAGTCGCTACAAAGTACATGCTATAGTGGTGGTTTTGTTGGATATGCATCTAGTGCTTCAAGCATTAAATTTACTAATTGCACAGTCAACGGAAGTATTGTTATAAATAAAAATGTATCACAATATAATGGAGGCTTCATTGGTTATTCTGTAGGGAGTGTAACTCTTAATTCATGTATAAATTATGTTGATATTTCAAGTAATGAAAGTGATGGATATTGTGGTGGACTGATTGGTTATGGAAGTGGAAATATATCAATCTCACTATGTGGCAATTTTGGCGAGTTGGATACATTAGCCGATGGTGTGGGTGGTTTAGTAGGTTATTACTCAAGCAGTAAAAATATCACTAAGTGTTTTAACTCAGCAAACATATATACAATAAGTGGAAGCATTGGTGGGTTAATTGGTATATCAAATAAAGGATATAGCATAGATAGTTGCTATAATACAGGCAACATAGAAGGCATAAGTTCTTCTTATTTGGGTGCAATTTGTGGGAATATCTCAAATAGTTCAGTAAGTGTTTTAAATAGTTATAGCATAGGCACACTTGTGTCTAATAAGTTTAATAATACTGTTAGTAAGACAATGGATTTAAGTAGTAATTTTTATATACAATTTTCTGATGTTATTTATGGCATTTCAACATATAATAATGTAGATGAATCATTTCCAGTAACGGACACTTTTAATGGTGGTGGTGGTGATGGGACTAGTTCGAATGGTCAGACCGTTACAATAAACTCTACAAGCACAAGTTATGTAGCAGGATATGACCAAATATTTGATTTTGCAGGTGGTGGAAACGAATCAATCAACAATTCGTTTATGTTTGCGAACTATTCGTCAATTAGTCAAAATATTAGTATACCTATCAATCTTCAAATCAATGGTGAAAATCATAATTTGGGTTCTATAAAAATAAATAATGGTGCAATTAGTAAACAAACTGGCGTAGATAGCGTAAGAAATAAATTAAAAGAAGAAAATATTCTTGGATATGGGATAGAAACAAACTATATAGATATCTCTGACGATATCTTTCTTGCACCAAATGCGATTAAGGTGTATGAGATTTTAAGACACCATGGTTTTACACGACTTATTTACACCGATAAAGAGCAAGGTAATACTGAGAATCTTGATGCTGAATGGATAAGAGACAAATTTGGAAATAGTGGTGCTAATAGTATTGCATGTATTTACTTTTATGGACTAAAAACCGAAGTAATCGGTGATTATGTATATGTTGCACCTGCGTTTATGTATTTTGAATCAAAAACTAGTAATTATGCTGCTCCTTTTTATGGTCGAACATATTATAGTGAAGATAATTATATTAAAGTACTAGACTTAAATGATTGCAAAATCAATGCTTATGATAAGATTGAATATGTTTCAAGTAAAGCGAATATAAAAACAAAAAATTTAAGTTCTAATTTTGTAACAGAAAGTTCAATAAATGATGGTTACCCAATATTAAAGGACTTATATTGGATATATAACTAATTTTGTATATTTCTTTCTCACACAAAGAATATTTTTTGAATAGTATATTCTAGTGAGGAGGATAGATGAAAAAGTTTAGCATAATACTTTTGTCATTCATGTTGGTTATAACTGCAACACTATTTGGTTGTGGTGAAAATACCAAAGATGAATTTGTGACATTGAAAGTGAGTGAAGTTACTCATAGTATTTTTTATGCACCACTATATGTTGCGATAAATAACGGATATTTCGAACAGGACGGAATAAAAATTGAATTATCAAATGGTGGTGGAGCAGATAAGTCAATGACAGCGATTCTTTCAGGTGACGCAGATATAGGTTTAATGGGACCAGAAGCGGCAATTTATGTAACTGAAGGCGGTGCACAGGATAAACCTGTTGTATTTGGACAGTTGACAAAGCGTGATGGCTCATTCATAGTTTCAAAAACTGCAATAGAAGATTTTACTGTTGAAGACCTTGTTGGCAAAGAAATAATAGGTGGCAGAAAGGGTGGAGTTCCTGCAATGACTCTTGAATATGTTATAAAACAAGCAGGGTTAAGTATTGGTACAGAACCAAATCAAGTAAATTTAAGGACAGATGTTGCTTTCGACCTAACTGCAAGCGTTTTTGATTCCACTGATGCAGATTTTTGTACACTGTTTGAGCCAACTGCTAGTGAATTATGTGCAGAGCGAGGTTATCACATAGTTGCGTCAGTTGGTGAGGTTAGTGGAGAAGTTCCATATACTGCATTTATGGCTAAAAAAGGCTTTATTGAAGAAAATCAACTCACAGTTGAAAGGTTTCTCAGAGCAGTTTACCGTGGGTATAGATTTTTACTCACTGCAGATGTAGATGAAATAGCCGAGAGTTTAAAACCTTCATTTGTTGGAGTCAAAGACGAAAGTATAATTACTTCAATTCAAAGTTATATTGCCTGTGATGCTTGGGTCGATAATCCAGCAATGACAGAAACGGCATTTAATAGGCTTCAAGATATAATGATTTCTGCAGGAGAACTAGAAGATAAAGTGGAATTTGATTCTGTTGTAGATAACACAATAGCAAATAAAGTTTATAAATACTTTTTATAAAAATAAATTACCACAATTTCTTGAAAATAAATAAAAAACACTTGTGATTATGGGGCGCACTTCATTATCGCAGGTGTTTTTTTTAAAAAAAAGATATACTATGCTTTCACATTTTTAAATTATTTTAAGTACAATGATTTGAGGAGGTGAAACGAATTGGAAGATTATTTGCAGTTAAAAGATATTTCACTTTCATATCAAACTAAAGAAGGTGAGGTACTTGCACTAAAAAATGTAAATTTTAGTGTAAAAAAGAATGAGTTTGTTAGCATAGTAGGACCAAGTGGCTGTGGCAAGACCACCATATTATCACTAATCTCTGGGCTTATAAAACCCACAACAGGAGAAGTCCTTTTAGATGGTGAACATATTTCAAAAGATATGTCTATTGGATATATGTTTCAACGAGATAACTTGTTTCCTTGGAGAACAATATACAAAAATGTCACTATTGGGTTAGAACTTAAACATAAAAAAAAGGATAAAGAAAGCATACAACATGTAGATGACCTTTTGAAAAAATACGGCTTGTATGAATTTAAAAATCACTACCCAAGCCAACTTTCAGGGGGTATGCGTCAGCGTGCTGCACTTATTAGAACACTGTGTTTAAAACCAAAAATACTGTTGTTAGATGAGCCTTTTTCGGCACTTGATTATCAAACAAAACTAAGTGTTTGCGATGATGTACATTCGATAATAAAAAGGGAACATCAAACTGCAATACTCGTAACTCACGATATTTCAGAAGCAATTTCAGTCTCGGATAGAATAATCGTTTTGTCCAAAAGACCAGCAACAGTAAAATGTGTTCAAAAAATAGAACTTGACGAAAATATATCACCACTAAAACGCAGAGAAAGTCCTTTGTTCCCAAAATATTTTGATTTGATTTATAGGGAGTTATCAAATGAAAAATAAAAAAAATCTAAATTATTCAAAAGAACATAAAAAGTATTTAAAGCAAATAAAAGTTGATAAATTTACCACTTTAGTTGCACAAATACTTTTACTTGTGGTTTTTATAGGGTTATGGGAATTGCTTACAAGTGTTGGTGCAATAGATGCATTTTTCCTAAGTTCTCCTTCAAGAATGATAAATAAACTAATTGATTTATTTAAAGATGGCTCATTATTTTACCACATAGGTATAACTTTGTATGAGACATTGATAGGATTTTTAATTGCAACAGTTCTTGGAACTTTAATTGCAATAATTCTATGGTGGAGCAGGAAACTAAGAAAAATATTAGAACCCTACATTGTAATTTTAAATGCTTTACCAAAAATTGCACTTGGTCCAGTTATTATAATTTGGGTTGGGGCAGGTACAGGAGCAATAATCACTATGTGTGTTCTAATATGTGTTGTAATTACTACACTTTCAATGCTCTCAGCATTTTTGGAGTGCGATGAAGATAAGATATCACTTATGCGTTCAATGGGTGCAAACAAGTTTCAAATACTTACTAAATTGGTAATTCCAAATGCGTTAACCGAATTCGTTTCGGTTTTAAAAATAAATGTCGGCATGAGTTGGGTAGGTACAATAATGGGTGAGTATCTAGTAAGTAAGGCAGGACTTGGATATTTAATTGTATATGGTGGGCAGGTTTTCCAACTTGACCTTGTCATGGCAAGTACTTTAATTCTTTGTATTCTTGCTTGTGTTATGTACCTCTTTGTTGGGATTTTGGAGAAAAAGGTTAGGAAACATAAGGAATAAAATTAGATATGCTCCAAATATTCCAATTATTGGATAAAAGTATTTAATTAAAAGGTCAAATTCAAAAAATGAACAGGCGGTACACAAAATTACTGCACATATTGAATTTAATATCTTGGTGCGAAAATGAAAAAATGATTTTACGGTAATTGTAGTACTTATTAAAGTTGTCATTATAGCAAACTCAATTAAAACTGCATAAATTATATAAAGTACATCATGATTTTTAGCGAGCGACAGCATAGGTATGCTGTCGCTTATTATTGTTGGGTTTGCAAGCCCCGAAAAAATCATTACAGCCATTATTGTACAAAGAACAAAAGAAGATAAAAAACTTATTAGTTTGCATTGTGACCTAGAAAGTTGATATGATGATGACGATATTACAAAATAGCATAGAAACACATTGCGTGTGACATATGTTATAGAGTTATAAGGCAAAAGTACAATATATGAAGTTACGACATTATCAAGTCCATTAAAATTTATAAAACAAATAATAGTTATAATAATAAGTGTAATAGGTATAGTTACCATACAAATTATATTTAAGTATTTCAAATTTTTATCAATTAAAAAAAATAAAAATAAAATAATAATTATGGTAAAAATAAAGTCAAAAATAAAAGTCGAAACTTCTAATGATTGTCTTAAACCACTTATCATTGTTGAAGAAATAATAATAAATGAAATAAATGTGAATATTTTAACTAATTTATTTTCTTTTTTAAATATAATATAATTTAATTGGTCAATATTTTCTATTTTATTTTTTGAGCCAATTAAAAGAAGTTTATATATGCAAAAATAAAAACCAAAAAATATTATTGGTAAACTTAAAAAAGAATAATATCCAAAAACAGTAAAAAATGTAGTTATTTCTTTTCCACTTGCAAAGCCAGCACCTATAATTGTGCCTAAAATTAGTATTGTTATCTTTAAGCATCTCATAAAATATATTTATTTAATAATATTAAAAAATATAATAAAAAATGTTATTAAATATAAAATAATAATATGAATTCAAAATTTGTCAGTGTATTTCTTTTGTTTTTTGTTATTACATTTGTTATAGCAAGTGTTATTCCTTATCCAAATTTTATTGGTGATAATTTTCTTTTAGCAAAAGACCAACAAATCATAAATGATAAAAATGAATACGAAAATGAAAACATGGTATCAAACGACAATCAAGTTGATGTGCTTTCATACGATTGGTTTTCATTTATGGACGAGCATTTCACAAAATATGTAACAGTAAAAGTTATAGATATATGGAGTGAAACAGAGTATTATGTCCAAAGGTTAGGTGGGTACAACCATGCAGATGTACAAACAATTGATAAAGAGAACACAGAAATTTTTAAAAAAGTTTATGGTGGTGAATGGTCATGGGCAAGAAGACCAGTTTGGGTTGAAATTGATGGGCAATATTTCGCCGGGTCAACAAATGGTATGCCACATGGTTTTTCTATTTTAGATAATGAAGAGGGTGGGCACACTTGTATTCACTTTTTAAATAGTAAAACGCATGGAACAAAGAGAGTTGACGAGCAACATCAAGAATGTGTTTCATATGCGGCAAAAAATAAGGCACTCTTAAATGAGTACCTTAAAAAGTAATTTATGCTATATCTCTTCGCTTAAATATCAAATGTGATATTGAGTTAAACACAACAATCATAAGTCCAAGTATAATTGCACTTATTAAAAAGTCACTATCTGGTAAAATATTCATACTAAACATTCCTAGTTTTGAATTTCCAAAATATTTAAACAAGTCAAAGTGTCCAAATGGTGTGTACTTAAGCCAAGCACTTCCAACAAGTCCATTTAGTACAACTTGTGTTGCATAAATAATTGTTGTCAAGAAAACTGAAAGAGTATTTGATTTAAAGAGTAGGCAAATAAACATAGCAAGTGAAATATAGAATAGTAAATTCACAACAAGTGATATTAAGTAGATGAACAAAAGAAGAATAGGGTGAATTGAGATTACAGATGAGGCATTGAATACTACAAGACATTGTGACATAGGTAAGCCATACATTATACTACCAACAACAAAAGATGCAATAGTGCAAATCAGCATTAACATTATTCCAAACATTAGGCATGATACATATTTTCCTATAAACAATTTATTTCTTGTATAAGGTCTAATTGCAATCATTTTCATTGTACCACTTGTTTGGTCGCCAGCGATACTTGAGCAAGCATAGAAAATGGTAAAAACAATAATAAGTATGCTTAGTATTTGCATTGAGTAAACAGTATAGTCATAGGCATTGCTTGTTGCTCCAGATGAAGAATTGTAATTAAATGAAGAAAGATAATTATATTCAAAATCTCCTTTTTCTAAAAGATAATCAAATATTTCATCTTGTTCGTTTAGTGCATATTTTGATACTTCTGTGTAGCCAATTAAATCTCTAAGTTCGGTGTCAGATTTTTCGCCAATTCTAAGAAGCATAAACTTGTTGCTAAAAACGGTCATATTCATCGTTGCAAAAGAATAATATTGTGCTATATATTCATTTAGTTGTGCTATATCGTTTTCATCAGTGCTTTCAAATTTTCCTTCTTCATTAACAAAATTTTCTATTTGTGTGTTATAAACATCATTTAATGTTTGTTTTGCGTCTGTGTAATATTTTTTTGTTAATTCTAAATAGTTGTCAACATCAATTTCAATTTTTTCCAAACTTGACACAGTTTGTCTTGCAGAAGATAAAGTGTAATTGCGTCTAATTGTGTTTGCAAGGTCTATAAAGTCGTCTGCTGTTCTATAAGCATCAAAGTCATTTTTGCTTGGTACAACTTCATAAAGTTCTTCAATTTCATCGTATACTTTGTTGTATTGACTTTGAGTAAAGTAGAAGTTTAATGTTTCGCCTTTGAGTGTAGCGAGATAACTTAAAAGGTTAGAGCACATCTCTTTTAGTTCGGTAAAAATCTTAACAAATTTTTCTGTTCCACCTGTCGAAGCAGAAATTTGGTCTTCTCTTAAATTGTTGATTATATAAGAATTCACTATATAAACTCTATCTTGAAGATTGTTTAGTTTGTCATCTTTAACAATGCTATCAAATTGACTATCAATAGTTGTATAGTTGTTTTCAATTTCATTGTCAATACTATATTTATTGATTGTGTTATTGGTGTTTTTAAATTCTTGATATACACTGCTTACACTTTGCCCAGAATAAGAAAGTTTGGTTGTTTTTTGAGTAGGTGAGTACAAAAGATTAGTTAGCACCAATATTATTATTAAAAGTGCCGTCAAAATAAATATAGAAGGTCTATAAAATATTTTATTAAATTCTGCATTGGCAAGGTTAAAAATTTTTTTCATAATTTCTCCTAACTTATTGATGTGTTGTGACTTTGATTGATGATACTCAAAAATACATCTTCAAGTGAATAGTCTACATCGCCAGCACCATAAACAAGAACTTTCTTTTGTGTCAGCATAACTATCATTTGAGGTAAACTATTTTTGTCATTTGCTGTTATATACACATTGTTGCCTTGAATTTTAACTTTTGCACCAAAGTACTGTGTGATAAGTTTTCCTGAGTAGTTTGGAGCATTGCATTTAATGTATTGTGAACCTGCTTGAAGGCAACTATGTTTTATCTCTTCCATAGTCTTAACTTGAATTAGTTTACCTTTGTCAATTATTGCAACAACATCACAAAGGTTTTCCATTTCAGCCAAAATGTGACTTGATATAAGTATGGATATGCCTTCTTTGTAGGCGAGTTGTTTTAACATCATTCTAAATTCTCTAATACCATTTGCATCAAGTCCGTTGGTAGGTTCGTCCAAAATCAAAAGTTTAGGTTTTGCAAGCAAAGCCTGTGCAACACCAAGACGCTGTTTCATACCAAGAGAATATTTTCCAACTTTGTCTTTAATACGATTTCCAAGTCCGACAAGTGTTGCAACTTCATTTATTCTTTGATTAGATACATTGCCAGAAAGCCTTGCGAAGAACTTTAAATTGTTGTACCCGGATAGATAAGGATAAAAGATAGGGGTTTCAATCATTGCACCAACATTTTTTATTGCTTGTTCAAACGATGTCTTTACTGAATATCCACAAATAAAGGCATTGCCCGAAGTTATATGCGCAAGACCAGTAAGCATTTTTATTGTGGTACTCTTTCCTGCGCCATTTGCACCTAAAAATCCCATTATTTGCCCGGGAAAAACACTTAATGATAAATTGTTTACTGCAATTCTATCACCATATTTTTTTGTTAAATTAACAATGTTTAATATTGGTTTTACCGATGTTTTTTTTGTTTCCACTAATCTCTCCATTTATTCCTCAGTATCAATGAGGGTTTCATATACATTTTCATAAACAAGTGGTGCTTTTTCTCTCCAAATATTTGTTGCACCAATTGCACTTTGTCTTGATGGGGCTTTTATCTTTAATTCAAACATAGGCTCGTCAATAAGTGCAGACCTTATTTTTAAACAAACTGTGTAACTTCCATCAGAATTTCTATCTATACTGCTAACATATTCTTGTGAGCGTTTAAAAGCCATTCTGTTTTCTTTGACATATTCTGTAATTTGGTCACGAAGGTCTTTATTTATTCTTTCATAAAAATGTGAAAGACAATTTCTGCCAGTGTAGGTTATTGTGTATCTATCTTCTTCACTATTACCATTTGTTTTGTAGATAAATCCTGCTTCAACTAGGTTGTATATGATTTCTTTACATTCCATATAGTTGTCAATCCAGTTGTTTTTTCCATAGCAGATATCAATTATAGATTGCTCCGTAAGTGGAATTTCAATCTTTTCAAGTACAAACAAAACAATTAGTTTATATAGCGTTGTCTCTTGTTCTCGGTTGTCCATTTGTTCTCCATTTAATTATATATTAGCATAGCCAAGTATTATTAGTCAAATATATATATAAATAATACACCTAAGGGTAGCATCAAAAATGTGTATTTGATTTAGTTATAAATGTTGAAAAATTATATTATATGTGGTACACTAAAAACACACTAAGGAGAAAATATGTTAAGTGACACAGCACTAAAAAATGTTCAAGCATGTCTTGCAAGTTGCGATGAACTTATAAACGGAAGATTTATTTTTGCAGAGAATATAATAGCAAAAATTTTGCAAAACATCAGCGATTCAAAAGAAATTTATGACTTGATAGCAGAATGTATGCAAAATTTCAATTTTGATAAAGAATTTAATAGAGCGAAAGTAAAATTACCAACAAAAGATGGTTATTTTGTAATGCCAGAAAGTAAAGCGATTGTACTACCTTTGGTATTTTGTATTTTTGTTGATATAAGAGATAAAAAACTCAATTTTCACGAGTTTGTGAAAAATTATTTCACAAGTGAAAATATGAATGAATTTGAAAATTTTGCACAAACTGTTGTCGTTCCATTTAGAGAGGCTATTGCGTATTGTTTTGATTTGGACAAAAATGGTGCACAAAACCAAACAAATGAAGTCAAAGATAGTAATGCACAGGAAGATAGTGACAAAGTAAACACAACCAGTGAAGACACAAATCAAACTGAAAATCAAGTGTATGAAGGTGGGAATCTTTCAAAACTTATGGAAGAAGCAAATATAATTCTTTGCCAGATGAAAGATGAATTAAAGTCAGATAAAAAGATAAAAGAAAATTTAAGAAATGACCTTGATTATTATATCTTGTGTATGCAAGATTGTGTTAAAAAACTTGATATAAAAAATTTAAGTGCTTATGTTGTTGGGCTAACATATATGGTAAATAAAGCACATTCTTTGAAGTTTTTGGTTGCTGATATGAAACAAAAACTTGAAGATTATTATTTAAATTAAGGCAATTCCCAGTATGGCACATACGATTGTAGAAAAAATCGCATGTGTCATTTTTTGTTTAATAAAGTATCCATACCCAGTTATATTTTTTAAAAAAGCCATTGACTGCATAGCAGTAGATATCCCACCAAATGATATAACTGCACTTGAAAACACAGTTTTTGTGTACATTGATACTTTAAGTGTTGAAATATCCATACAACCTTTAGTGATTTCAAAGAACCCATTTATTACACTTGTTGATATGTCTGCATCAACTCCAATTTTTTGTAATATGTACACGATTGGGAAAAATACATTCAAATTGTTTAAAATTTCTATAATTATAAATGCAATCGCAACTATTCCACCAATAAGAAGAACCGACATCACACTATCCATAACACTACTTGATAAAATATTGTCACTTTTATTTTCTTGAAGTTTCAAATATGGTGCAACTGCTGGTTGTTTTTTGCCCCTGTATAATATTCCGTTTATAAGTGCACCTAATATATGCGAAGCATACAAAATATACCCAGCACTTGGACTAATTAGCATACCAGTTCCAACACTTCCAATAATAAACATTGGTCCAGAATTTGAAGTAAAAGATATACATTTTTTTGCATCATTTTTAGACAAAAATTGGTTTTCGTATAAATTTGATATCAGTTTACTACCAACAGGGTATCCGGTTAAAATACTCATTATAAAAGCATATGACGAAATTGGTGGGACATGGTATGTGTTATACATAAGTTTACCAAAACAATTTGAGATATCTTTTACATAGCCAAGTGATGTCAGTAGTTTGGTAAAAATAAAAAATGGCAATAAAGAAGGTACAAGCGCTGTTGCCCAAACTATTAGTGCTTTAAAACATACAGATATATATGTTGCCGGAGATACAACAATGGGAATTAGTATAATTATAATGGCAATAGATAAAAATTTTTTCATAAAACTTTTTGACAAATTGATAATTGTTATTGTACTATATGAATGTATTGTTTTACTTAGAAGAGGACATATGAATTTTTTTAAATATTTAAGAAAACAAGCGAAACAAAAACACAAAACTTTAGTTTTTCCAGAGGTTGCTTTTTCAGATAGAGTTAAAAAGGCAGTCATTTATCTAAAAAAACATGGAATATGTGATGTGATTTTAATAGGTGATGAAAGTTCGCTTGTTATGCAAAATAAGGTATTAAAGAATTACACAATTTTAAACCCAAAAACTTTTGAAAAAACAAACGAAATGGCACAATCATTATATGAAGCAAGAAAAGATAAGGGCTTGACAGAAGACGAAGCGAAAGAACTTATTTTGGACCCATTTTATTTTGCAACAATGCTTGTAAAATTTGGTTATGCTGATGGAATGGTCGCTGGTGCAGAAGTCCCAACTGCTAGGACATTTAAACCTGCACTTCAACTTTTAAGGGGCGATGATTTGGTTAGTTCTTTTATGCTTATGGTTGGGAAAAACAAATTGACAGATAATCCTTTTGCGTTGGCTGATTGTGGACTTGTAGTGAATCCAAACAGTGATGAACTTTGTGGAATTGCAGAGCGCACTGCAAAAGAATATATGAAACTTACAAACCATAATGCAAAAGTAGCATTTTTATCATATTCAACATCACAAAGTGCAAAAGGTGAAAGTGTTGATAAGGTAAGAGAAGCATGTCTAAAGTTTAAAGAAAAAAATAAAGATATATTTGCACAAGGCGAAGTCCAACTTGATTGTGCACTACTAGAGCATGTTGCAAAACTTAAACTTGGCGAAAATGCTAGTTATTATGGTAAAAATAATGTATTGATATTTCCCGATTTAAATTCGGCTAATATATGTTACAAAGCAATTTCTTATTTTGGAAATCTTTGTGCAATAGGTCCAATTGCTGTAGGCTTTACAAAGCCAGTAAATGACTTATCAAGGGGAGCAACAGTTGAGGACATAATAAATTTATCAGCAATCACAGTATTGCAATGTAAGGAGAAGAAATGAAAGTATTAGTTATTAACGCAGGTAGTAGTTCACTTAAATATCAACTTTTTGATATGGACGGCGAAAAAGTTATTGCCAAAGGAAACTGTGAAAAGATTGGTTTAACCGATTCTTTTGTGGTTTATAAGGCAAATGGTATTGAAAAGGTTATAGATGTTTATATGCCATCACACACAGAGGCAATAAGTGAAGTGTTTAAAGTTTTAACCGATAAAAATATTGGTGTTTTAAAGTCGCTTGATGAAGTTGAAGTATTTGGACATCGTGTGCTTCATGGTGGTGAGATTTATAAAGATAGTGTTATTGTTGACGATGAAGTCTTAAAAAATCTTGAAGATTTAAAACCACTTGGGCCACTTCATATGCCAGCAAATATTGCAGGTATTAGGGCATGTATGAAACTTTGTCCAGATAAACCAAATGTTGCAGTATTTGACACAGCATTTCACCAAACTATGCCTGATTATGCATATCTTTATGGTCTTCCATATGAAGCATATAAAGATTGGAAAATAAGGAAATATGGTTTTCATGGTACATCACATAAGTATGTTTCCTCAGAACTCGCAAAATGTATAGGTAAACCAATTGAGCAGTTAAAATTGATTACAATTCATCTTGGAAATGGTTCAAGTGTTTGTGCAGTAAAATATGGTAAGAGTATTGATACATCTATGGGATTTACTCCACTTGAAGGTCTTATCATGGGTACAAGATGTGGAGATTTGGACGCATCAGTACTTGAGTACATCTCCAACAAAACAGGTTGGACAATAGCAGAAATAACAAATTATCTAAATAAGAAAAGTGGTGTTCTTGGAATAAATGGTGTTTCATCTGATATGCGTGATAACAATGCACAGATAGATGCTGGAAATGTTAGGGCAAAACTTGTAATTGAAATGCTTGCATATAGAATTAAAAAATACATTGGTTCTTATGCTGCAGCAATGGGCGGACTTGATGGTATTGCATTTACAGGTGGAGTAGGTGAAAACCAAGAAGATGTTAGAGATTATAGTACATCTGACCTTGAATTTTTAGGAATCAAACTTGACAAAGAGAAAAACTATCACTTACCAAGAGGTACGGTTGAAGAGTTGTCAACAAAGGATAGCAAAGTAAAAGTATACAGAATTCCAACAAACGAAGAGTTGGTTATTGCAAGAGATTGCATTAGACTTTGCAAATAACAAAATTTTTGTTGACATGACCATAATTTGATATTATAATAATAAAGTTAAAAATAACTGCCTTTATGGGCAAGTTCAATATAGGAGGATAAAATGGCAGTTCCAAAACGCAAAGTGTCAAAGGCAAGAAGAAATACAAGAAATTCTGCAAACTTCAAAGCAAGCACAGTTACTCTTGTTGAGTGTCCAGAGTGCCATGCACAAAAACAGCCACACAAAGTTTGTCCACATTGTGGATATTACAATGGTAAAAAGGTCGTTGAAACTCAAAAACAACAAAAAGCATAGTAGTGGCGAAATTATTTTAAAACTAAGGCAAGTATTAGGGGAAATACTTGCTTTTTTTTATTGTTTATATTATTATTAAACTTAGTATAATATTGCCTAGGAGATGATATGGAAATAGTTATTGATGCCTTTGGTGGTGACCATGCCCCAGATTGTGTTGTCAACGGCACTATAATGGCTTTAAATAAATTTGATGATATTGAAATAGTTTTGACAGGAGATGAAAAAAAACTTAACGAATTGTTAAAAGTAAAAAAATACAACAAATCTCGTTTAAGAATAATAAATGCACCAGATGTTATCACTAACGACGATGTGCCAACTGATGCAATAAAGCACAAAACCAATTCTTCACTTGTAGTTGCTTTTGATTATTTAAAAAATAATGATTCTTGCGTTGCTTTAATTAGCGCAGGCTCAACAGGTGCAGTTCTTACTGGTGGTTTTTTAAAGATTGGAAGAATTAAGGGCGTTTCTCGTCCTGCACTTGCACCATTTTTTCCAACCTCAAAGGGAGGGATGGTGTGCCTAATTGACTGTGGAGCGAATGTTGAATGTAAGCCTATAAATCTTTGCCATTTTGCCCTGATGGGTTCGCTATATTATAAAATCATGTTTGGAGTTGAACACCCAAAAGTTGCACTTTTATCTAACGGAAGTGAGGAGAAAAAAGGTAACGAACTTTGCAAGGAAACATATCCACTTTTAAAACAACTACCAATAAATTTTATTGGAAATGTTGAAGCAAGATACTTCATGACAGGCGATGTTGATGTTATGGTTACCGATGGATTTTCTGGGAACATACTTTTAAAATCAGTTGAAGGCGCTGTCAAGTTTACAACAAAAGTTATGAAACAGGCTATGCTAAGTACAATATTTAGCAAAATAGGTGCACTATTTTGCAAACGCTCATTAAGCAAAGTAAAAGACAAACTTGATTACAACAAGTATGGTGGCTCTATATTTATAGGTTGTAAAAAGACAATAATTAAATCACATGGTTCAAGTAAAGATATTACCATTTGTGCAGCGATTGAACAGGCTAGAAAACTTGAAATAAATAAAGTCAATGAACATATTAAAGCAATGATTGAAAATATGCCTGAAATAACTTTAAATACAGGAGAGCATAATGTTTAAAGTTAAAGATTATGTCTTTAAAGATGATTCGTTATTAAAAAGAGCACTAACTCACTCGTCTTATGGCCCAGAAAATTATGAGAGATTGGAGTTTTTAGGCGATAGCATTTTAGATTTTTTGGTTGCAAAGTTCTATTTTAAGGATAAAAAGTATGATGAAGGCACTCTTACAAAAATGCGTTCGCATACAGTGTCGATGGACAATTTAAGTCAAGTTTTTGACACTTTAAAATTGGGCGAATATGTAAGACTTGGTAAAAGTTGTAAGTGTCTAACAAAGTCAATAAAATGTGATATGTTTGAAGCCCTTGTTGCAGCGATATATCTTGATTCAAATTTTGATGTTTGTGAAAAGTTTGTTCTTGATAACATATTTTTGGATAACGAAAAATCCCTTGAACTTTTGGATAGTAAGTCAAGACTTCAAGAAATTGCACAAAAAGATGGCTTGGTTGTAAATTATGAACTTTTAAGCCAAACAGGACAAGCACATAATCCAACATTTACAGTTCGTGCGACAATGGGTAATTATTCAATGATAGCACAAAGTAGCAGTAAACAAATTGCAGAAAAAGAAGCAGCACAAAAAATACTTGATAAAATTGAGGAGAAACAATGAATTTTAAACAAATAGAACTTGCAGGATTTAAGTCATTTGCAGATAAAACAGTTATTAAATTTGATTCTGGTATTACTGCGATTGTAGGTCCAAACGGTTGTGGAAAAAGTAATGTTAGTGATGCTATAAGATGGGTTCTTGGAGAGCAAAGTAGCAAATTGCTCCGTGGTTCTAGTATGCAAGATGTCATCTTTAATGGTACAGAGAAAAGAAAGAGTTTGTCCTATTGTGAAGTTACTTTAATTTTTAACAATACTGATAGGTACTTTAATTATGACAATGATGAAGTCGCAATAACTCGTAAATTGTATAGAAGTGGCGAAAGTGCATACCTTATCAATCGTACACCTGTAAGATTAAAGGATATTGTAAACCTTTTATATGACTCAGGTATTGGTAAAGATGG
>CALWPE010000089.1 GCA_944383345.1 uncultured Clostridia bacterium | reverse complement strand
TGCAAACAGAAAATAACAAAAAAACTTGCCATGGGGCAAGTTTTTTTATGTCACATTTTAGCTATTTGTTTAATTGCTCGAATAAATTTTTCACATTCTGTAAATGTATTAAAATAAGAAAGTGATGCTCTTACGACTCCTTGTTCTAGTGTGCCTAAAAACCTATGTTTAAGACCTGCACAGTGCAGGCCTCCTCGTACACAAATATTATATTTATCACTTAAAATTTGGGCGACTTCGGTCGAACCAAAATCTTTAATATTAAAACCAATAACACCATAAGCATTATTTGGGTGAGTGTAAACTTTTACGCCACTAATTTGACTAAGTTCAAAATTTAAGTATGTTGACAAATCGTCAATTTTGGAATTTATATCATTAAAATGTGATTTTACAAATTCAATTCCTGCTCCTAGCCCCAAGATATTTGGAGTAGGCAATGTACCACTTTCAAACCTTTCAAGAGATGTAGTTGGCTGGTATAAATTTTCGCCTTCAGTACCAGTTCCACCAAAGCGAATTGGATTAAGTTTTACGGAATTTAAAAAGCATAGAGTACCAACTCCTTGTGGCGAATATAAACCTTTGTGTGGAGCAATTGCCAACATATCTATGTTGCATTTTTTCATATCTACTTTTATATGTCCTATGCTTTGGGCCCCATCAACTAGAAATAGTATGCCATTTTTTTTGCATAAAGCACCAATATTTTCTATATCTGCAATTTCTCCGTCTACATTTGACATATGATTGACACACACAAGATATGTGTTTTCTTTTATGTGTTTTGATATATCGTTTTCGGTGATTATTCCTAAAGTACTTGGAGTTGCTACACTGACTTCTATATTATATTTTTTTGCCATTTCAAATATTGGCCTTGCTGTTGCATTATGGTCATTTGATGTTAGTATTATGTGAGCATTTTTTTTCATTGTTCCAATTATTGCCAAATTGAGTGCGTCAGTACAATTTTCTGTAAAAACAACATTATCAGCATTGACGAAGTTTTTTACACTTTCTCTAACATTTTCCACTTTTTGTGCACATAGCATACTTAATTTATGTCCGCTTCGACCGGGATTTGCACTATACTTTGTAAGCCCGTCTAAAACGGCATTTATAACCTCTTTTGGTTTTATTGATGTTGTTGCACTGTTATCAAAATAAATCATATAGTAATATGATATGAAATAATATCAAATATTGACTACAAAGGAGAATAAATTATGGATTATTATATAGTTGTATTTAGGGCACGCTCACAAACAATAAATTTTGCGAATTTGCTTAGTTCATACAAAGTTCAATGCCAAATAATAAATACTCCACGAAAAGTCAATGTATCATGTGGAATTTCTGTTAAATTTTCTCCAAAAGATATTTATATTGTAGAAAAACTATTGTCAAGACGAAATTTTGAAACATTCGGTGGTATATTCCATATTATTGGTCTGGGCAGTACACAACGAGTTATAAGACTTAAATAATTGACTTATTAAATGTAAAATGCTATTGTTACAATGTAGATGGAGAAAATATGGTAGAACTATTAGCACCGGCTGGTACTTTTGAAAAAATGGAGACAGCATTTCGTTTTGGGGCAGATGCAGTCTATTTTGCTGGTAAAAAATTTGGGCTTAGGGCTTTTGCTGGGAATTTTTCTGATAATGAAATAGAAGAAGCAACAAAATATGCTCATAGCATTAACAAAAAGGTATATATCACAATCAATATATTGGCACATGAAAGTGATTTTGATGGATTAAAAGAATATCTTGATGAATTGACAAATTATAAAGTAGATGCAGTAATAGTATCAGACCTTGGTATAATTGAATTTATAAAACAATATGCACCAAGTTTAACAATTCATGTCAGCACACAGGCAAATATCTTAAATAGTTATGCAATAAATTTTATGGCAAGACTTGGAGTAAAAAGAATAATTTTAGCACGAGAGTTATCTATTGACGAGATAAAACAAATAAGAAACAAAATTCCACAAGATATAGAACTTGAAGCATTTGTTCATGGAGCAATGTGCATGGCATATAGTGGCAGGTGTTTGCTTTCAAATTATTTCACAGGTCGTGACGCTAATCGTGGTGCTTGTGCTCAGCCATGCAGATGGGAATATACAATATCAGAAAAGTCACGAAAGGGTGAGCAGTACCCAATAGAAGAAGATGATAGGGGAACATATATATTAAATTCAAAAGACCTTATGATGATTGACCACTTGGTAGAACTTGAAAAGGCAGGGGTTACGAGTTTTAAAATTGAAGGAAGAATGAAATCTCCTTATTATGTCGCAAATGTTGTAAATGCATATAGGCGTGCACTTGACTGGGGTGAAAATATAACACAACAAGATATAGAGATGTTAAAAAATGAATTGAAGAAATCAAGTCATAGAAATTACACGACAGGGTTTTATCTTGGTGCAAACGACAAAGAGAGTGTAGAATCATCTTCACCAGTGCAAACACATGAATATATGGCATATGTTATTAAAAATGGCGATGGAGAAAAAGTTTTGGTGGAACAAAGAAACCGTTTTAAAGTAGGTGACGAACTTGAAGTGTTATCTCCAACTGCTTGTTTTAATAAGATTATAAAATTAAACAAGATGACTGATGAAAAAGGTCAAGATGTTCAAGACGCAAAAGATGTGCAACAAAGATTATATATTTACACCGATTTACCATTAGAGAAAGGCGATATATTAAGAAAAAAAGTATAGTTTAATACTAAAACAAAAAGCACCATTAAAGCGGTGCTTTTTTATAAACAGACTATATATATGATAGATAAAACAATTTCTTTACTTATTATAAAAAAACCAAAAACAGATATTTTTTAATCAAAATCTGATTTTGGTTTTTTGTTTTGGTGGGCTTGGAGGAATTCGAATCCCCGACCTTTGCCTTAGAAGGGCACTGCTCTATCCAACTGAGCTACAAACCCATATAATATAATGGTGTGGAGCGGGTGAAGGGAATCGGACCCTCGCAACCAGCTTGGAAGGCTGGGACTCTACCACTGAGCTACACCCGCACATATACGACATTGTGTATAATATCACAGACTTATTTTTATGTCAACAAAATTGTAAAAAATATTTACTTAAAGTTGTTTTTGTGTTAGCATAATGCTATATGACAAAGATATTTAGTAAAAATGATGATGGCTTTGTTTGTGCTAATTGTCACGCAAAAGTGAATAAACTTGGGTATACTTCTCGTGACCATTGTCCAAAATGTTTGTGTAGTTTGCATGTTGATAATACTCCGGGTGACAGACAAAACGATTGTAAAGGGCTTATGGTTCCTATATCTTGCAGTCCATCAGCAAAAAAAGGTTATATTATCACATATAGGTGTACAAAATGTGGCGCTATTCACAACAATAAGGCAGCCGAAGATGATAGCCTGGCAACAATTTTTTCTGTTATGAATCAGTCCTATAATAAAGATAAGTATTGATAATGCTTGTATATTGTGGTATTATATAAAGGTAGGGAAGGTTTTTATGAAGAAAGTTTTTAAAAATAAGTTATATTCTTTACAATTACTTGTTGATGATGATTTAAAAAAAGATATAAATCGTATTTCAAATGACTGCAATCGTGTTATTGCAAGTTATGAGTCAGTATCTGAATTTAGTGATGATAATGAAGATACATATTTAGATGATAATTATGATTTTGAAAGAGATAGGGAAGAATTAAAAAATCTTTTAGAAAAATCATTTGAGTTTGATAGATATTTTGTATTTATGCTTTATTTAAAGGGCGAACCAGTTGGATATACAATCTACACACAAAGAGAAAAAACTAATTCTTTTGTCCTAGAGTTTATTCATGTATCAAAGGAATATACAAATATGGGTATTGGTTCAATGCTACTTAAAAAAAGTTGTTGTATATTAAAAAAAGATTTTAAAGCCGATGAGATAATGGCGACGATAAACAAAGCAAATCCAAGAAGTTTAGCAATGCACAACAACTTTATTACTTCAAACGATTTGAATCTGTATGTAAATGATTATGGCAATAGGGTAACTTACCACATTGATTTAGCAAATTTAAAAACTAAAAATAAAAAAGAAAATGAATTTGAAATGTAAAAAAACATGTACTTAATTTAGTACATGCTTTTTTATTATTCAGGTTTATCAAAGAAAACATACATATTTGCAAGTTGCCCAATACACATAATAAAATTGTACACTAGGCTAACGATATGGATATCATCAATAACATTTGCAGTGAGTGCGCCAGATTTAATAGTAAATCCATAAATTCTTAAAACTGCACTGATACAAGATTTGACATCTGGAGCCTTTAAATCATACATTTCATTCATGAGTTTTAAGGTGTTCTTTTTGTCAGATAGGTGCCAATTATTTTTGTCATTTACCAAATATATTTTGATTTCATCTCCATTTTGGAAAACTGCACCAGTATGAATTTCCCATTCTGTTGCACTAACTGGGGAGATAGACATAGAACCAATTAGTGACTTGTTTATATCTGCAATGTTCATAATAAACTCCTTCATAATAAAGATATCATAACTATAAAATTCTTGCAAATGATTTTATATGTTTAATATAATAAACTTATTGTCGCAATTTGACATTTTAAAGCGTAGTGATATAATAAAATTATGTTGAAGTTATGCAAAAATTGGTACAATATTTTGTCAGATGAATTTTCTAAATCATATTTTGTTTCTTTGCAACAAAAATTGACAAACGAATACAACAACTATACAATTTATCCTCCTATGGATAAAGTGTTCACAGCACTAAACTATGTAAAATATGACGATGTTAAAGTTGTTATCGTTGGACAGGACCCTTATCATGAAGAAGGTCAGGCTATGGGAATGAGTTTCTCGGTTCCAAAAACATGCCAGATTCCGCCATCTCTTGTAAATATTTTTAAAGAGATAAAATCTGATTTGGACATTGATTGTATTCAAAACGGTGATTTAAGTCGTTGGGCAAAACAAGGTGTTTTGCTTTTAAATGCAGTATTAACCGTAAGAAAAGGATTCGCAAATTCTCATAAGGGTATAGGTTGGGAAACTTTTACAAGTGAAATTATAAAAAAATTAAATGATAGGAAAGACCCTGTAATTTTTGTTTTGTGGGGCAATAATGCAAAAAATGTTATGCCACTTATTACAAACAAATGGCACTATATACTCACAGCAGCGCACCCAAGTCCTTTGTCGGCATATAATGGCTTTTTTGGTTGTAAACATTTTTCAAAAATAAATGATATATTGACAAAATTAGGGAAAACACCAATTGATTGGCACTAAAGGAGAAATAATATGGTAATTTGGATAATAATAGGTGTAGCAGTTTTACTGCTTGCATTATTCTATTTGGTAAAATTTATAAACATACAGCGTGCAAAACCTCATAAACCAAAGAAAGAAAAGGTAAAAAAATCAAAAATTGCACCAAAGGAAACTACAATTAAAAATGTACATTTAACAGTTAAATCTCCATATATGATAAGAAAAGAGATATTGTTTTGGAAGTATCTTAATTTGATATTGCCTAAACAATATATATGTGTACCTAAAGTTTCTATCGTTGACTTATTAAGACCAGACGGAGATAAATCCATATTTCGTTTAATCGCTGATAAAACTTTGGATTATGTAATCTTTAATGAAAACAATATGTCAGTAGCACTTGTGCTTGATATTTATGATAAATCGTATGGTGATGAAATGCTTGATGAGCAAGACCCATTTTTGCATGAAATTTTATCAAAGTTGGGAATAAATGTTATTAGCATATTTGTATCAAGCGACTTTGACCGTGATAAATGCAAAGAAAAAATTTATTCTGCACTCAATATAAATGTCGCCCAAAACACACAAAATACTGAAAATAAATAAAAAAAAGCTGTGCGACTAATTCGATAAGTCCACACATACCGCTCGTCAAACAATCTACTCCATCAACGCTACCTTGCGACAATATACCATCTGCTTAATGTTGCTACCGTCAGGTCCTCACATGGTTCACAAATGTTTTACTACGCAAGACATTGATTTCAACATAGAATGAATGAAAAACTAATATATGTGCACAAACCTCAGTTAGTTGGTCAACTCTACATATAGTGGATTGTAGATTCAGGGAACCACTAACTCCCCGTTTAGCACAGCAATGGTAGTATAGTTAATTTTTAAAAAAAATGCAACATATTTTTTGCAAATGCTTTAAACATTTGCATTTTTTTTAATTTATCAATAAACTAATAGTGAGGTAACTATGGAAAAACAAAAGTCAAACGCTACTAGATTTATTGATGCTTATAACAAAATCGATTATGCACTTAGGGTACAACATAACTTTAAAAGAAGTTTAAGTTTTTCAGATATGATAAGAAAAGCAGTTGTACAAAATCACATTGTGAGAAAATATGAAGATGATTTAATTGATTTTGGTAGGCTAAGAAATGCTATTGTACACAAATCAAATGATAAATTCTTAATTGCAGAACCACACATTGATGTCACTGAAAAAATTGAAAAAATTGCAAGACTAATCACCACGCCACCTAAGGTAATTGAAACAAATTGCGTTCATGATGTATTTACAATTTCATACGATGTTCCTGTTCAGTCGGCTATTGAAATCATGGCACAAACATCTTATTCAAACATACCAGTTTTTAAAGATGGGGTTTTAATTGGTGTTGCAAATGGGCAAAAAATAATAGATGCTTTCGGCAAATTCTTATTGCAGGGTGGTGATGATACCGAATTTTTACAGCACAAGACAATTGAAGAAATAGTAACAATTCCTTCAAGTTCACAGTATTATGCAGTTGCAAGCATAGATGTAACTATTGAAGATGTTATGAATATGTTTTTCACAAATAGAAAATTGCTTTGCATAATTTTAACAAAGAATGGAAAAATGGGCGAAACTCCTGTAGGTATTTTAACATCATCAGACTTTATGGAATTAAATAAAATAATCGAAAACTACTAAAATGATAAAAGTTTTTAAATTTTTAAAGTTTACAAAAGTATAAATATTAAAAATTGTTGTGAAAGTACTGCTTTTTATGTTATTATTTATATTATGAAACAAAAAATTTTAGAGTTTTTAAAAACAAGTAATATTAAATTTTCATCATACAACGATATGATACTATTTTTTGCTGGTAAATTTACAAAGACACCAAAAGAAATAGGACAAATTATAAATGCTATGTTAAAAAGGGGTGAAATTTTCGAGTATAGAAAAGGTCAGTACAAAGTAGCAGATAATAACTTTATAAAAGGAAAAGTAGCAGGCACAACAAAAGGATATGCATTTTTAATTCCTGTTGATAAAAATCTTCCAGACTTTTTTATACCAAAACGCTTTCTTATGGGTGCACTTGATGGAGATTTGGTTCTTGCAAAAATCACATCTTTTACAGATAAATCAACAGAGTGTCAAGTCGTTTCAATACTTGAAAATGTCAATAAAAAAATTGTTGGGACAATAACCTATATAAACAAAAAAGATGCACTTGTTGTTCCAGACAATAAAAAATTAAATTTAGAGGTTTTTGTTCCTCAAAAATTGACTAAAAAAGCACAAAACAATCAAAGGGTTGTTGTACAAATAATTAGAAAAAATCCAAAAAGAGTCACTGGTGAAGTTGTAGAGATATTAGGACAAAGCGATGATGTACTAAGTTTGGAATTGGGAATAATTAGGGAGCATAGACTATACGAAACCTTTCCAGAGAATGTAATGCAAGAGGCAAAGAAAATTCCACAAAAGGTTACATCGTTCCACTCACGAAAAGATTTAAGAAACCTTAAAATCTTTACAATAGATGGTGCAGATGCTAGAGATTTTGATGATGCTGTTTCAATAAAAAAAGAAGGAAAAGACTATATTCTTGGTGTTCATATTGCAGATGTAGGCGAATATGTCAAAATGGGCTCTGCATTAGATGAAGAAGCATACACAAGGGGAACAAGCGTTTATTTTCCAAATATGGTTTTACCAATGCTTCCAAAAGAACTTTCGAACGGTATATGCTCGCTCAATGAAAAACAAGATAGATTAACATTATCTGTTGAAATGCGTATTAACGACAAAGGTGATGTAATTGATTATGACATTTATGAAAGTGTTATAAATTCTTGTCATCGTTTAACGTATGATGAAGCATATTCTGTGCTGTGTGGTGAGCATATAGAAAAATTAGCAGACATTGAAGATGACCTTAAACTTATGAATGAACTTAGCAAGATTATTGAAAGAAAGCGTGTTATGAATGGGGCGCTTGATTTAGAGATTGCTGAGAGCGAAATAGTTGTTGACGAAAACTTCAATGTAACATTTTTAAGTAAGCGTGAAAGAAACGATGCACACAAACTTATAGAAAATTTTATGATTATAGCAAATGAAACTGTCGCTAAGCATTTTTGCGAACTTAAAGTACCTTTTGTGTATAGAGTTCACGAAAAACCAGTGCTTGAAAAAATTAAAAATGTTTGTGATTTTTTGGAAAATTTAGGTATAAACACACCAAATTCTGTAAATGTTACACCAAAATTCATACAAAATCTTTTAACTTTAACAAAAGATAAAGATTATACTGAAATTGCAAACAAAGTTATTTTGCGTTCGCTACAAAAAGCAAGATATTTAGATGAAAATCTTGGACATTTTGGACTTAGTCTTGAAAACTATTGTCATTTCACTTCACCAATTAGGCGATATCCTGACCTTTGTATTCATAGAATAATTAAGGAATGTTTAGAAACTAAACTTTCAAAAGCAAGAAAAGAACAACTTTCGGATTTTGTTCTTGATGCATCATTTAGGTCAAGTGAAACAGAAAAAAATGCCGATGAAGCAGAGAGAGATGTTGATGATTTGTTTAAAGCAGTTTATATTAAATCTCATCTAGGTGAAAGTTTCGAAGGAATAATAAGCAGTGTTACAAATTATGGTTTTTATGTTGAACTAGAAAACACTGTAGAGGGGTTGGTTAAAATAGATGATTTGCCACAAGACAACTATTTGTTTTTTGAAAAATCATTAAAACTTAAAGGCAATTCTCATGTATACAGTCTTGGAGATAAAGTAAAGATTAAAGTTGTTGCTGTAAGTTTGGCTGAGCGTAAAGTTGATTTTGTACTAGACTAATGATGAAAAAATTGTAATTTTATATAAAAATATGCAATTTGGGTATTGAAAAATAAAAAAAGAGGTGATATAATGGGCTGTGCAGTTAAGATAATTTGCAATAACAAAAAAGCCTATCATAATTATTTTATCTTAGATTCGTATGAGGCAGGCATTGAACTTAAAGGTAGCGAGGTAAAGTCAATTAAGGCTGGTGGAATGAGCATAAATGATGCTTTCATATCGGTTAAAAATGCGGAAGTTTTTCTAAAAAATGCATATATTAAACCATATGACAAGGCAACAAGTTACATTCCATCTACATTAAGGACAAGAAAATTGCTACTAAACAGGTTTGAAATTGACAAGATTGAAAAGCAACAAAAGTTAAAAGGGAATAGCATAATACCGTTAAAAGTTTATGTAAAACAAGGTCTTGTTAAATTAGAAATTGCTATTGCTAAAGGTAAAAAACTTTATGATAAGTGATAAGTTCTCAAACAAAAAACCATAAAAAGGGAAATTGAGAGAGAACAGGGGAGTTGTTAGCGGGGACGCTTTTGGTTTCGACGGGGAAGACAGCATTGGATGCAAAGCATGTGATAGATACGGACTATCTAAAAACCGAAAAATGCTTAAACGCAAACAACAATAACGCCGTTGCTATGGCTGCCTAAGGGCATTTAGCAATCTATTTACTTTGTGTCGTGGTAAATAGATGGGAATAGACACAAAATTTTGATAGTTTGCCAAGGCTTTCAATCTTATTTATTGGCTAGTGATTAAGTATTTTGTTTGTGGAAGACTTGAAAACGAAATTAAAGCACAAACTAAACATGTAGAAAAGTCCATTGAGGCTTTTTCGGACGCGAGTTCGACTCTCGCCGTCTCCACCATTGTTATAGCAAGTTACTTAAAAAAAATAAAAAGGAAGGAAAGTTTATTATGTTAGATGTATTGTTAAATGTATTAGCAGTAATCGGAATCATCATCGTAGGCGGCTTTGTTGTCGTATTCTTAGGCAACTTGTTGCTTAATGTCCTTGACTCAGAGTCAAGAGCAAAAAAAGAAACAAAGGAAGAAAATGTTGTACAACCAGAGCAGATTACATACACTCAGGCACAACAACCTCAGCCTCAACCTCAACAACTTAATTATGTTGAGCAAGAACCAGAGCAAACACAAGGTTATGCTGATGTAGATTTGCAAAAAGCAGATGAAGAAGAAGCAGCATTAAATGACCAAAAACTTGACGAGGCTTATGCAAGACTTAGGGCAGAAGAAGAAGCATTTAGACAAGAAAGAGAAAAGTTCATTGAAGAACAAAAGAAAGCCCAAGAAGAAGCAGATGCTAAAAAAGAAGAAGAAAAACCTGCTGAAGAAGAGCATAAAGACGAAAAAGATGACGATATAGACCTTGATGATATTTTCTTTGACGAAGATGAAGAAATAGTTGAAGAACCAAAAGAAGAGAATACAGAAGAAGTTGCTGAAAACGAAACTCCAGCAGAAGAGCCAAAGGAAGAAGAAACCGAGGCAACAACTGAAGAAACAGAAGAAACTGAAGAACCAGTTGAAGTTGCTCCAGTTGATGACGCAAGAGTAAAAGAACTTGAGGCAGAACTCGAGAAACAAAAAGCAGAACTTGAAGAATATAAACGCAGAGCAGAACAAGCAGAAGACAAACTTGATGAAGAGACAGAAGAAGTTACAAGTGATGCAAATCTTACATTGGAAGAGTATGAACAACGCCTTGAGACATTAACTCAAAGACTTAAAGATAATGACAAACAGTTAAAGAAGGTTAAGAAGGAATATTTACCTCTTGCAAGGGTTAGAAAGAGTCTTGAAAATGACCAAAGAAAACTTCGTAGAAGAGAGTCTATTGTTGCAAAACAAAGAGTTATTCTCTATGGTGTAAATAACTTTGGTGATATTGATGAAGAAAAGGCAAAGAAACTTGAAGAAGACCAAGAACTCTTGGACGGATTAAAAGCAAGTGTTGCTCATTGTGAAGAAATTCTTGAAAAGAACAAAGAAAGATTGCCAATACTTGAAAATACTTATAACATTCTTGTAGAAAATAGTAACAATCTTAAAGCAGATATTGCAGAAACAAATGCTAAAATTGAAGAACTTAAAAATGCTGATGCAAACGGTGATGCTGACATAGCAAATGCACCTAAAGAGTAAAACTAAAACATAAAAGACCATGAAAATGCTCATGGTCTTTTTTTATTGTACAAGCAAAATTCGACATGTTTCAACATATAAATAATCTCAAAGGAGATTATATGATATTTGAAAATTTTGTGCTTTTTATGAATAAAATCTTAATGTTTTCATCATATATAAACAACGCACAAGGGTTCCCAAAACCACTTACTCAAGAAGAAGAAAAAGAATGTTTTGAAAAGTTTAAGAAAGGTGATTTGCAGGCAAGAGACAAGTTAATAAATCATAATTTAAGGTTGGTTGCACATATTGTCAAAAAGTATTCGGGCAGTGGTGAGGCAGACGATTTAATATCGGTTGGCTCAATTGGACTTATAAAGGCAATCAATTCATTTGAATATGGGAAAGGAACGCAGTTGTCAACTTATGCTGCAAGATGCATAGAAAATGAAATTCTTATGCTACTTCGTTTAAACAAAAAGCATAAAAAAGTTTTTTCGCTAGAAGAAAGTTTAGGACAGGACAAAGATGGCAACGATATAGAACTAGCAGACATAATACCATCTGGAGAAGAAGAAGTTTTCAAGGTAGTTGAAAATAATATTTTAACTGAAAAAATAATAGATATTATTGACAAACATTTAACTGAAAGAGAAGCAAAAATAATAAAAATGAGATATGGTATAAATGGAACTCCAGCACTTACTCAAAGAGAAGTTGCAGAAAAATTGGGTATTTCAAGGTCATATATTTCAAGGATAGAAACAAAGGCTCTAGGTATTATAAAAGAAAATATGGGAGATATTTTTTAAAATATAAAAATTATTCAAAAAAACCATTGAATTTTACTTACAAATAATATATCATAAATTTAAAGGAATAAAAATGACCAAAGAGGTATTTACAAAATATGTTCAAGAATTGATTTTGCCATTATTCACAGGTTCGCATATTGCTGGAGAAGATGTTTCTACAAATCGTGATAGCGAAGTTGCTCAAGGAAATGGGGGTACAATGCTTGTTAAACCTCATAAAGAAGATGAGTATCGTTTAATCATAAAAAGAAGTCAACCGTTCAAAAATGCAGACATTGAATTGATGCATGCCATAATTGAAGAATTAGATAAAATTAACGATTATAATATTCAAGACGAAACTTATAAACAAAGGCTACAAACATTAGCAATGGAAAAAGCAATTTGCAATTCCTTAACCGAAGTTTCAAGTGATGTTTTGTTGGGTGTTATACAAGAATTAGATAAATGTGCTAGAAAAACTTATGAAGGCAATAGAATTACATTTGGTATAATCATAAATGAATATAATAATTGTCCTGAGAGGGCAGACACATTGTACTATTCAAATCTTTTTAGAAAAGATTTTTTTGTCGTAATTTCAAACGGTGTACAAAGTTGTATTGAAATAGATAAGGAAGGCTATTTAATTGGACATGTAATGTTTGAAAAGCAAAGATTTGCACCAACAATTTCTCCTTATGATTATATCGGTGTTGCAAAATATTGTGGAGATAAAAGAATAGGTATAATTTTGCTTGAAGGTGGTGAGATTTTACTTTTCAAGAACCATGAACTTATGTATTGTAAAAAAAGAGGTGTATGGTGCAGTTATTGCCATGATGAAATAATACAATTATTGTCAAATAGGACCACACATACAATTAAAGAAATACGAAAAGCAATTTATTTTACTGCACTTGATTGTTCTTTTGCTGGGAGTGGTGGTTGCTTAGCATATATAAATAAAGATGAACTTGAAAATGCTTTAACACATATTGACATAAATGATATTATGGACGAAAAATATTTCAATATAAAGAAACAACAACTTCTTGAAGAATCTCACAAGTTATATAACCTAGATAAAAAATCACCTATAGAAGAAGATATAAATTATCAAGATTATATCAAGAGTAGAGGGCTGACAAAGTCAAATTCTTTAAAGCAGTGCATAGCAGGTCGAAAGTTTCACGAATTGAATAGAAAACTTAGACAAGAACTTGTTGCTATTGATGGCGCTACAATTATTGACTGTGATGGAACAATAATAGCAATAGGTGCAATTATTCAAATAGAAGCAGGTTCAACTGGAGGTGGAAGACTTGCTGCAGCAAAGACACTTGCTAAATATGGTGTTTCTATAAAAATTTCTGCAGATGGAATAATGCAGGCATTTATAAAAGATAGGAAAAACAATAAAGTTAAATCTATTTTTGTTGTTGGCTAATGTTGACAAAACAAAAAAATTATGTCATAGTAAGTGGGCAGTTAGCCAGATGATTGCAGTATAGTTGTTATGACTATAATGAGGAAAGTCCGAGCCTCACAGAACAGGGTGCCAGTTAACTGCTGGTGAAGGTGACTTTAAGGAAAGTGCAACAGAAAATATACCGCCTAATTATTTAGGTAAGGTTGAAATGGTGGTGTAAGAGACCACCGCACACTTGGTAACAAGAGTGGCATTGCAAACCCCACCTGAGGCAAGGTTAAAAAAGACGCATATGTTGTTCGCATTGTCTTTTAAAAATACCGCTTGATTGTAATGGAGACATTACAACTAGATAGATGATCATCAAATACAGAACTCGGCTTATAGGCTAACTGCACAAAATAAGGATATGTAAACAGGTGTTACATATCTTTTTTTTGTCAATAATGTTATCATGATATATTTTGTTTTACTTGTATTTTTTATTATGTTATTTGCGCTTAAATTTAAATGTGCAAATGCTTTACTAAAGAGTGATATAAAATTTAAAATAGCAAAAAAATGTGGTTTTTATTATACGAAAAAATTAAACCTTAATTTTTTAGAATACAAAAGTTATGATAACTCAATTAGTGATATCATGTTAATTGACCACATAATATCATGTGCTAAATTTAACACACCAAAACTTTATAACAAAAATATTGATTTTGATTCATTAAAAAATTTTGGAGTAGATACAAATGCTCCAATTCTTTATTTTGATTTTATGAACAAAAATCTGCTTAATGCTATCAGTATTGCAAAAACTTATTGTAAATTTAACGCAGTAACTAGTTACAAATACTTTAATGACTATCATAGCGACAATATGTTGTATCTTGATGATGAATTTTGTTCTATGAATTTATTTACATCTATTATGTCGTTAAATGTATATCAAGATGATAAATTTAAAGTCAAATGTAATAAAAGTGATATTACCGAGATATGTCTAAATGGTGCAAAATTACAATATGCACTTATTGTAGACAACAATACACAGCATTATATATTTTCAAATAATCAAGTTAAAATCGAGGTTGAACATTTTAGTTACGATGGAGATTTTTATTGTGTAAACATTGATAATAGTTCGGGTAAATCGTATGACATAGATGTATATTTTAATTTTGACTTGCCATTTACAATATCATATATAAATCAATCAAAAAATGAATGCAGTATATTTGATATAAAAACAAATAAAAAGAAATACTTTATTAGTGATAAAAAAGTTAAATATACTTTTGAATTAAATGGATATAAATATAAAAAAATAAAATTGTCTAAACAAATACAAATTAAAGCAAATCAAAATTATTATTTTTCAATTTATTATACAAATACAGCAATAAAGAAAGATTACTTGCCTTTAATTAAACAAAATTATTTTAAAAAAATTGATGAAATATTTAATATTAAAGTTAAATCATCTAATTTAAAAATAAATAATTTAATAAATTATTATTTAAAAAAACAAATATATTACACAAACTTTATTGATATAACCACAAACAGTTTAGATGAGGTTTTTAAATTATATAAGGAACATAGTGTCACTGCGTTAGATTTTTATATGTGGCTAAAATCAAGTTATTTGGGTTTGAAATTTTATCACGATAAAATAAAAGTCAATCCTATATGCAAATTTGATTATACTGTAATAGTAAAATCTTTATCAAAAATTTTTCAAATAGATGTAAAGCATACAGACAAAGAAAATTATGTTTTTGTCGCCGGTACAAAATATCACAATATAGATGTGATTCCTTTTTGCTATGTAAACGATAATGATAGACTACTTGTGTATTTGTAATAACAAGTTATGGTCATAAGTATTCAAAAAGTTGAAAACTATGGTATTGTATGATATAATACTTTTATAATTAGATAAAAATTTTGACATAGGAGAATATTTAATTTTAGATAATTTATATTAGAATTTGCATAATGATAAAAAGCATCTGGCTGAAAGAATGGTCTC
>CALWPE010000088.1 GCA_944383345.1 uncultured Clostridia bacterium | reverse complement strand
TACCGAAGAATGCAAGCAAATAACATACAACATATAAAGCACCCAAAACAAGTGCAACCAAAAGAGCAATTTCGCTTACAAGTCCAAGTACTTCATATTCCATACCCTCTTTATTCGCAAAAATCTGGAATTGTGTGTTACCTACATTTTTATCTCCTGTGTCATAGCCTGACAACCAAAGTGACAAAAATATTCCGATAAAAACAACAACAACAAGTCCAATTACAACAAGATTTGTGATAAGTCTTTTTTTCTTCATATATCCTCCTTATAATGAGTATATCAATTCAAATTTTTTTTAGCAACTAAAAAGATATTATTTTGCATCATACCATGTTTTTCCACTACCGATACTAACGATTAGTGGTACTTGAAGTTTAACTATATTTTCCATGCAGTTTTTTAATATTTCTTTAACTTTATCTTCTTCGTTAAATGCACAATCAACTATTAGTTCATCATGAATTTGTAAAATCATTTGAGATTTTAAATTGTTTTTCCGTAATTCTTTTTCAACTTTTATCATTGCAAGTTTTATTATATCCGAAGCACTGCCTTGAAGTGGCATATTCATAGCAACTCTTTCACCAAATTGTTGCATATTTCTATTTGCTGAATGTAATTCATTTATTTTGCGTATTCTTCCAAACATTGTTCTGCTCATACCAGTTTCTTTAGCAGATATCACATTTTTTTGCATATATGTCAAAACACCCGGGTATGTTTCGTGGTACTTGTCCATAAAAACTTTTGCCTCTTTTGCAGATATGTTTAACTGATTAGACAATCCGAACGGACTTATTCCATAGACAATTCCAAAATTTACTGCTTTTGCAGAAGAGCGTTCAAATGGTGTAACTTCTTCAAATGGTTTTGAAAATATTTTTGATGCAGTTGCTCTATGAATATCGGCACCATTTAGATATGCATCAATTAAATTTTTATCGTTTGAAAATGATGCTAAAAGTCTAAGTTCAATTTGATTATAATCGGCCGAAACAATGCAACCATTTTCAAAACGAGATACAAATAGTTTTCGTAGATTTCTTCCATCTTCTTCTTTAATTGGTAAATTTTGCAAATTTGGTTCACTAGATGAAAGTCTACCTGTTGCTGTCAATGTTTGGTTGAAAACTGTATGAATACACTCTCCTTTTTCATTCACCAATTTTGTATATGGGTCTAGGTACCCACTAACAAGTTTTTGTATTTTTCTGTATCTTATAATTAGTGGTACTATTGGGTGTTCTTCTGCTAGCATATTAAGAAATTCAATACTTGTAGAATGTTTTTTGTTGTTAAAATCACTTAATTTTAGTTCATCAAACAAAACAGTTGCTACTTGTTTTGGTGAATTTAAGTTAAAATCATCGCTTGTATAACTATAAATTTTGTCTTGAATCTCATTTAGTTCATTTTTGTATTTTATATTCAAACTCGAAAGCATATCACCATTGATATAAAAACCATTTTTCTCCATTTTATAAAGAACATATGTCAAAGGAATTTCAATGTTGTTGTAAACAAACATTAAACCGAGTTGTTCCATTTGTTTTAGTAAATCAATTCTCAGTAGACCAAATTCCTGTGTTATAATGTCTTTTCCAATCTTTTCCCCAGCATGTACAAGGTAAAGTGCTATACTAACATCAAAAATTTCACCTTTCATATTGAGAAAAACATCATTTTTGTGTAAATGCGATTTTAAATCATATGTTATCTTCAGTACTTTTTCATCATAAAGTAAAGGTGTCAAATTTTTTAAAAGCATATCTTCATCAATGCTTGAAAAAAGGCTTTTCTGTGAAGATATAAAATATACTGCATCATCATTTATTGAAAATTCTAAGTCATTCAAAAAATCAAATGCAAGATATTTTACATCGCCATTTAATATATCCTTGAGTTGATTTTCATCTTTTATTTCAATGCGATTTTCTTTTAATTTTCTTACCGATGACTGCAATTCATTTGCATTATCAGAAAACAATTCTTGCCTTCTAAGCAATGAACGAAACTGATATTTCTCAAAGAACAATTTTACATCAACATTAAATGGAAAGTCATATTCAAAATTTTTCACATTAACATTTATGTCACAATTTGTATTTATTGTGGCTAGTTTATATGAAAGGTATGCATCATCTTTACCAGATACGAGTTTATCTTTCAACTTTCCACTTATGTTTTCAATATTTGCATAAATATTGTCAAGAGTAGAATATTTTTTTAATAATGAAGTTGCCGTTACAGAGCCAACACCACTAACTCCCGGAATATTATCAGAAGCATCTCCCATTAGTGCCTTTAAATCTACAATTTGGCTTGGTGATAATTGAAATGCGTCTTTTATATTATCAACATTTATTTTTTCTACATCTGTAATACCTTTTTTAGTTAACCAAACCTCAGTTTTGTCATCTATTAGTTGAAGAAGGTCCCTATCTCCTGACATAATGATATTTGTTATACCACTATGCTTAGCAATGGTACCAATAATATCGTCTGCTTCAATACCGGGCACTTCAAAAATTGAAATATTCATTAAATTCAAAAGTGTTTTTAAAAGTGGCATTTGTGACCTAAGTTCAGGCGCCATCTCTTTTCTTGTACCTTTGTATGCAGCATAGATCTCAGTCCTAAATGTATGTCTTGAATGGTCGAATGCAACACAAATATATTCAGGTTTAATCTCTGTTATACACTTAACTAAAATATTTACAAAACCATAAACTGCATTCGAATACTCACCATCTTTGTTTGTAAGCAATGGAAGAGCATAAAATGCTCTGTTGACAAGACTATTGCCATCAATTATTAGTAACTTTTCCATATTATTCCTTTATAAAATTAAAAAAACGCTAAAACTGCGTTTTTTACATCAGCATGCTAGTAAATAATTTCACTACTGCCTCACCACCTGCTTCACCACCACCAAATAAGCCTTGTAACCATTGTGGAACAGCAGTTGCAATTATAAATACTACTATTGCCAATACAATTAAAATTATTACTATAAATTTTACTATTTTCCCTGCCAGTCCACCAAAAGCAAATAAGCACAAAAGTGTCATTGCACCATAGTCAACTGCATAATCAACATAAGGTTGCAAATTTGCAGGAATAGAAAACAACTCGTTTGAGCATGCTTCGTTTACTTTAAGTAGTGCAAGTCCCAAAACAAAAGCAGTAGTAATCAATGTCAAAACAAAAAAATACATTTTTTTCATAAATATATCTCTCCCTATAATAGTTTAGATTTTACCATAAAAATACTGGTATGTCTATACATTGAAAGCAAAATCTAATTAACCAATCTCTCTTTCTTTTTCTTTCTTTGTGTTCTCTTTCTTTATTTGTTTACGCTGTTTTAGTGATAGTTTTTCTTCTTTTTTTGCACCTATCTTTTTTAGTTTATCAATGAAATTAACTTTATTTTCTTTTCCAACTAAAAGTCTTGTAATATTTCCCCTATGCATAAACCACATTAAAAAGTACAAACAAAATAGCAAGATGGTAATTACGATGTTGTCATGGAATTTATATCCTTCAATAACAGTAAGTGATGTTATAAACAAAAATGAAGCAAGAGCACCATAGTCAAAAATAACAAGATACAAAAAGCATACAACAAATACGATTATTGCCCAATATGGTTCTGCAACGGCAAACATTCCCAGCATTGTTGCAACACCTTTTCCGCCTTTAAATTTATAAAAAACTGGAAAACAGTGACCAACAACAGCACTTGCACCACCGATATACAAACCGATGAAACTTAATTCATTAGATGCATCACCACCAAACATAAAAAAGCCAAGCAAAGCCGGAATTGTACCTTTTAAGGCATCAAAAAGCAATGTTAAAATACCATATTTGAAACCAAATGTTCTAAGCATATTCATAGAACCCGGATTCCCACTACCATGCTTTGTTATGTCATCATGTTTTATGCGTGAAATCAATTTGGCAGAACTAATATTCCCCAAAAAATACCCACATAAAATAAGTGCTACATAATTTAAAATTGTCAAAATCAATCTTTATCTCCCTTTGAGCGAGTAATAAACTTTATTGGTGTGCCACTAAAATCAATGGCTTGACGAAATCTATTTTCAAGATATCTAAGGTATGAAAAATGCATAAGTGAAGCATCATTACAGAACAATAAAAATGTTGGTGGGTTTGTCGATGCTTGTGTAATATAATTTATTTTTAATTTCTTTCCGTTTCTGTATGGTGGTTCATTTGAAAGTATTGCCTCGCTAAGTAATTCATTAAGTTTACCTGTTGGTATCTTTTTACTAGCATTGTCATAAACTTTTTTCACCATTTCAATTACATTACTTAGGCGCTGACCTGTGACTGCTGAAACATAAGCACTTTTAAAATAAGACATAAAAGATAATTCATCTTTTAGTTTATCTTCAAATTCATTCATTGTATAACTATTTTTTTCAACTAAATCCCACTTGTTTATTATTACAACACTAGGTTTACCTTTTTCATGTACATAACCTGCAATTCTTACATCTTGCTCTGTTATTCCCATTGTTGCATCAAAGACAATCAAAACAACATCTGCTCTTTCTATCGCTTCCATTGACCTAATTACTGAATAGCCTTCAATGCTTTGTTTTTCATAACTGCGTTGTCTTCTAAGCCCTGCAGTGTCTATAATTGCATACTTTGTTTTATTATACACAAACTCTGTTTCAATAGCATCACGAGTTGTACCCATCACATCACTTACAACAGACCTATCATAACCAAGTATCTTATTGGTCAAACTACTTTTGCCAACATTTGGTCGTCCAACGATTGCTATCTTAATGCTACCATCATCATCAGTTTCTACATTATCTTTAAAAGATTTAACTATTTCATCTAATACTTCGCCAAGACCTTTTGATTGCTCACACGAAATTGGAAAAGGTTCGCCAAAACCTAAAGTGTAAAATTCATAACTATTTTCAACTTCAAAATTATCAAGTTTATTTACAACCAAAATTACTTTTTTATTGGTTTTACGCAAAATATCAGCAACTTCCTCATCTGCATGAGTTAGTCCCTGCTTTCCATCTACCAAAAAAACAATCACATCTGCAAAATCAATTGCTATATCAACTTGACTGCGTATTGCCTGTTGAAAGACATCATCACTTTTAATATCAATACCACCAGTGTCAACTACTCTAAATTCATGCCCACACCATTGTGCATCGGCATATATTCTGTCACGAGTAACTCCCGGCGAGTCGTCAACTATACTGATTCGCTTTCCACATAATTTATTAAAAAAAGTGCTTTTGCCTACATTTGGGCGTCCTACTATTGCAACTAAAGGTTTTGCCACTTCAATCTCCTTGCTAGGTAGTATAACATAACACCCAAATTTTAACAAGTTTAATTAAGAGGTTTAGATTTCTTTTTTAATCTCAAAATAGTAAATATACTTTTTATATAATACAGTAGTGAGTAAGTTAATGTCACAATTAAGATTGATACTATCATCATCTCACTGCCTATATAAATTATATTGTCAACTTGCATATTAAACATATTTGCAGTAACTATTTCAAAAACGAGTGTACCTAAAAATGTACCACAAAATACAGACGATACATTTTTAATAAACACTGAAAATATAATCCCTACGCATATAGAAACATAAACATATGGTTGTACAAAATCGTATTCAAAATTGGTTAAATCAAAAGCATTATAGCAAACTAAAATGGTTATGGTTAAAAGTAGACATATAAGCATTGAAAGAAAACTTTTTACAGTTCTTAATTTAGGCAACAATAACAAAAATGCTAGAGTGAAATTAAATGAATTTAATGAAATTTCAATGCCATAAATATTTATACTGTTAAACAAAGATAAAATTGCACCTACAAGAAAGAACAAAGCAACAAATAGTCTATTTAGTCCAATATTTTTAATAGCACCTTGAAAAACCCCAAAGGCAGTAAGTATTGCAAATGTACCCATAATCACAAAAGATAAATTCATATTCTTTTTCCTCAGTGTTAATATTCGCAAAAACTTACTAAATATGTATTAGTTGCATTTTTTGTTACATGAATTGCATTTTCGATATTTAAAGACACTTACTATGCTATAAATTAAAATTACAATTATAACTGTACAAATTGATGTTGCTAAAAATCCAAAAACTTCGGTTGCCCTAAAAAGTGTATAAGTAAACATAGAAATTATATAAGCGACAACAAATTGAGATAAAACAGAAAATATAGTCCATTTTGTACCTATTTCTTTTTTAAAAGTTACTAGTGTTGAAATACAAGGACAATAAAGCAAGCAAAAAACCATAAAACTGATTGCACTAGCCGGAGTAAAATGTACTACACTTGATGATAATATAATACTTTCTCCAATTGACGACATATTTACATTATTGAAAATTGCGATTGATGAAACAATAACTTCTTTTGCAACTATTCCAGCAATTAGTGAACTTACAGCGCCCCATGAAGCAAAACCAAGTGGTTTAAAAATAGGAGCAAAAAATTCTCCAAGAACTTGCAAAATACTCTTTTCCCCTGACAACTTTACATAAGTTAGTGAAAATGAAATATTTTGCAAAAGCCAAACTACTACTGACAAAGATAGTATTATACTACCAATTCTTACTAAAAACGAAATTGCTGTTGAAAGAGTGTTTTTCAAAATATGCTTAATGTTTATACATTGATATGATGGGAATTCCATAATAAATGTTTGTTCTTTTGAACATAGTTTTGTTCTTTCCAAAAACAAACTCATAAGCAGTGCAACAATTATTCCAACAATATAAAGTAAAACAATAATTAGCATATTTTAAGAAAAAAAAAATGCACCACCAATAACGGCATAAACTGGTAGTTTTGCACTACAACTCATATATGGAGAAAGCAATGCAGTTTTTATTTTTGCGTTATTATCACTCATATTTCTAGCCGTTAAAGATGCAGTAGTACTACAACCAAAGCCCATTATAAGCGTATAAACACCCCTTCCCGACAACCCAACACTTTTAAGAGCATCATCAAGGCAAAAAGCCAATCGAGAGATATATCCACTTTGCTCTAAGATATCTAAAAACAAAAACAAAATAACAACTTGTGGCAAAAATGATACAACACTTCCCACCCCACTAAAAATTCCATCTTTAACAAGAGATACAACAAATTGTGGTGTGTTTTGATTATTCAAAAAATTAACAAAATTTTCACCTATTAAGTCCTGTATTATATATCTTAATATGTCTGAAAAAAATTTCCCAACACTAAAAAATGTCAAATAAAAAATTACAAATAAAATAATTAAAAATATTGGCAAACAAAGATATTTATTTAAAATTATTTTATCAATTTTGCTTTTTCCAACAATATGGTCGGTCTTATATTCACTATATTTTAGTATTTCATCTATTTTTGTGTATTTTTCTTTAATATTTTTTTCCAAATATTCATAATTGTTAAGTGATATTTTATCACTTATATTTAATAATTTTCTATAATATTCACAGCCACACAAAACTTTTTCTTGATAAAACTTATCGTAATTTTCATTAGTATTTTTTTCTTCTTTTTTTGTTTCAAAAAAACTAAAAAAATTTTTAAATGTTTTTTTATTGTTTGCTTTAAGCGATATAACCTTAACTCCTAATTTTTCTTGAAGTTTGTTATAGTCCACTATAATTTTTTTACCTATTTCGTTTACCACAACAACCACTTCTCTACCAAGGTCAATTAGTTCAGTCGCAAGCAAAAGATTTCTTCGCAATGTTTGATTATTGCAAAGACAAACTATACAAGACTTTTTGTGTGATAAAATGTAATTTACAGAAACTTCTTCTTCGTAACTGTTTGGTGACATACTGTAAAGTCCGGGTAAATCTACGAAAGTACAATTCAAAACTTTACATTCTGCTTTTTTAAAATTTACTGTAACACCATGAAAATTGCCCGTATGTGCATTTGCTTTTGTTAATGTATTAAAAAATGTGCTTTTCCCGGTGTTTGGATTTCCAACTATCAAAATTTCAGCCATACACCACCACACAACTTGCTTCTTTCTTTCTTAAAGATATTGTTTGATTATTTAATTCAACTAGTAAAACTCCCTTTTTAAGTGAAAAATTCCTAACCACTACTGTTTGATTACAAAAAAAACCAAACTCTAAAAGTCGTGTTTTGGTCTTTATATCAATATCATTACAAATGTTTGCTATTGTGTATTGCTTGTTTATTTTTGCGTCACTTAAAAAAAAGTTCTTCATATTCAAATTATATGAAGAACTTAGTTTAATTTATTCATTTTTTAAAAATTCAATAAAGTTTGTAGCATCAGTAAATTGTCTATAAACAGATGCAAACCTAACATATGAAACTTGGTCCAAAGGCTTTAACATCTCCATGACCATTTCACCTATCTTTATTGATTCAACTTCGTGTGGACCTTCTTTGAGTTTTTTCTCAATGTCACTTGCGATTGTTTCAATTTGAATCAAACTGACAGGTCTTTTCTCACAAGCCTTTATAATTCCATTTATTATTTTGTTTTTATCAAAAGGTTGAATACTTCCATTCTTTTTTATAACAAGTATTGGTGTGCTTTCAATTGTTTCATATGTAGTCCATCTTTTTCCACATTTAAGACATTCACGCCTACGCCTTATTGAATTGTCACCTGTTTCTCTTGAATCTATAACTTTACTATCTGCGTATCCGCAATACAAACATTTCATTGGTAATCTCCTAATGTATCAGCAACTTTAGTATACACTAATAAAACAATTTTGTCTAGATGTAAAATTATGTTTTTTTATTTTTTGTTTCATTAAATGAAATTGTATTTGAAGTACCTCTTGGCACAGCAGAATACAGTTCAACAAGTATTGTATCATCTCCTATTTTGCATATTTGATTGTATGGTATAAAAATCTCGCCTCCAGATTTAAAAACATTCCATATGTTTTTATCTCCGGGAACAACTAACCCAAGGATATTACCAGTAGACAACTCAAAAACAATGTCAACAATGTGACCAAGTCTTTTCCCATCTACTACATTTACAACTTCTTTGCATCTAAGTTCTAAAAAGGAACTTTCCAAGTGATTACTCCCTAATAGTATATATGCAAATGATGTTCAAAAAAATTACTCATGTGTCATGAGCGACAAATGCCCTAAGTTTTCGCTACTTTTATTATAGTAAACATAGCAAGGTTTGTCGTCTTTTTCTTGTCTATAAACTTTTTCAAATATTTGTCGTGCTTTGTCGAAATCTCCCTGCTGATATGCCCTAATACCATTTTCAAACTCCAAATGATGTTTATATAATTTTTCTCTTTTTTGTCTACCAAACACCTCTAAACATTCAAAGACAGACTGCTCACTTCCTTGTGCATCAATTTCACCAATGTACCTATATGCAATTTTAAATGATGTGGGTAAATTGTTTAATGTGTTTTTTGTAATTAACATTATCGACCCGAAGTTTTGATTTATATCGTCTAGTTTTGAAATTAAGTCTGTTGAGTTTGTAACTATTGTTGGTGATTTTCTTTCATCATCTCCAACAACACCAAATATAATTTCTTCTGTATGCACAATCAACCCAACATCAAGTTTTGGCATATCATTTAAAAGGTTTTTTTGTTTAACTGCTCTTGAAATGTTTATTGCACAAGTAATGGCACTTTGTGGAGAAATAAAAACCGATAAAATTCCATTTTCAAGATATTTGTCGACAAATCCACCAAATTTTTTTATTATTGGTGTAACAACATTTAGATATGAATTTATATAATTAAAGTTGTCCTCAAGGCTCATTGTTTTAGATACCATTGCACTACTTTTCAAATTACAAAAAAGTATTGTGACAACTTTTTTTACTTGACTTCCAACTTCAAGTTCCAAAATGTTCTTTTTACCCAAAAATTTTATTAGTTTTTTAGGAACAAACTTTTCATATTCAACACTTGTTTGTTTTATAGCATCATCTTTAATTTTATAATTTTCATTTATTTTTTTTAAAGAACTTTCAATTTCTTTAAACTGTTTTGTTCCACCAATATTTATTTTGTCTCGCACTTCTCCATATGCAAGTCGTTTTGTTACCAATTCAACTTTTTTTACAGGTTTTGTAATAATAGAAAATGTAAAAGATAAAACAATTAAATAAATTAAAACAAGCAGTACAATCCAATAGTAATTGTTATTGTTTCCTGTGCTTATATTTAATGCTGTTCTAACAAAGACTGCTGGAGTATTGGAATAATTGTTTATATTTAAAAGTGCAAACATTATTCCACCAAAAATTATTGTTAAAGGAACAGTAGATAAAAATAGTACTGTACTTAATTTTCTTGTTTTTAAAAACTTGAAAAATAAAACATTTCCACTAATTAAATTAACTAAATTAAAAAATAAACTAACCCAAGATAATGTAGAAAAATTGAATACAATTTGATTTTCTACAATCAAAATACCTGAGAATAAATATTTTGCAGTGATACTTCCACCAACAAGCGAGATTAAAAATACCACTATCCAAATTTTTGTGTTTGTTTTCATATATTGTTGGTTTGTTATTTTATAAAAAAAATATTCAATTTTTTAATAAAAAAAAGTTTTTTTTACATAATAGAGATAGGAGAACAATATGAATCAAAAATTTTTAAATGAAATTTACAAAAATACAAAAATGGCAGTTCAGTCAATAGAAAATATGTATCCTAAATTTAGGAATACAAAATTAAAGCAATTTATGAAAGATACACAAGAAAAATACCTTTCTTATATGCAACAGTGCAAAAAAATTGCGAAACAAAAAAAATTAGAATTAAAAGACGCAAACTTTTTTTCAAAGTCTATGTTAAAATTATCTATATCAATGTCAACACTGTTTGATAAATCTAGTGAGCATATTGCTGAGTTATTTTTAATGGGAACTGTGCGTGGAACTCTTAGTTTATACAAAGAAATCAAAACATACAAAGATGCCGATGAAGATATTTTAAAACTTGCAAAAGATTTAAAAAATTTTGAAGAACAAAGTTTTGAACAGATAAAACTATACCTTCAAGAATAATTATCTTTTTCTTAAGTATTCATTGATTGAAAGCGAAGCAACAGCACCATCACTGCAGGCAGTAACAATTTGTCTTAAGTGTGTATTACTTACATCTCCACCACAGTAAACACCACTTAGATTTGTTTTTTTGAACTCATCGACCTTAATATAACCCGAGTCATCACATTCAACATTTTTAAACATCTGAGTGTCTGGTATTCTTCCAATAGCAACAAAAAGTGCGTCAACTTTATATTCTTTTGTGGTTGACGATATTTTGTTGTAAACTTCTATTGCATTAACTTTATTATCGCCTAAAACTTTAGTCACCTGACTGTTTAGTAAAAGTTCAATTTTACATTCTTTTTCAAGTTGTCTTATTTTTTTTACCATTATATCATCGCCACGAAATTCATCTCTTCTATGGATTAAATATATTTTCTTTGCTATGTTTGAAAGATACAAGCAGTCTTCTAAACTTGTATTTCCTCCCCCAACAACAGCGACAACTTTGTCTTTGTATAATGCCCCGTCACATGTAGCACAATAACTAACTCCTTTCGAAGTTAGTCTTTTTTCACCATCTACATTTAAAAGTCTTGATGTTGCACCAGTTGCAATATATACAGTTTTGCCCTGATAAACATTTTTATCTGTTTTTACAGATTTTATATCACCATCTAAATCACAATCAATAACATCTTCAAACTTTACATCAACACCTAATTCTACTATTTGATTGAACATAGATGTTGCAAGTGTTGCTCCATCAATTTTGGCAATACCGGGATAATTTTCAACATTTGTTGTTATAACCATTTGTCCACCCGGCATACTACGCTCAATAATCAAAACATTTTTACCTGCCCTTTTTAAATAAAGAGCACAAGTCATACCACTTGGTCCACAACCAATTATTATACAATCGTACATAATAACCTCTTAGTTAAAATTATATACAAAAAAGAATTAAATGAAAACAAAAAAGAGAAGATTTTTCTTCTCTTTTTTTACTATATTATCTCTTACTAAATTGTGATGCTTTACGCGCTTTTTTAAGACCGTATTTCTTTCTTTCCTTCATTCTTGAATCACGAGTTAAGAAACCACCCTTTTTAAGTACAGACCTTGTTGACTCTTCTGCAAGAACAAGTGCTCTTGAAATACCATGACTAATTGCACCTGCTTGACCAGAAAGACCACCACCAATGACATTTACAATTATATCATATTTGTTGACAGAATCTGTTGCTTCAAGTGGTTGACGAACTATAAGTTTTAATGTGTCAAGACCAAAGTATTTATCAATATCAACTTTGTTAACTGTTATTTTACCAGTACCGTTTGGAATCAATCTAACTCTTGCGATTGCTTTTTTCCTTCTGCCTGTACCAAGAAATTGAACAACTTTCTTGCTAGCAGTTTTTGTTGATTTTCTCTCTGCCATTAGTTTCTAACTCCTTTTAGTGCAACTTGCACAGGTTTTTGTGCTTCGTGTCCATGATTTGCATCTTTGTAAACTCTAAGTCTTCTAAACATCTTTCTACCAAGAGAGTTTTTAGGAAGCATACCTTTAACAGCACGCTCAACGGCTACATTAGATTTTGTTGCCAAAACAGTTTTGTAGTCCATTTCTTTAAGTCCACCAGCATAACCAGAATGGCTTCTAAGCATTTTCTGTGTAAGTTTTTTACCAGTGAGAACGACTTTATCTGAATTTATAACTATTACATGATCGCCAGAATCAACATGTGGAGTGTATGTTGGTTTGTTCTTACCTGTCAATATGTCAGCAACTTGACTTGCAAGTCTTCCAAGTGGCATATTTGTAGCATCAACCAAATACCATTTTCTTTCCACATTCTCTGGTTTTTCCATAAATGTTTTCATTTAATTCCTCCAAAAAATTGTGTGATGCTTTTACCTTTAAGACAAACTTTTTTGAAGGGGCTAACATTACAAAAAAATATGCCTTAATAAAAAAGACAACTAAAGTGTATAATAATTGACATAAATTGTCAAGTGTATTTCAAAAATTTTACCACAATTTCATTTGTGTATAAATATTTGTATTTTTGCATAATTATTCATTATAATTTACATCAAAAAGCATCAGTCCTTTTGCACAAACCGTTCTTCCACCAAACTTACGCTCGCCTGTTTCAAACATTTTATCTATGTTTTCTTCTGGTATTACATTGTCAGCAATATCAAGTAAAGTACCAACTATTATTCTTACCATATTGTATAAAAATCCATTTCCTGTTATCTTAAAAAATAGCAAACTATCTTTTTTTGATATTTCTATGCTTTTAACAGTTCTTACAAAGTTTGTTCTTCCTGAACGAGAGGCACAAAACGCTTTAAAATCATGTGTGCCCTCTATTTTTGATTTAAGTGAGTTTAATATCTCTATATCATAGTCATGTTTTTTTTCGCAAACAAAATCAAACAAAAATGGACTTGTTATTTTTGCAGTTGAAACAGTATAAACATATGTTTTTGATTTAACACTTTTTCTTGCATCAAAATCAAAGCCAACTTCTTTTGCAGATAGCACACGGATATCACTAGGCAAATAGGTATTTAATGCCGTTACAAGTTTATCTACTGGAATTTTAGTTTCAGTATCAAAGTGAGCATATTGTTTAAGTGCATGAACGCCCGCATCTGTTCTTCCACTAAAATGCACCCTAATATTATTTTTAGTAACAATAAAAAGACAATCTTCTAATCGCTTTTCTATTGTGTCTTTATCTGGTTGCGATACAAGCCCTGAATAGTTTGTCCCCTTATAAGATATACAAATACAAATTCTTTTCATGAGTTAAGTTTAAAACAAATAGCCATTTTTGTAAATTGTTTTACACCGTTTTGTTATTGTGTTAAACTTTAAAAGTAATTCACATAATATATGTAGGAGTTAATATGACTATAAGTAATGACAAAGACACAGAAATTGTAGATGGCAATACTGCTTGTGCTGAAATGGCATATAATTTTACAGATGTTGCCGTGATATATCCAATAACCCCATCATCACCAATGGCAGAGTTGGCTGACAAATGGGCAACCCAACACAAAAAAAATATTTTTGACCAAGAAGTGTTGATAAAACAAATGCAATCAGAAGGTGGCGCTGCCGGTGCTCTTCATGGACTAGTACAAACAGGAAGTCTTGCTACATCTTTTACATCTAGTCAAGGCTTGCTCTTGATGATTCCAAATATGTATAAAATTGCTGGTCAATGCTTGCCTGCTGTTCTTCATGTTTCTGCTCGTGCTATAGCGACACATGCACTCAGTATCTTTGGTGACCATAGTGATGTTATGAGTACAAGAAGCACTGGCTTTTGCATGGTATGTTCATCAAATGTGCAACAGTGCTATGACATGACTTTATTTTCACATATAATGACATTAAAATGTAGCCTACCATTTTTACACTTTTTTGATGGTTTTAGAACAAGTCACGAAATGCAAAAGATAAACACAATAACCAAACAAGATATACAAAGTATATTCCCTTACGCTAAATATTTTGAATTTAAAAAGCGTGCCCTTACCCCAACCAATCCTATTGCAAGGGGTACTTCTCAAAACCCTGATGTTTACTTTCAAAATAGAGAAGTTTCAAATAATTTATATAAAGAAGTTGAAAAACATGCTTTTGAAACATTTAGTGACATAGAAAAAATTACAGGAAGAAAATATGCACCTTTTGAATATTATGGAGCAAAAGATGCCAAATATGTTGTAGTTGTTATGGGAAGCGCTTTTGAAACTATTAAAGATTATATAGATTATTTTGTAAATAAAGGACAAAAAATTGGTGCTATAAATGTAAGATTATACAGACCATTTTTTGAAGAACAATTTATTAAAGTGTTACCAAAAACAACAGAGAAAATCGCAGTTTTGGATAGAACAAAAGAAAGTGGTAGCCTATACGAACCACTAATGCTTGATATTTCATCAGCAATACTAGATAGCAAGAAAAACATTCAAGTAATCGGTGGAAGATATGGCCTTGGTGGCAAAGAGTTTGACATGGCTTGCGTAAATGCTATTTTTGATAACCTTAAATCAAATAATAGCAAAAATCACTTCACTGTCGGGATAGATGACGATGTTTCAAACACATCACTACCTTTAAATGATTTTGATATAGACGAAGATTGCTATGAATTAAAATTTTATGGGCTTGGCTCTGATGGTACTGTTAGTGCAAACAAAAATAGTATAAAGATTATAGGTTCAAAGACACAAAAAAATGTACAGGCGTTTTTTGAATACGACTCTAAAAAATCTGGAAGTTTAACAACATCATATATTAGAATATCCGACAAACCAATTAGGCGTGCATACAAGCCTAAAAAACATGATTTTATTGCAATTCACAATTTTACATTTATATCAAGATATGATTTAATTTCGTCTTTAAAAGATAATGGAATTGTACTTTTAAATACACGCCTTGATGAAAAAACTCTTCCACAAGTTCTTCCTAGACAATTCTTAGATAATTTGAAAAAGCACCATGCTAAACTTTACATTATTGATGCTCAAAAAATTGCTAATGAAAATGGTTTGGGTAGAAAAATTAACACCATAATGCAAACTGCATTTTTTAAGATTACCAATATAGGAGATTTTCAACAAATATTAGACGAAATTAAAGAAGATGCAAGAAAATCTTATCAACACAAAGGTGATGATGTTGTTGCCAAAAACTATAAGTGTATTGACGAAGCAATTAAAAATGTAGTTGAAGTTGATTATAATAATTTTGAATATTCTAATATAGATACCTCGCCTGCTAAAACAAATTGTAAGTTTTTCGATGAGATAATATCAAAAATAGAAAAATTGGAGGGAGATAATCTACCTGTTTCAACATTTAATACAGAAGGCAGTATACCAACAGGCACTTCAAAATATCTTAAAAGAGGCATTGCAATAAACTTACCAAAATGGATAAAAGAAAATTGTATTCAATGTGGTAATTGTACCCTCGCCTGCCCACATGGCGCAATTAGAAGTGTATTGACAAAAGATGAAGAGGCCGATGATACATTTACTGATGCAATAGGTATGCCCGGATATAAATTTAAGATTCAATTAAGTCCACTGGATTGTACTGGTTGCTCTGTTTGTGCGAACACTTGCCCTGCAATTAAAAAAGCACTTGAAATGGTTGAATTTGATAAAATTGTGTCTAAAGAACAAAAAAATTATGAAAAAACACAAAAAATAACCAAATATCCATCAATTTTCAAGAAAAACACTGCAAAGGGTTTACAATTCTATGACCCTTACTTTGAGTTTAGTTATGCTTGTGCTGGTTGTGGAGAAACTCCATATATAAAAATCTTAACACAACTATTTGGTGACCACATGTTAGTTGCAAATGCAACCGGTTGCAGTAGTATATATGGTGCTTCATACCCTGTTTGTCCTTATGCTAAAGATAAAGATGGTCATGGAGTTGCATGGGCAAACTCACTTTTTGAGGACAATGCAGAGTTTGGATACGGTATGGCACTAAGTCAAAGACAAAATCAAAACCTACTTGCAAGCGTAATTGAAAAAGTAATTAAAGACTGTGACTCAACTTTAAAACAACTTTTAAACAAATTTGTAGAAAATAAAACTTTAACTTATGAAGAACAAGCAAAAGTAAAAGATATGCTATTAAATTTAACAAAAACCACAGAAAACAAAGATTATAAGTTGTTATACGAACTTAGTGACTACTTTGTAAAGAAATCAATATGGATTATCGGTGGCGATGGCTGGGCTTATGATATTGGTTATGGCGGACTTGACCATGTTCTAAACAGTGGCGAAAATGTAAATGTACTTGTGCTCGATAGCGAAGTTTATAGCAATACAGGTGGTCAAGCATCAAAATGATGTCCTAGAGCAAGTGTAGAAAAGTTTAGTTCAAATGGAAAAATTACACAAAAGAAAGACCTTGGCACTATTTTTATGACTAACAAAAATTGTTATGTAGCAAGTGTTAGTCTTGGTGCTGATGTAAA
>CALWPE010000087.1 GCA_944383345.1 uncultured Clostridia bacterium | reverse complement strand
ATGCTGGCTTTTGGGCTTGGCAAGATGAAGATTTGCAGAACAAAATTAAAGATTTGGAAGAAAAATATAACTGTACAGTTTACGCTATCACTCACGATTATACTGGGTTTGGCGAATTGTATAGTTTTTTAATTATCACTGAGTACAAAGAAGAATGGGATGAACTTTTGATTGAATATTCAAAAGGACAATACTCCGCCTTTGCTTATGTTTGGAACAAAAGCGACAACGATTTAAGCGAATTTGGAACAATACTTGTTGACTGTCTTGGCGGTGGAATTAGGAGGATTGGATGATTAAATTAAACCTTGAAACCAAAAACAAAGAGCAAGAAATACTTAAAGCATATTTAGAAGAAACTGCGAGTGAAATTCTTGCAGATAAAATCAATAATGGTGTTCAAATTCAAAAAGATAATAAAACTTTAATAAATAAAAAATCACTTGATAGTTTTATGAAATATGCCTATGAAGAGGCAAGAAAACTTGTTGAAAAAGGTGCAAATTGTGCTTGCATAGAAGATAAAACGGTATTTGCTTGGGCTATTCACTACTTTGAAGAAGATACGATTGAAGGCATACTCTTAAACGAAGATGGTAGCGAATATAAGAAAACACCAACTACTCCACCCAACCAAATAGAAACACCAAAGCCTAAAAAGGAAAACAATCAACAGTCTTTCTTTGATATACTAGACTTATCCACAAATACACAAGAAAATGAATACAAAATCGAAGAAAAAGAGAAACTTGTTGAAGAAACAAAACAAGAATTTCCTGATTGGTATTTGAAATATGTTGATACACAAGAGAGTTACCCAGGCTCTCTTGTTTTTATTAAACTTGGTGATTTTTATGAAGCATTTAACGAAACTGCAAACATCATCTCAAAAGAAATGGATTTGACACTAACAAAAAGAGATTTTGGCTCAATCAAAGTTGATTTAGCAGGCTTTCCATATCATGTAAAAGATGACTACATTGCAAAAGTTAAAGATAAATATAACTGCATCATAATTAAAAATGATGATGTGGAGTTTATACAAAAACAAGAAAAAGTCGAAACAATTAGTGTTGATATACACAATCAAACCTTTGATAAATTTTTACTTAAAACAATATCTGCACTACTTGATGGCAAAGTTAAATTACAATAAAGGAGTTAAAAATGATTACAGAAAAAGATATAAAACCAATACCAAAATATATATCAAAACTTATATTCAAAGAAGATTTTCACGAGCGAGAGCAACGAAATGGAAAGACAAGATTTTATTCATATCTTGCAAAATATAATAAAGAACTTGTGCAAGTGATAGTTGCTTGTAAAAATCGTGGTAAGAAATGGTATCACAAACAGATTGCAATTCACGGAATACATACTCCATACTGCTTTGTTAAAGATATGGAATATTTCTGGCTAGGTGGATATGTAGTTGGCTGGTATAATGAAGGCTTAAACAAAACTCGTAAATGGTATGAAACAGATGAGTGGTTTGAAGCAGACGATAAATATTATTTTCCTTTTGCTCATGTTGTAAATAGAGAATTTGCATTAAAATTTAAGGAATATAAATATAGTGTTATTGAAAAATCTTACGAACAAAATATTCTTAAATATTTAAGACTTTATGAACGGTATCCACAAATGGAACTCCTTGTAAAGTTTGGACTTGACAATTACGCAATGAGCAAAACAATTCTAAAAAAAGTCGCAAAAGACAAAAAATTTAGAAAATGGCTTATCGCAAACAGAAATGAAATATCTAAAAACTCATTTTATGTTGACACCATTATGACGGCATATAAATTAAATAAATCTCTAAAAGAAACACAAGAAATTATGCAAGATAAGAAACTTTTTGATAGACCAGACAATTATAAAAGTTTAAAAGAACTCATATCAAAAAACGAAAGATATAAGTTTTTTAGTTATCTTCAAAGGCAACAAACAAATTTATCTTCTTACGAGGACTACATAAAAGCGTGCAAATATTTGAGATTGAACTTAAATGAAGAAAAACATAAATATCCAAAAGATTTCAAAAAGTGGCACGATATACGAATAGACCAATATCATACAGCAAAGATTAAGGAAGATAAAAAACAGCGAAAAGCATTATATGAAAAGTTTGCAAACATTGCAGATAAGTATCTGACACTTGAACGAAACAGAAATGAAAACTTTGTTGTGATTATTGCAAGAAGTCCAGCAGACTTAATTAAAGAAGGACAAGTTTTGCACCACTGTGTAGGACAAATGAACTATGACCAGAAATTTATCCGTGAAGAAAGTTTAATCTTCTTCGTTAGAACAAAGAAAGATATGCAAACTCCTTTTATCACTCTTGAATATTCGCTTAAAAACCATAAAGTTTTGCAATGTTATGGTGCACACGATACAAAACCAAATGATGAGATTTTAGAATTTGTAAACAACAAATGGCTACCTTACGCCAATAGAAAGTTAAGGCAAATAGCAATTTGAAAGGAGTAAAAATTATGAATAACAACTATTTTAGAATAACAGCATACCATCCACAAGAT
>CALWPE010000086.1 GCA_944383345.1 uncultured Clostridia bacterium | reverse complement strand
CGATCTATAGTTCGCCAAGTTCAAGTGCATAGCCAAGTGCTAAGTTTGGTTGGTTTGTATGGACATGTACTTTTACTAAAAGCAAATCTCCTATACACAAAACTGAATCACCAATAGCCATAAGTTTTTCTTTCAACTTTTCAATATCGGCTTCGGTAGTCTTTTTGTTCATATTGATAATCATGTACTCTGTGCAATATCCATATTCAATTTCTGCTAAATTGTTTATGTCTGCTATTACATCATCAGCAGTTTGCACTGGTTGTCCATCATTGAATGTTATATTTGAAAAGTCTGTTTCACCTATAAGTGCTTTGTAAAAACCAGTAAAGATAACAATTAGTCCTCTACCACCAGAGTCTACAACCCCTGCTTTTTTAAGCACTGGGAGCATTTCTGGAGTTTGTTGAAGTGTTTCTTCACCTTTTTCTATAACTCTCTTGAAAAACTCTTCAAGGTCACTAACTTTCTTTGCTATTTCAACTGCCTGTTCACTCATCACCCTAATTACTGTAAGGATTGTACCTTCTTTTGGTTTTGTGACGGCCTTGTAGGCAACTTTTGAGCCTTCCACCATAGCCTTAGCAAAGTTTTTTGTTGTGATAGATTCTACATTTGAAAGTACAGAACATATACCTTTTACAATTTGTGATGTTATAACCCCAGAGTTTCCCCTAGCACCACGAAGTGCGCCCTTTGAAAAGGCACTACATAGGCTTTGAAAAGTATTGTCAGGACAATTATTAACTTCGTTGCCTGCTGACTTCATTGTTAAGAACATATTTGTACCTGTGTCTCCATCAGGAACAGGAAACACATTGAGTGAATCTACTAATTGTTTATTTTGATCGAGAAGCGAAATGCCCCCGAATATCATCTTTCTAAATGTTGCGCCGTTTATAGACTTTTGCATTTTTATCTCCTAAACTCTAACTCCAACGACATGGATATTGACAGCGTCAACTATCATTCCGGTAAAGTCTTCAACGCTATATCTAATTGTCTTCTTTAAACTTTCTGCGACTGCGCTGACAGAAATACCATATTTTAAGATACAGTATATGTCGATGGATATTCTATTTTCTACATTGGATATTTTTATCCCACGCGAATATGGTTGTTTTACTAATAACTCTCGAATGCCATCTTTAAGGTTGCGTGACACAAGGTCAACAACACCATAGGAATCAAGCGTGACAAAACCGGCGACTGATGCAATCGCCTCATCTGAAATTGTTATTTTGCCATAGAAATTGTTTGTTTCTACCAAAATTTGCTTCCTTTTAAGCATACGAACGCATTTAAAATATACATCAATATTGCAAATACTTCAAGTATTTTTTAACACTTTTTATAAAAATGACACAAAAACCCTTGATTTGTCTTAAAAAAAATGATAACATATGCGATGTAAATTTTAGAAAAGCGGAGGAAATCATGAGCAGAGTTTGTGAAATTTGTGGAAAAGGAAAAATGTCCGGTCATAATGTAAGCCACAGCAATCGTAAATCAAACAGAACATATGAAGTCAATTTACAAAAGACAACAATCACTGTAGATGGTAAAGAAAAAACTGTTAAGGCTTGCACAAAATGCATTAAATCAGCAAAGAAGGCCTAACAATATCACTCACCCACTCGGGTGAGTTTTTTTATGTACTTATAGTTATTATTTAATAACTGACTTTTTAAATATAACCTTTATTATAGAAGATAAAAACTTCGGCATTTTGAAACAAAATATTTTCATACTTTTCTCCTCGTATAATAATATGCCAAAGTTTGTTTTGTGGTGTCATCGTAGACTTTTTATCGCTTCTTGTTTGTTTTCGCTATTATATACATAACTTCCACTAACAAGAATATTTGCCCCGTATCGTTTAAGGTTTTGGCTAACAGTTGGATTTATTCCACCATCTACTTCTATTAAAAAATCAACATCATAATCTGACTTTATCTTATTCAGCTGTACAACTTTTTGATATGTGTCATCAATAAATGGTTGCCCACTCTTGCCCGGTTCTACGCTCATAACCAAAACAACATCTAAAAAACTTAGGTATGGAATAATTTCACTAATAGGTGTTTTAGGCTTTATGCTAAGCCCTGCAAGTGTACCAGTTGAGCCAATATACTTTAAATCGTTTATTAGTTGTTTTTTATCACTATATGCCTCATAGTGAATAGTTAAAATATTAGCCCCAGCCTTTAAAAATTTATCTATATATTTATGAGGATTTTTTATCATCAAATGCACATCAAGAGGGAGCAATGTCTTTTCATTTATTAAACTAAGACTTGTATAAGAATATGTCTTATTTTCAACAAACTCACCGTCCATAATGTCACAGTGCAAAAAGTCAGCGACATGCTTTATACTTTCAGCATATTTAACTATGTCATGAACAGACTTTATTGGGTCTGTTGACGGTGCAATTTTTAATGTTTTATCCATGAGTTTTTATCCACCTTTGTTCCAAAATTTTATATATCTCAGTGTATCTTTTATACCGTTTTGCGTCAAGTTCTCCATCTTGGACTGCACGCTTTACTGCACAATCGTTTACACTTTCATTTACATGCTTACAATCAGAGTATTTACACTTAGCAACATATGGCAAATAATCTTTATAGTATAGATGAAGTTCAAAATATGGAATAGGAAGTAAAGTTTCATCTAGTGCTGTAAAGCCTGCAGTGTCTGCGATTAGAAAATCATCTTTGATAAAAATTTCGCAGTGTCTTGTTGTATTTTTCCCTCTATTGACTTTTTTACTCAAATCACCTTCCTTGGCAAAATTTTTACCAACTAGACTATTTATAATTGCACTTTTACCAACGGCAGATTGTCCAACCAATGCACTAAGTTTATCTATTAGTAACACTTTTAAATTGTCAAAGCCTTGACCTGTTTTTGCTGAGATATGGACAACATCAACTATCTTTCCATAAACACTATCAATGTAATCATTTATCTCTTGGCTGATATCTTGCTTGTTTATCACTACTATCGGCTCAATACCATAACTATAACTAAAAAGCAAGAGTTTATCTAAAACATAAAAATCTGGTTTAGGGACACAAGACATTACAATAACCAATTTGTCAAGATTTGCAAGTGGTGGTCTTATCAATAGGTTTTTTCTTTCAAGTACTTTTTCAATCATGCAGTCATCTTTGTCATAATCAACTTCAACTTTGTCTCCTACAAAAATCCCTCGTGACTTTAAAGTACCACGAGGTTTTGCCATAACCACTTCACCATTTTTTAGTCTGACCCAAAAATTATTGGATAACTTTTTAATTACTACATTTTCCATATAATACCTATATATTGTACTATGCTATTTTGTATAATACCTATTGTTGTGTACTAGATAAAACCTTTGCTCGAAGTTGTCCACAAGCACCTTCTATATCTTCTCCCATTGTTCGCCTTATTGTAGCACTTATGTTATGACTTTTTAACCTATCCAAAAACGCATATGCTCTATGTTTTAAAGTACCTTTTAGTCCCCTTTCTTTAACTTCATTTAATGGTATCAAATTTACATGATTTGAAAAACCATGCATCAGTTTTGCAAGTTCATCTGCACACTCAAAAGTATCATTTTTACCATCAATTAAAGCATATTCAAAAACCACTCTTCTTTTAGTTTTGTTGAAGTACCTTTTGGCACTATCCATTATTTCTTTTATGCTGTATCTATTTGCAATTGGCATTGTTTGCTTTCTTATTTCATCGTTTGGTGCGTGCAAAGATATTGTCAATGTAATTTGTAAATTTTCATCTTTTAATTTATCAATTTTATCTACAAGCCCACAAGTTGAAAGTGATATGTTTCTTTGACTAATTGCTATACCTTTCGAATCACTTACACACCTTAAAAATTTGACTACATTGTCATAATTATCAAGTGGTTCTCCACTACCCATAAGTACAATATTCGTGATCTCTCTATTCGTTTTAGAACCACCAAGATATGCATTCACGCACAGAACTTGAGCAAGAATTTCTCCACTTGTTAAGTTTCTAATTAGTCCACCAAGTGTTGAAGCACAAAATTTACAACCCATTCTGCACCCAACCTGTGTGGATACGCATAGTGTATTTCCGTATTTGTATTTCATCAATACACCTTCTATTAAGTTTCCATCACTTAACTTATATAAAAATTTAATTGTACCATCTTGGCTTTTTATCTCTTTAAAAATTGTTAGTGGTGTAAAATTAAACTGTTTAGTCAAATCACCTATTAAAGCCTTCGGTATATTGGTTATCTTATCAGGTGTTTTATATGCCGTTAAAGCATCATAAAGTTGACCCGCCCTAAATTTTGGCTGGTTTAAGTCTTTCATTAGCATTTCTATTTCATCATATGACAAATCTAATATATTACGCATTTACAACAGTTCCTATTGGTAATTTCCTTCCGTTTAAAAAACTTTTAGCAGGCATTTTCTTTCCACCAGATGCTTGCAAAACCTCAATTTCAACAGCACCATCTTTACATTTAATTTCAAGTCCTTGCTTTGATGATGCGTTAACTATTGTCCCATTCATTATAGCCTTATCACAAATTTTTTCTTTTAGTTTAAAAACCTTATAAGTATCACCATTTAATGTGAACTTTGTTCCAATATTTGGAGAGAGTGCTCTTGTCAAGTTGACAAGTTGTTTCGCCGTCTTGTTGAAGTCAAGTAAATTATCTTCACCCTTAATCATTTTGGTGTATGTTGCACTATTTTCATCTTGCTTAGTCCACTTTGCCTTGCCTTGTTCTATCAAATCAAGTGCAGTAACTACAAGTTGTCCACCTGCATGGGCTAATTTTTCTGTAAGTGTAGCATAGTCGTCATTATAGTCTATTTTAACTTCACTCGACAAAAACATATCACCTGTATCAATTCCTGCTTCTGTCCTCATTATAGTGACACCTGTAACATTATCTCCATTCATTAGTGCATACTGAATTGGTGATGCTCCACGATATTTTGGCAATAGTGATGCATGAACATTGATTATCTTGTTTGGGCAAATATCTATTATCTCTTGACTTAATATTTGACCATATGATGCAGTTACCATAATGTCTGCATTTAATGATTTTAAAACACTAGTTCCATCTCTTCTTATCTTTTCAAACTGATAAACAGGTATGCCTTTTTCTTTTGCAAATGTTTTAATTAGTGGGCTAGCAATTTTATGTCCTCTACCAGATGGCTTATCAGGTTGCGTCACAACTGCTACCACTTCATGTTTTGATTTTAAAATATAGTCAAGACATATACATGAAAATTCTGCAGTACCTAAAAATATTACCTTCATTGTTACTCCTTTTCTATTTTATCAATGAATAGTATACCATTTAAGTGGTCAATTTCATGGCATAAACATCTTGCTAAATACTTCTCACCAGTGATTTTAAAATGATAGCCGTATCTATCTTGCGCAGAAACAGTTACGACCATCGGCCTTTTCACCTTTCCACGAATTTTACCACAACTTAGGCAACCTTCTTCTTCTATATCACAACCACTTTGACTTAAAATCTCTGGGTTTACAAGTTCTAGTTTCATGTTATTAACATCCATAACAATGACTCTTTTTAAAACACCTACTTGAACGGCAGCAAGCCCCATCCCGTCATTTGTGTACATGGTGTCCCACATATCATCTATTAGTTGTTCCAATTTTTCATCAAAAACTTTCACTTCTTTACTTGTTTTTCTTAATAACAAATCTGATTTTTGTATAACATCTCTTACAGCCATTTTATCTCCTTTTTTTAACTTAAATTTTGAGGATTTATCTCAACAAAAATACTTACTTTTGCACTTTGATATTTATCACAAACTTGATATATTTTTTGTATTATTTCGTCCTCATGATTATGCTTTATACGCATAAGAATTTGATATCTTATTTTGTTTTTTATTTTTGTAATTGGGCTTTTCATCGCATCTAGGTAAACAAACTCATCTAAATACTCATTTCGAATATTCTTTATTTCAGTATAACACAATTTTGTAACTTCGCGAACTATTTCCTCGTTTTGTGCAGAAAATAAAAGTCTAAGTATGGTAGTAAATGGAGGAAACATTGTATTTTTTCGAATGTTTAGTTCTTTTTCAAAAAAGTTTTTGTAATCGTAATTTGCTATGTACCTGTAAGCATAGTGCCTTGGTGAATATGTTTGAAGAATTACTTTGCCTTCTTCTTTATCTCTACCAGCCCTTCCTGCCATCTGAGTAATTAACTCAAATGTCTTTTCCGTACTTTTGTAATCACTATGATACAAACTTTGGTCTGCATCAATTATTCCAACAAGAGTAACATCAGAAAAGTCATGACCTTTTGCTATCATTTGAGTTCCAACCAATATTGCAGGCTTTGACTGTGCAAACTTTGATAAAATATTTTGATAAGCATTTTTCGTCCTAGTGGTGTCATTATCCATTTGAAACACTGGTACATCTTTGTACAATTCATGAAGTTTTGCAACAACTTGTTCTGTACCTACTGCACCGTTGCGAATCGCTGTACTTTTGCAGTTTGGACAAACTGTTAGTGCTTTAAAGCGTTTACCACAATAATGGCATTTTAGTTTGTTCTCAGCCCTATGGTATACCAAAGTAACATCGCAGTCTGTACATTTTGGAACATAGCCACAATTTGTACAACGCATAAATGAACTATAACCACGCCTATTTATAAATAACATTGCTTGATGTTTTTCTTTTATACATTTGTCTAACTCATATAGTAAAGCACTTGAAAACATACCTGTGTTACCATTTCTTATTTCACTTAGCATATCCACAATTTGAATTTTAGGCATAGGTCTATCATTTACCCTTTTGGGTAGAGTTAGAAGTTTGTATTCGCCGTTTTGTGCCTTTAAATAACTGCTAATATCTGGTGTTGCACTTGCAAGCAAGAGCGAGCAATGATTATATTGGCTTCTAAATTTGGCAATATCGAATGTGTTGTATCTTGGATTAGATTCACTAATATAACTTGTTTCGTGTTCTTCGTCTATTATGATTATACCTATGTTATCAATAGGTGCAAATATTGCTGACCTTGCACCGATTACAATTTTCGCCTGTTTAAATAAAATTCTTCGCCACTCGTCAAAACGCTCGCCCGCACTGAGTCCACTATGAAGTATCGCCACATTATCAGAAAATCTTGCACGAAACCTTGACAACATTTGTGGAGTTAGCGAGATTTCTGGTACTAACATAATTGCATTTTTGCCTTGCGAAACAATATTTTCAATGATAGACATATAAACTTCTGTCTTTCCACTTCCAGTAACACCAAACAAAAGATAATTGTCTTGCTTTTTCAAAACCTCATCAACTGCATTTTTTTGCATAACAGTTAGGTTGTGTCTTGTGTCTTTAACTGCGTAAGAAATTGGTTGCCTATTTTGTTCAACTTGCCTAATTTTTAACACTTTATCGTCAATAAGTTTATTAACTGCACTTTGAGTGAATTTTGAAGTCAAATCACTTTTTAAATAACTTTCCCCAATTTTTAAGTAATCACATAGTGCAAGAATATTTTTTGCGTTGCTTCTAACATTTTTTTTGTATGAGTTTGTATCAACACATACTTCAACATATGTTTTTACAAGAGGTTTTACTGTATCGCCTCTTAACTCAGAAGGTATAAAAAGCCTTAGGCAATCTGCATACCTTAAATGATATTTTTTTACCATAAAATGCATAAGTTCTATATGCTCTGGTAATATAACTTGGTAATCATCTATTGCATACAAAATTGATTTTAGTTTATCGGTTTGGACACTTGATTGTTGTTTTAGTGATATGACAAAACCTTGTATGCTTCGCTTGCCAAAAGGGACCATTACTCTTTGCCCAACAACAGTGTCAGAAAGAGCATTATAGTCAAAAACCTTATCAACCATACTATTTGTAATGTCAACAATTACTTCTGCAATCATAGAGTTATGATAACACAATTTTAATTTAAAATAAAGTGTTTTGTTTAACCAAAACCAATAAAAAAGCCACACTAAATGTGTGGCTTTAAAAATAAACTATGATTGTTTATTTTGCATCATCACTTGATATTATTGAGCCTTCATAAATTTCGTCAGCAGCCATACTGATTGCCTTTTTATCACTTTTTTCTATTTCGGCTGGAATACGCTTTTCAAGTTCTTTTGCACGCTTTTCCATTATAATACAAAGTTTATATTTATTGCCGTCCATTTTCTTTACCAATTCATCAATTGGTGGTTGGTTCATCATAATAAAACACCTCTTTATTTAATAATCTTATTAACTATAACACAAAAAATTTTTTTTGTGAATATTTTTTTTATAATTTCAATAAATTTTTAAAAGTTTGTTCATCAATAACCTTTATTCCCAAACTTTGTGCCTTTGAAAGTTTGCTTCCTGCTTCTTTGCCTGCAAGTACATAATCAGTATTTTTGCTCACAGAAGATGAAGTTTGTCCACCATTTTTTTCAATAAGTGCAGTTGCTTCTGCTCTTGTGTAACTTTCAAGTGTTCCTGTTAAAACAAAGGTTTTGCCTTCAAAAATTCCACTATTGTTGCCTGCTTGACTTGAGTTTTTAATTTTTACCCCTGCTTTTAACAACCTATCAATTAAAGACAAATTTTTTTCATTGCTAAAATACTCGCAAATGCTATGTGCCACAACATCACCAATATCCCTAATCTTTGCAAGGTCTTCTTCGGTCGCATTTTTTAAGTCGTCAAGCGTCCTAAAATATTTCGCTAAGTCCTTTGCCGTTTTTATTCCAACATTTAAAATACTCAAAGAGTAAATAAAATTACTTAGTTCAACATCTTTACTTTTTTCAATAGCATCTAATAAATTTCTTGCTTTTTTCTCTTTAAATAAAGGAAGTTTTAAAAGGTCGTCTTCTTTTAAACTATACAAATCTGCGACATCTTTTACAAGTTTTGTATCATACAACAACTTTGCAGTACTATCTCTAAATCCTTCAATATCCATTGCGTTTCTAGTAGCAAAATGTGTTATTCGGTCGATAATTTGTTCTGGACAAGAATCGGAGTTTGGACAAAAATCAAGTGCTCCTATTTGCACAAGTGGAGTTTTGCAACTTGGACATACTTTTGGTTTAATAATTGGCTTTGAGCCCTCAAGTTGTTCTGCAAGTCCCATAATTTCAGGGATTACTTCATTACTTCGTCTAACAAAAACTCGTGAGCCTATGGAGATATTTTTACGCAATATATCCATATAGTTATTGAGCGTAGCACGATATATAGTAGCACCACTTAAATTAACGGGATCAATAATTGCTATTGGAGTTATCTTGCCTGTTCTCCCTACTTGCCATATTACATCTTTTAATATTGTGGATAATTCTTGTGCTTCAAACTTGTAAGCCATAGCCCACTTTGGAAATTTTGAAGTATAACCAAACTCATCTCTTAAATTTAATTGATTTATTTTCACAACCATTCCATCAATTAAAATATCGAGGTTACTTTTCTCTTTGTCGACTTTGTCTATCTCTTTCAATATGTCATTTGGATTTTTAAAGTGTTTGTATGGGGAAATTAAAAAACCATTTTTGTTTAGAAAATCAAACATTTCAATTTGTGTCGAAAATGACTTACCTTCAGCATATAAAACATTATAGCAAAACCAATCAAGATTGCGTTTTGCTGTTTCTTTTGGGTCAAGATTTCTTATAGCCCCACTAACTGCATTACGAGCATTTTTTAGTGCATCGTTTGGATATTTTTGATTGAATTTTTTTAAATTTGAAAGGGTTATCATTCCCTCGCCTTGAACAATCAATTCACCTTTAAAATCTATTGAAAGTGGAACACTTTTTATTGTCTTTACTTGTAGTGTTACATCTTCACCAACAATACCATTTCCCCTTGTCGCACAAGATTTTAAATAGCCATCTTTGTATGTGCAAACAATAGTTAAACCATCAAACTTATATTCAAGTGTAAAGTCGACATTTTTTTCTTTTTCTAGCGTGTCATTTAGCCATGCTAATAGTGATTGTTTGCTTTGACATTTGTCTAGGCTATACAATCGCATTTTGTGAGTGACTTTCTTAAAGTTTGACAAAACTGTATCACCTACTCTTTGTGTAGGAGAATTTGGCAAAACTATTCCAGTACTTTTTTCAAGTTCGACAAGTTTGTCATAGAGTTTATCGTATTCTGCATCAGAAATTATAGGGGTATCAAGAACATAATAACGGTAAGCATAGTCATTTAATTTGTCTACCAAATTTTTCATTTCATCCATAAAATAACCTCTTTATATTATCTCAAGTGGTGCAATTTCAAGTATCAATGTCTTTTTACCAACATTGTCAAAAACTATTTCAGCACACACACCATCATCTACAATATCAACAATCTCCCCCTCGCCAAACTTTGGATGTTTTACTCTTTGCCCAATCTTGTATATTGATGTATCTTTCTTTTGTATATCACCCATATTTGCAACTGTGTAACTTTTTGAAGGAGAAACAACAGGTTGCTTTACAAAACGATTATTGTCTATGCTCTTAGAAATATAAGTGGTATAATCAAATTTCTTTTGTTTTGGTGTTGCATCAAGCCCCATTTCTTCCAAAAATTTACTTGGTGATGTGTATGACCTTTTCCCATGAAGATAACGACTTTGTGCATAAGACAAAAACAATCTTTCTTTTGCCCTTGTTACTGCAACATACATTAGTCTTCGCTCTTCTTCGGTCTCTTTTTGACTGTAACTGCTTCTTGACAATGGGAATATGCCTTCTTCAAGCCCAACTATGAACACAACCTTAAATTCAAGACCTTTTACTGAGTGAACTGTTGAAAGAGTTACCGTTTCGTCACCAAGATAGTCAATGTCGGCTTCTAGTGTTATGCTTTCAAGATATTCTGCAAGACTTGCAGAAGGGTTTGCCTTTTCAAATTCATCAACTGAGTTGATAAAGACATCTATATTCATCAATTTTTCGGTATTTTCATCAGTTGGTTCCGAATACGCACCTTTAATTGCATATTCATCTATAACGGCATCTACGAAGTCATGCAAAGACAATGTATTTCTAAGCGCCTTTAACTTTTGATAAGAAATTACAAAAGATTTTACCTTTTGTTCCAACTGCGAGTAATCTTTGCTACCATTTTGCACCAAATTTTCCATTGCAGAAAGCAAAGGTAAATTGTTATCGTGGGCATATTGTCGTAGTTTTAATATTGCACCATCACCAATCCCACGCTTTGGAAAGTTTATTATTCTTAAAAGTGCAGTTTCATCACTTGGATTTGTAAAAATTCGCAAATAACTAATTAAGTTCTTAATCTCTTGACGCTCGTAAAATTTAAACCCACCATAAATACGATATGGAATATTATAGTTAAGTAGTTTTTGTTCAAACGACAAGGACAAAGCATTTATACGCATCAAAATTGCTATATCGCTATATTTATATTCATTGCGATTTACCATTGCCCAAATTTTTGAAACAATAGATTCGGCTTCGTTTTGCTCGTCATAATATTTTGTACATTCAATATCTTTTCCTTGCTCATTTTGTGTCCACAAAACTTTATCAAATCTTTCAAAGTTATTGGCTATTAGTTTGTTAGCAGACTCAATTATGTTTTTTGTGCTACGGTAGTTTTGTTCAAGTTTAAAAACTTTTACTGGTGCAAAATCGGTTTTGAAATTGAATATATTTTGGAAGTTTGCTCCACGCCATGTATAAATACATTGGTCTTCATCACCGACAACAAAAACATTGTGATGATATCCCGACAACAATTTTACTATGTCATATTGAATAGTATTTGTGTCTTGAAACTCATCAACAAAGATGTATTCAAAGCGTTTTTGATATCTCTCTAAAACTTCCTTGTTATTTACAAGCAAAGCATACGCATTTGAAAGCAAGTGGTCAAAGTCCATTGCATTATTTTTTTTGAGTTCTTGCTCGTATTTTTCATAAACAGTGATAGAATCATCTTCATCTCTTTTTGAATTTTTTGCATAAGTGTAGACATCAATATTATGATTTTGACAAAAACTAATCACCTGTGCATAATGTTTTGCATTATCTACAGGCAAAGACAAATCTTTTACAATTTGTTTTAACAATTTTTCGCTATCACTTTCACTATATACAGAAAAATCATTAGTAAAACCGTCTAGTTTTGTTATGTTTTGCCTAAGCATTCTTAAACACATAGAGTGGAATGTGGATATCCATAAATCACTGGTTGTTCCAACCAAGTTGAAAATCCTAGTTTTCATTTCACTTGCGGCTTTGTTTGTGAAAGTTATTGCTAATATGTTTTCTGGCATTATGCCTTTTTCTCTTATTAAATATGCCATGGTATGTGTAAGTAACTTCGTCTTTCCACTACCAGCACCAGCAGTCACCAAAACAGCACCCTTAGCGTTTAAGAGTGCTTGTTTTTGTACTTCGTTTAGTTGTTCTAAAATGTCCATGTGTTTAGTATAACACATCAAAATTTATTATGCAAAATTTTTCAATTGACTTGCTTTAATTTTTCACGCTCATATCGTTGTTTTAATGTACGATACTTATCTGCAAGCGTAAAAAAATATCTCTCCTTTTGCTCGCTTGTAAGAGTTTTGTAGTATCGTATATCAATCAACTCTGCAAGTGGATTGACGCAATTATCATCTACTGTCTTTTTAACTAAAAAATATAACTTTTCGTCATCTTGAACATCAATTGTTTTGATGTTTTGTTTAGCATTTATATCTTTTCCCCTAAGTCTATTTTTCGCTTGTTGAGCCATGTATTTTAATATATCGCGTCCTTCCATAATATCTCCTTAAAAACAAAGATATTATATCAAAAAATTATTACAAAATGGTATTAAAAAAAATGACCAAAAAGCACTTTTTTGGTCGAAAAAAATCAATTTTTTATTAGCGACAAGATATAATCAAAATATCTTTCTTCTACCCCACCTAAACTTAAACTTTGAGATTTGACAGTTATATATTTTTGTTGGTCACGCATAACTTCACTTAGCCTATAAAACCTTATGCTATCTAGTGTTGCAACAGGAGAAATACTTGTTATTGGTTTTTGAAAAGATATTTCAACTAAAATATTAAGTATTTTGTTTTCGCAAACCATTGAAGTGAATTGAACTTCACCTTCTTTCATATTTGGCACAAAATCATGCTTTTGCAAGTGTTTTACAAAATCTACACCATCAACTATTGTCCCATAAAAATTGCTAACAGACATACTTGCTCTACTGAAATCTCGAACATCTATTTTACTTTGTCTAAATTGTTCAAATAGTGCATTGTTTAGTTTTAAGTCAACCTTTTCAAATCTATCATCTAAATCAAGAGAGTGAACCAAACTTATTACTACATCACTACCTTCTTGTTTTGTACCATAGATATAAACAATTTCTTGACCTTTGACCAAGAATATAGAATATAACTTGTCTTGCTTGTATTCACCAAAAACAAGTCTATTTGCAAACTGGTTAAAAATTTTGTGATGAATAAAAAGTCTTGAAAACAACTCACGAGTGTATACTCTATGAGATATGAAGTTTTGGTATAATCTTTTGATTTCATTTTGAATTTCGTTGTCACTAAGTGTTGTTGGCAAAACTAAATCTTTAACTTCTTCAACGCTTTTTTTGTTTTGGTTTGCAAAAATCTCTACATATTCATCAAAATATTTTGTGAAGTTTTCAAACTGACGAAGTCTATTAAACATCTCAAGGAATAATGGCTTTTGGCTATATAGTATACATAGTGTTAAGTACCTTGCTTCTTTGTTTCTATTTAGTCTATAAAGCACAAGCAAAAATTCGTATATCTTTCTTTCAAAAAGGTCATCGGATAATAGCGAGAACATTCTTACACACCATTTACTTGATAAAATATCTTTATTTTGACTGTGTTTATCAAAAAGTTTCTCTGCAAAGCCGTTTAAACTTTTTTTGTCAAATACATCATAAAGTGATTTAAAACTTGCAAGGTTTAGCAAGTTCTTCTCTTGCTTAAATACATCTATTAGATAGGTCTTTTCAATGTTGTCTGCCTGTTTCCCACTCTTGAACTGCAAAGGTAAATTTTCAAATGCGATACCTAGCGTTCTTTCCTGCAATTCTACAACTTTTTTTCTTGCAAGCACACCAAAATGTGCTTCACTTCCAAAGTTTAATGTTTCACTTATTCCAAGCCTTTTTGAAAGATATTCTTTTATTTGTGGGTCATTTTCTTCATCGTATATCTTTTCAAGTCTGCTTTCTACTTCAACATTGTTTTTAATTGCTGATAAAATTTTTATGTAGTGGAATCTCGCTTCTTTTTCTGTTGGTAAATACTTGTCAAAGTATGCTAATGTGTCATTGATGTATTTCTTTAAAAAGTATTCAGCATTCTCCTCACTTACATTTTTATGCGACATATCATTGAATATTATGTCAATACCTTTTTGTGTGTCAAAACTTAAAATAAGTGTCAAAAAGTTTAGTTCATATTGACTATTATTTAATACAAAATTTCCAAGTTCGTCAGCATGCTCACGCATATAATTTTGCATATACTCCATTGATATATCATGCCAATAATAAAGTTCGCTTTTATCGTCAAATATTGCTGTAAGTATTAGTGGCATATAAATTTCAACAGGTATTGAACCTATTTCAACTATTTCGATAAATCTATCAAAAATACGCTCTTTTATATTGTAATCTTTGCCTTTACTTGTGTACATTGCTCCACTTATATGCCCTGCATACAATTTTGAAAGAAATTCCATAACTGCATAATATTTTTGAGCATAAAGAAAGATAGTAATATAGTTTACAACTGCTGGAACATAATCATTTAGTTGAAAAACAAGTTCTGCAAGTTCGCCCACCAATTTTACATCATCTGTTACATTGCTATGATTTGCTATATATTCAAGATCTGCATCAGCCATTTTGTCTAGCATTGGTGTCTCCGAAATATCATAAGACAACACAGCCTTTGTTTTGTTTACAAGTTGAGAATATTCTCTTAGTACTTCCATATAAATCTCCAAGAATATATTAGCAAAAATTTATAAAAAATACAAATACTTTTATTTTATTTAACTGTAAATAAATACTTTAACCTCTTGTTGTACTCTCCAAAATATATTTTTTTACCATAAAATTCCTTTTTTAAATAATCATCTGCAAAACTTTCATCAATGACTTGACAAATGAGTTGTTTAAAACTTTTCTCATTTTCAAACTGACGCAAAAGTTTACAATCAAAATATTGTGCTTCAAGTGGATAATAATCAAACAAATAATTTATTTTTGGTCTAAATTCACAGCCACCCATCATAAGTGTTTTAGCCATGCCGTTTTGTACATAGCAAAAACATATGCTTGATATTTCATATGGTAATGGGTCGTCTTCGACAATATTTTTTAACCAAAATACAAACTCTGTAATCATATGAGATTACCCCTTATACACACAACAAAAATTGTACACAAAATACTTAAAAACAAAAAGAAAAGTGCATAGTTGAAATAACTAAACTTTAAATTTACTAGTTTTGCTATTGATATAACTTCTCTTGCAAGGTCAATATCCATTTCGTCTATTTCGTAGTCTTTGGGAAAATCATATTCTTTTTTTATTTTTTGGGTATAACCTGTTTCGGTGTAATTTTTTATAGTCCTATAACTCATAAGGTTTTTTGATTTGGTATCTAAATCTTGTTTAGGCAATTTTATGTTCCTTGATAACAAAGCAACAAAAGAATAAATTATTGAAATTAAAGCAAGCATAATGGTTGCACTTGCTAAAATGTTTATTAGTTTATTATTTGAAAAATATGTGCTTGCAAAAGCAATAACTGCTGATGCTATTGTCATAGTTATACTATGCTTTGTTTCTGCGTATTTTAGGTTTTCAAACAATGTTTGGTAAATATACTTTAATGTCTGCTTCATGTTGATATTTTGTGCAATTTTATTTAATTATTTCGCCTATTTTTGTTGTTGCACCATATTTTATTGCAAGATTGCTAAGAGTTAGTTCTGATATTATTTTAATTTTTTTATCATCAAATAATATATAAAAAATATTAAATTTATATTTCGACATTTTCGCCATAATTTTGTAAATTGGTTCGCTTTCATGAACTAATAAAAATTTAATTTGATTATTTTTTTTATAAATGTTTTTTCTATTTGAAAATAGGCTTATATAGCCGTATGTAGATGAGTTTTGTGGCTCTAAAATACCTAAAAATAAAAATACACAAATTATCAATAAATTGGTATTAAAAACATTAAAAAATAACCCTATTATAAATGTTAAAATAAAAATTATACAAACTAATATATTAAATGTGACAGTCAACTTTATTGCTAATTTTCTATCATATTTTTTTGTTAAAAAACCTGCAAAAACCCTACCCCCGTCAAGTGGATAGCATGGGAGAAGATTAAACACAAACATTACAATATTTGCATAACAAAAAAGTTTAGTGTAAATTTGAACAACTGGAAAAATCCACCATAAAGCAATGGTTACTATCGACATTAGTAAATTTAAAGCAGGACCACTTATCGCAATTAAAATTTCGTCTTTTGGCAAAAAACTATTTGTTTTGTAATTTAAACAAACTCCGTAGGGCATCAACAACATTTTATCAAGTTTATACCCTAACTTTTTAGCGACTAGTGCATGTGCTAACTCATGAAGCGATACCACTAACAGATAAATAAGTATGCTCATAAATTGACCCATAACTAGAAGAAAAACTAGATACAAAACAAAAAGAGGGTGCAATTTGTATTTTTTCATAATAGCACCAACTCAATTAGGCTATATATGTTGAAACTTGTAAAAATAGTAGCAACAAAAATTGACATATTTATTGCTTGTGACCAAAAAACTTTTGAACATATTTTGTGCCTATATACTATTGGATAAACAACATTTGCATATGTGATTTGTATTTTTTTGCCAAAATTCTCCACAACATATTTTATTTTAGTTTTTAAACACTTAGAACACCTATCGACTTAACTCTTTTGGCTAATATGTGTGCGTTAAATTCAATACCATCATCGGTTATATCTGCAGTTATTTCTACTCTTGGTTCGTCCATATAACAATCACATACATTTTTTATGTCACTTGATAAAACTTCGCATAGTTTTTCTGGACTGTTTTCTTTATCGTCAACCAATACCCTTTTTAGTCTGTTTTCACCTATCTGTGCAATAGTAACTTTCATAATTACACCTTCCTTTTAATATTGCGTCTAAAAGTACCAAATAGACCCCTGTACTTTTGTTTGCAATCATATACTTTTTGTGTACCATTATGTAAATTTTCGGCAAGTAGCATCCATGCTCTGTTTGACTCCCTTCCACCTAGTGCGCCAACACTTGATAGTGCTGTTATATCGTCATCTTCGGGAATTACTCCAAGTACTGGTATGTGTAAAAAGCGTATTATCTCGTCAACATCTATCATCTCACCATTCATCATTAAATCGCCACGAACACGATTAACAACAAGATATTTTTGGTTTAGATTATATGTAGCCAAAATTGAAAGGACCTTATCTGCATCTCTTATGCTTGAAATATGTGGAGTTACAACAACCACTGCTTCACTTGCACACGATACTGCCCTTTTAAAGCCCTGTTCTACCCCTGCCGGACAATCTATAAAGATATAATCAAAACTGTTTTCCAAACTATTGACTACGCCTTGTATATCGCTTGCAGATACTTCTTCTCCACGATAACTATGAGCAGAAGGCAAAATATATAGGTTTTCAAAATTTTTGTCTTGTACAAGTGCTTGACTCGCCCTGCACCTACTTTCTATTACATCAATAATGTCAAAAACAACTTTATTCTCTATGCCCATAACAACATCAAGATTGTTTAAACCAATATCGACATCTAAAATGCAAACCCTAAAACCCAAGTTTGACAAAGTCGCTCCTAAGTTAGCACAAACTGTTGTTTTGCCAACTCCACCCTTACCTCTTGTAAAAACTATTTTTCTTGCCATTTTAACCTCAAACTTAGTTTAATAAGTGCATAAAAAAAAGCAAAGGAACATTTTGTACTATTATGTCCCTTTTGTACTATTTTTGCATTTCAGTTTTGAACTACCAAATCTAGCAAGTTTGAGTTATTGACAAGTTTTATAAGACCGTTTTGAACAGCCTCACTACTTTCATCGCTTATTAGTATATTTGTTTTTAATCTTGCTCGCAAATATTTTTCAAGCCCAACCATTCTTGAATAGCCACCTGTTATGGTTATTCCATTACGCAAGACATCATTTGCAATATCTGGTGAGAGTGAAGAAATTGTTGCATCTATTATTCTAACAATCTCATCAAGGAAAAATGATGTTGCATCTAATATATCATGTGCCGAGATTACCACAGTGTCTACTAAATGTGAAGTGTTGTTTACGCAAGGAACTTCACAAGTTGAAGAATCGCTTTCGTAAAGGCTACCAATGTTTTCTTTTAACTGTTGTGCAACTTTTAAGCCTATGGTAACACCGTATTTCTTTTGAACATACTCAACAATAGCACTATCAAGCGTTCTACCACCAAGAGCAAGTGTTGAACCACAAACTATATGGTTTAAATTGATTACTGCGCAATCAATTACTCCACCACCAATATCTACAACAAGTTTTGCACTGTTTGCACCAATGTTTATATTTTCACCTATTGCAGAGACAAGTGCGCTTGGAACCATGATTACATCTTTAATTTTTACTGAGTTACATAAATCAATGTACTTTTGTTTTGCATCTTCCGAAAGTCCAACAGGAATAACAAGAATAAGTTTGACTTTATTTAATATGCTTGGCTTGATTTGAACACTATCAAGAAGCCTTTTTAACAAAATTGTGGCATAATCTGGGCTAACAATCTCTCCAAATCCAACAGGACTAAATGTCATTATGTTGTCGATGTTTTTACCTAAAAATTTACTTGCTTTGTTTCCAACGCAATTTAAAACATAGCCATCTTCAACTCTTTTTACAGAAACAAGATTTGCTTCTTTAAGTATGACACCTTCGTTTTGTTTGACTAAAGTTACATTGCTACTACCAAAATCTAAACCTAATATTGTTTGCATTATTTCCTCTCATTTATGATAAAGTCACATTGACATTTACTTTTGCGTTATCCCTTATAATCTCTAAAGATATTGTATCGTTTGAATTCATTTGCATAAGTGCATATATTAAATCATTTCTACATGTTATATCAAAATTTTTATCGTTTGATGATAGTTTTACAACTATATCACCAACTTGCAAAATACCTTCTGCATTCCCACTTACTTGTGATACATATAGACCTTCTTGACTTATTATATCTTCTCCAAAAATTTCACACATTATTTCATCAACAACACTTATTCCAAGTAAAGGAAGTTCGTATTGTGTGTCAGCATTTTCACAAGCAATAACTTTATCTAGTACAATAAGTACAGGATAAATAGGTACTGCAAAATACATATCATTTCCAGTATTAGAGCCCAAAGTATTTAAGCCAATTAAATTGCCCTGCATATCAAACAACCCACCACCACTATTTCCAGTTGAAATAGATGCCGTATGTTGTATCAAATTTTCATAGACATTTTGGCTTAGTCCTGCAGAACTTGCAGACAATGAGTATCTATCAAGACCACTAACATAACCAAAAGTGCATGAGTTTTGGTATGCAAAATTAAGTGGTGTACCTATTGAGATGACAGGCTCCAAAAGTTGAAGTCTGTTTTCGCTTGAAAATACTCTATCAACTGCGTTTACATAAGGTATGTTTGTATTTGAACAATGAATTATTGCTACATCAAGATTTGAGTTTGACCACAGTAGTTGTGCAGAATAGCCAACATCTTCATCATTTAGGTACACAACCAAACTATAATAGTTGCTTTGTTCTGCCTTGTAAATTACATGATAATTGGTGACGATATATCCGCCGTCACGAATACACACGCCACTACCCATAGTTATTTCAGCATTTGTTTGTGAATCAACAACAAATATTGTAACAACACTATCTATTACTTCTTCTGCTACATCTGATGGAGTGTCCGAAACTATTGAACTACCTTCTGTTGTTACAATATCTAAACACCCACAAAACATTAGTGCTGATAATAAAACCATTGACAATGCAAAAATTCTTCTTTTCATTTCTTCACCTCGTAATACAACCGTTATTTAAAATAATTTAAGCATTATAAGAATAAAACTCATATCAGTGATATGAGATTTATATTATTTGTAAGTTTTTCTTTAATATCTTTTTAAATACTGGTGCTAGTTTCATGGCTTGACGAATATCAAAACTTGCATCATTTTTTACTATTGTTTTCATGATGATTGAATCACCTAGAATATCACAACTTATGTCATAGACATTACCACTCTTTGAACTATCAAGTTTTGAAGCAAGATTGATGATAACTCCAAGTTTCCTTACTGCATCTAGGTCATCTTCGGTCAATATATCTTTATATTTAACCCATTCAGATAGCGAAAGGTCATCAAGGTTTTGACATTTACAAGCAAAGCCTGCAAGCAACAAATCTTTATGAGATACACCGTTTAATCTTGAATTGATAATGATATCAAGACTATACTTTGTGTAATTTTCAAAATTTATTCTCTTTCCACAATCATACATCGATGATGCAATTCTTAGCGGCTTTACATATGCTCGTGGTAATTTGTGCATAACTTTTAGTTGTTTAAATAGTATAAGTGCAAGATTATAAACATTTTGAGTGTTACTATTGTTTGCATCATAAAATGTTCTTATACAATCAAGACTATATGTTAGCATATCACTTAATGGCTTGTCATTGGTTTCTGGAACTACATAACTATATACCAAACCTTCATCAAGTCCACCAGATGATATTGAGAAATTATCTATCTTTAATGCTTCTATTATGCCTTTAACAATAGCCATTCCAGAAACAAAATAGTCCGCCCTTTCTTCGCTAACACCTTTTAGCCTTGTTGTTTGATTAAGGTCTAAATCTTTAACTTTATCAAAAACGGCATCAAAGACTTCACTTTGAACAACATAGTTATTGTCAATATCAAGTGGATAGTGTGCAACTCTTTTTGCAAGTTTGCCAATACTTACCATTGTTTGACCTGTTCCAACAAACATTATATCTCTATCCTCTGCCATTAGTAAGTCACTTGGGTGATATTCTTGTTTAACTTTTTCAACTATTTCACTGTACTTAATCTTTTTATCTGCCGTGCTTACTGCACCAAATGGTAAAGTTGTGATATTTAAAATTGTTCTTCTATTATAGTGTATGATATGTGTGTTGTTTGCTTCAACATCAACTATTACACCTTTTGGAACATCTATAAAGTTTACAATACCATTGTATATTGCCTTTACTTCTTCATCAAGTGACAATATTGAAAATGTAAATGATGTATTGTTGTAAATTTCATCAAAGAAACTTTTTTGGTTTTTAGCATCTTTTATGAAACTTGTGCAAATGCTAACAACTTTTGAAACACCATTGTTTTCACAAACTTTGCGAAACATTCTTAGTATACTTAAAGTTTCTGTGATTTTGCCTGCTGTAATTATGCCTTCTTTTAAAATTGTTTGTCCTAAACGGATATTTTCATCAATTCTATCAAAGACATTAAAATATCCACCCGGTGCAACATTCATCATAACAAGTTTTAAATCAATTTCATTAAGTTCAATAAGTGCAACTTTTTCCATTTTTCCCTCTATAACAAAATAATTTATCTTTCAATTTTTATAGCATCAACTGGGCAAACTGCCTCACAAGTGCCACATTTTATGCATTTATTTACATCTATCCATGCCTTGCCATCTTTAAAAGATATAGCATTTACTGGACACATATTAACACAAGTACCACATGATATACATTTTTTTGTATCAACCATTAGAACACTCCTTCATGCGTGATGTAGTTTAACATAATATAAATATTTTGTCCACTAGAAAAAATCATTTTTTGAATATTTTAACAAACTCAAATATACTTAAAATAATTAAAAAAATCCCAAAAAGTACTTTTAAAATATCGCCGTCTAATAAATTTGCTAGTATTCCACCTAAAACTGCAAAAATTATACCAGAAGGAATAATCCAAAAAAGGTATTTTGATGCAATAAGTTTATTTTTTGCGTGAATAATAATTGCTACCACACTCATTGGTAAAAATGCAATTAAATTATATCCTTGTGCAAGTATTTGACTAACATTTGAAAAAATAGTCAATAATGGTATTAAGAGTGTTCCCCCACCCATTCCCATTGCTCCAATTATACCCGACAAAAACCCAAATATAATAAATAAATACCACATCTAAATCACCATCTTTACCCCAACACCAAACATTAAGACTGCGAAAATTATTCTAAGCCACTTATTGTTTATTTTTGTTAGGAAAAATGCCCCAATCACTCCACCCAAAATTGCCCCTATACTCACCCAAGATAAATTGATGAAATTTATGTCGTTGCTATAAATATACACAATAGAACTAACAAGCGAAAGAGGCAAAATTACGCAAAGAGTTGTTGCATGGGCTTTTTTGCTTTCAAGTCCAAACAACTTTTCAAATATTGGAACGCATAACATTCCACCTCCACCACCGAAAAAGCCATTTACAAGTCCAATAACTGAGCCAATCCCAATAAGTATTAAAACTTGTTTTTTGGAAATTTTATTATTCATAAAAATATTGTTACACAAATACCAAAAAATATTTGCAAATATTACTTTGATGCTTTATAATGTCTAGGTTAAAATACAAAATATATAAAAGGTGTTATATGATTACTGCTAACAAAAAATTTAATTATTTATCAGTTCTTTTTATTACAGTGCTTTTAGCATTGTGCCTTTGCTTTTATCCTTCTATAAAGGCCGGGGCTGTCGCTAGTGAAGATATGGTATCGTCAGAAGTGACAATCACTAATGGAGATTTTGATTCTTCAACTACTGCTTCACTACAATCTTCACCTAACGGTTGGTCAAGAGTCGGCTCTTCAAGTGGAAAAAACGGAGTTATTAGTGTTAATTCCGATACTTTTTCAAATCGTGCTTCAAGTTATGCCCTCACAAGTTCGCAAAACCCAAGCAAACCTTACACTCAACAAGACCATGAACTTGATGACCATATTCTTATGATAAATGCAAAAAGTACTGCAGACACAAATGAAACAAACCATATAGGTTATGAATCAGATGATATCTCACTTGATGCATATTCATATTATCGTTTTAGCATATGGACACTAACCCAAACCAATGCTCGTGCATCTATTTATCTTAGTGGTCTTGATGACGAAGTTGAAAACACAAGTTTTGAATCATACACTACAAATGTTTGGACTGAATACAGATTTTATATTGCAACAGGTATTGACAGCCAAACTGTAAGTATTGAACTTTGGCTTGGAACAAAAACAAGTGACAGCACAAATGCCGTATTTTTTGACCACATAACTGCAAGCAAACTTTCTGGAAGTTACTTCTACAACGAAGCATATAAATATGTCGGCTCACAAAACCCTGTTCTTGATAGAATGAATATCATTGATTTAACCGACACAGTTAGTATGATTGAAAATGCAGATTTTGAACAAGGCAACTTCACAGGCTGGACTGTTAAAGATTATCTTCCAATAGGTGGAGATGCTCAAATAGTAAGTATTCAAAATCCTGCAAGCATGGAAAGTTTAGGACTTAAATACCTTGGCTCTTCAATGAGCATGAAAAACAACTATGCCCTTGCCTTGTATTCAACATCAAATGATGATGTTACCATTGAATATGAAAGCACATCTTTTGAAGTATTACCTTATGAAACATACAAAATCACAGTTTGGGCAAAAGTTAGCGATGACTTTGACGGAAATGCATATATAACTATTCGTGAAGGAAACGATGTATCAAACTTCTATGGTGAAGATTATGCTGAAAGTTTCTACACCCCTGCTGAAGAATCTATTTCTATATCTTCTAATACTACTAATGTTTTAACAAACAACTACACACCTTATTATATCTTTGTTAAAGGTCATGACCTATACAAAACATCTTTCTCTATTGTACTTGGTCTTGGTGATGATGAAAATGGTGCAAATGGCTGTGTTGTATTTGACGATATTACATTTGAAAAGATATCACATAAGCAATTTGATGATGCG
>CALWPE010000085.1 GCA_944383345.1 uncultured Clostridia bacterium | reverse complement strand
TGCAACTTTTGACAACGCAGAAGTCAAAAAGATATCTATTTAAAATATAAAAGTAATATCAAAAAAGTATGTTGAGTTTACACAAAAAACTTACTTAAACACACATAAAATACAAAAAATACCAGTTATTTAAGCATTTTTTACTTAATTTCTGGCATTTTTTAATCAATTTTTATGTTTAATGTATTAAATGAAGTCATGTTGTTTGTGTGGTAAAGTGTTCATACATTGATTTTTGTATATTTTATACTAAATCAGTCCTTTCTAATATTATAACATACACTAATATCCGTTTTTTAGGACATGCATTACTACATTGGGGCAACTTAATATAGATATGTTATGTTTAAATATTATTATAAAATTGTGTTTTAATCAATCAAAACTGGTGTCATAAAAAAACTTTAAATAAAGTTGAGTTAAAAACACTTTTTTGTCACAAAAAATATTTGCAGGAAGGTGGTTGTATATTGTATTATTTTAGTTATAACATTGAGCAAAAATGATACTAAACCAACAAGAACTATAGGAGAATATTTTTAGAAGATGGAAACAAAAAACAATGGTTGTATATTTGTCTGTGGCGATACTCACGGAATGCTAGATAGCAAAAAGATAGAAAGACTCAAACTAAGATATCCACTCACTTATGACGATTATATAATAATTTGTGGTGATGCGGGAATTGTTTGGGACAAGGACACAATCAAAGATACAATAAATTATTATGAAAATTTTGGTACAAATATCTTGTTTGTAGATGGTAATCACGAAAATTTTGATTTGTTAAATTCGTATAAGGTTGAAATGTTTAATGGTGGTAAAGTACACAAAATCGCAGAGCATATATTTCATTTGATGAGGGGACAAGTGTACACACTTTTAGGTAAAACAATTTTGACCATGGGAGGAGCAAGTTCTCATGATAAAAATTCTAGGCAACCACATATATCGTGGTGGGAAGATGAAGAAATTACATATAGTGATTTAATCGAAGCAAACGAGAACTTGCAAAGATATAATAATACTGTTGACTATGTAATATCTCATACACAACCCAGCAAAGTGCTAGATGAGTTGGTTGAAAATTTAACTGCTTGTGGTGAAAGTGTACCATACTTTCTACAGCCAAAACTAAATAAAACACAGTCAAATATGTTGTTAGACGAACTAGATAATAATATTCAATATAAAAAATGGTTTTCTGGACATTTGCACATAGATGAATATATTAAAAACCATATAATTTTATATGACAACATTTTTAAATTAAATTTGTAAACGCTAATATACAAAATTTTTTATAACAAAGGCGAGGGAATATGTGTAAATTTGACTTATCAAATAGTTAAATAACGAACTTACAAAAAACAATTTTACATATATTTAAAAAATATGATAAAGTACAATTAAGGAGAAAAAGTATGAATAAAGATTATCTAGGGAAAATTGTAAAAGTCAAGATGGATAGACCTCTTGGGAGCAAACACCCAAAACATGGTTTTATATATCCAGTAAACTATGGCTACATACCAAATACTGTTTCATGAGATGGGGAAGAACTTGACGCCTATGTTCTTGGCGTGCACGAACCCTTAGACGAATTTGAAGGTCAGGTAGTTGCAATTATTCATAGAACAAACGACAACGACGACAAACTAGTTGTAATGCCAAAAGGCAAGAACTATACTGACGAGCAAATAGAAGCCTTGACTGAATTTCAAGAGCAATGGTTTGAACATGAAATTTTAAGGTAAATGGTACTATGAGTTTTTTTAAATTGTTTACTAATTTTTATTCTGCATTTTGTTAAAACTAAAAAGATATGATAAAAACAAAATCCTTTAAGGTGATATAACTAAAAAAAAGTAGCGAATTTAAAACATTTTGTTATAAAGATTACTCTTATAATAAAATAATTTTGAAGACTACAATTTAAAGTATTTGTGTTAGTGTTTGACATTTAGATTTTATAATGTTATCATGTAAATATCCATAGAGAGTGTGCGAGGGTCTGCCCCAAAGACCACACAGCAACCTAGTAAATTACCAAGGTGCTAAAGGCAGATTCGATGGGAACAAAAATACGAGTTTTAAAAACCCATCAAAAGCGATGGGTTTTTCTTTGCTCTCTTTGTGGAAATAAAAGCAAGGAGGGAAAAGATGGAAAAATTAAAAGAGATTTTGGAAAAAGAAAGGCACTTATGGTTTTATGTAAAACCAGAAGATTATAAAAAGTTTTTTTTGTTTGCAAAACAAAATGGCTTTAAGTGGGTTAGTGGAAAAGAAATTAACCCAGATAGTGATGAATATGGTCATTTTATGGGAATAAGTGCAGATTTGCTAATGGGTTATGTGTCTGCAATGTGCTGGTTTTATGCAAAAGATAAAATTAGAAAAATTAACTTTGAAAAAATTGATAGTTTTATAAATGATTATAAAAATTAAAAATTAAGTACAGAAATTATTAAAAAAATGGGAATTATTTTAATTATTATAAATTTTTTAAATATATAACAAAAATTATTGATAGTTTAATTGTTTATATGTGCATTATTTTAAAAGTAAGATATTACTAAAATTATTTTTTAAAATAAAAAAATTTTCTAGTTCTTTTTTGTTTTCTTCATATGTGTACTTTATGATTTCTTTTTCGTTATTGTCATAAACACCAATATATTAGTTTTCAATATTTTATTAATAAGAGGTTTAAAAAGCACCATATTTAAGTGGTGGATTTTCAATTTATTTTTTAATTTTGCGAACTATTTTTTCTTTAAATAAGTTTTCAAAATCTTCAAGCGTTCCTTTAACTATTAAATCTTTTTGGCAAATTATATGTTCGGTAAAGTTATTTTTAAAGGTAATAAAGTAACATTCTCCGTAATCAATTATTTTATTTATTCTAGCTAATTTATTGCTTTTAGCTTTTATATTTTTACCTAAATAATCAATTTCTAGAACAATGAAATCTTTGGTAATACTAATTTTTCTTGGTAATTTATAGACTATTGATTTGGCTGGGACAACAAACAAGCAAATATTAATAACGACTAATAACGCCGACAATCCTAAGAAATATGTATAACTACTTATATTAAATATCAGCAAGATTATAGAAATTATAATTGAGAATAAAGTACCCATCATAAAAACCAAACCATCTTTTATGTTTTGTATTTTAGAAGAAATGCTTATGCAGTTGTCAGATAAGCTACCATAGAATTCAATCATAACAATAATCCTTATTTTTTTAATTTTTTAATTATTTCCATCGACAAAATCTTGTATAATTTGAATAGTTGTTTGTCTTTTCATTCATCACAATTTTGCATCTTACTATTTTGAGTCTCTTTTATTTTAAGAAATTTGTATCTTGCTTT
>CALWPE010000084.1 GCA_944383345.1 uncultured Clostridia bacterium | reverse complement strand
TGTTGGTCTATAAAATAGAGATTATCACCTTCTTGGACAATTATATATGTTTCAAAAGCAACACCTATAATTGTTCTGTTTGAACTAAATAATGCGTTTAATTTTTCTTGTTCAGTCTCTTCATCAAGAGGTTTAAACTTCTGCTCTTGTTGTTCGCTTAAAGGTGATGAACTTTCTTTGTTGTCATTTAATTCAACTTCAAGTGGAGCAAAACTTTGATTAAATGTTATAGTTGTATCTTCTTGACTATCCCGTATTTTTTGTATTTTTTCTTCATACTCATTTTGTTCTTTAAAACTAATTCCACCTAATGCAAAATTATTATTTTTAACACTTGAATTTTCTGCTCTTTTAAATACATTATTTGAATCAAAATCTTTAAATAAGTTTTTGGTTATATTTTCACTTTCGCCCTCGTTTACCTTATTAAAGACCAATCCTTCTTTTATGTGAGTTTGTCTTGATAGTGCATCAAAAACTGCATTGTTAAACAAAACATATATTTGTTGTGAGTTTTCAAATTTTACTTCCAATTTGTTTGGGTGAACATTTACATCAACACTATCTTTTGGCATAGTTAAAAACAATACATATACAGGGAATTTGCCTTTCATTAAAAATGACTCATAGGCATTTGCTATACTTGCTGATATGGTGGAATTGAAACAGAACCTATCGTTAACAAATAAAGACTGGTATGTGCGATTTCCTTTCGCTACTGCTGGTGAAGATATGTAGCCAGTAATTTTATAGTTGCCTTGTTTGAAATTTACTTCTATCATGTTTGAAGATATTTCACTTCCGTATATTGTGTATATTACATCAAGCAAACTACAATTAGTAGTGTTATATATAATTTTTGAATCTACAATGTATTTAAAGTTTATCTCGCAATGTGAGAGCATAAGTTTTTCTACAAAAGAAGTAATATCGTTTTCTTCTGTTTTTGTCTTTCTTAAAAACTTTGCTCTTGCAGGAGTATTATAAAACAAGTCTTTTACAATTATCTTTGTTCCTACATTGCTAGCAACTTCACAAAAATCAACTTTTTCTCCACCCTCTAGTTTTATTTTAAAACCTGTATCACTATCAGCAGTTTTTGTGATTAGTTCAACTTTTGAAACAGCACAAATACTAGCAAGTGCTTCACCACGAAAACCCATATATTGCAAATTGTTTAGGTCGTCTATGGTTTTTAATTTGCTTGTTGCGTGTGGTAAAAATGCAGTTTCTATTTGGTCTTTTTTAATTCCACAACCATCATCTGTGACAGTGATATTTTTTACTCCACCACTTTCAATTTCAATGGTAATATTCTTAGCCCCAGCATCTATTGAATTTTCAACAAGTTCCTTTACAATAGACGCAGGTTTTTCAACAACTTCTCCTGCTGCTATCTTAGACCAAACTGATTTATCCAAAACTTTTATATCAGCCATTTTATCTCCTTATTTTATTTTGTTTTTTAAATCACAGATAATTTCAAATGCACTTATTGGAGTCAACCTATTAACATCAATATCTTTTAAAATACCAATAATTTCTGTATAGTTTATATCTTTTTCTTTTGCGACTTCCTTGTTTGGTGAGGCATTTAAAGTCAATGTTTTTGTGGTATCGTTTGCCTCAAGCATTTTTGATATTTCCTTTGCCCTTTGAACAACAGGCTCAGGAACACCAGCAAGTGCTGCAACTTCTATACCAAAACTTCTTGATGCCCCACCACGAACTATTTTTCTTAAAAATACAATATGACCATTTATTTCTTTTACTGTTATTTTGTAATTTTTTGTTCCGGGTAAAAAGTTCTCAAGTTCTGTAAGTTCATGATAGTGTGTAGAGAACAATGTTTTTGCATGCATATTGTTTGAAAGGTATTCAACTACAGCCCAAGCAATGCTTAGTCCATCATATGTACTTGTTCCCCTACCAATTTCATCTAAAACAATCAAACTTTTGTCTGTTGCATTGTTTAGAATATTTGCAACTTCCGACATCTCTACCATAAATGTTGATTGACCGAGTGCTAGGTCATCACTTGCGCCAACTCTTGTAAAAATTCTGTCTGTTAGTGCAATTTCAGCGTGCCTTGCAGGAACAAATGACCCCATGTGTGCCATAAGTGTGATAAGTGCAATTTGACGCATATATGTGCTTTTTCCTGCCATATTAGGACCTGTTATTATCATTGTTCGGCTATCGCCTTCGTCAAGATATGTATCGTTAGGAATAAATTCATCTTTAGATAATTCTTCAACAACAGGGTGTCTTCCGTCTACAATATTTATTGTCGTTATTTTGTTGTTTATTTTGGGTTTTGTGTAGTTATTCTTTATTGCAAGTTGCGCAAATGACAAAATACAATCAAGTCTTGCTATTGCACTTGAAGTTTTTTGTAAAGATGGTACTTTTGTTAATAATGCTTCTCTTATATCATTAAATAATCTTTGTTCCAACTTGATTGATTTTTCTTCTGCTGTTGAAAGTTTTTCTTCAAGATTTTTTAGTTCAACAGTAACATATCTTTCATTGTTCGCAACTGTTTGTTTGCGAATATAGTCTAGTGGTAAATTTGCAATATATTGCTTGTTTATTTCAATGTAATAGCCATAGACTTTGTTGTATGATACTTTTAAATTTTTAATTCCAGTTATCTCTCTTTGAGCAGTTTCATATTCGCTAATCATATTTTGACTATTGTTTTTAGCATATTTATAATCATCAAGTTCTTTTGAGTAGCCTTCTTTAAATATACCACCTACATTTGTAAGTGCTGGTGGGTCGTCTACTATTGCCCTTTTTAATGTTGTTACTACATCGCTATAGTCATCTATATCTTGGTATATATCTTTTATAAACGGTGAAGAGCAGTTTTCTATCAATGATTTTATTGCTGGCAACAATGCCAAACTTTCGCATAAACTTTTACAATCTTTTGGTGTAAAGTTGTTGTAAGAAATTCTACCACTTATTCTTTCAATATCATTACATCTGTTTAAAATAGATGTTAAGTTATCTCTTAAAATAATTTTTGTATATAAATCTTCTACTGCATCTAATCGCAAGTTTATCTGTTTTGCATCATAAAGAGGTTGTTCTATCCATGTCTTTATGAGTCTTGCACCCATTGATGTTCTTGTTTTATCCATAACACCAATCAAAGAGCCTTTTTTGCGTCTATCACGCATAGTTTCCATTATTTCAAGGTTGCGTCTTGTGTTTATGTCCAAAAGCATAAATTTTTCGTCGCCAATATATTTGATGGAATTTATATGTGATAAATCTCTTTTTTGTGTAAGACTTATATAACCAAACAAAGCCCCACATGCAATTATTGAAAGATTATGCCTTTTTAGTGAGAATTTATCTATATAGTCTTTTGAAAACTGTTTTGATAGTATATTTTGACAACTGTTTTTGTCAAATAGTTCTGGATTAGAATATGTAAATTTTGGAATTAGTTCGAGTTGTCTTACCTGCAAATTTTTCTCAATGTCTTTATCACAATAAGCCAATATTTCACTAGGCATTACACGAACAAGATTGTCATTTAGTTGTTTATAGCGATCATCTCCTGATAATTCGATTGTTTTAAATTCACCGGTAGAAATATCAAGGTAAGCAAAACCTATTTTATCATTTTCCAGATATATGCTGGCAATATAATTGTTTTGTTTGTCATTTAAAAGTGCTTCGTCAATTAAAGTACCCGGCGTTATTATTCTTACGATATCTCGTTTTACTATTTCGTTTGATTTTACTTTGTCTTTTGGGTCACTTGTTTGCTCGCAAATTGCTATTTTGTAACCAAGAGATATTAGTTTATTTATATAGGTGTCAACAGCATGGTAAGGCACACCACACATTGGTGCTTTTTCCCCTGTTCCACAATCTTTTCCTGTAAGTGTTAAATCAAGTACATGAGAAATCTCAACAGCATCATCAAAAAACAATTCGTAAAAATCACCAAGTCTATAAAACAATACACTATCTTGATTCATTTTCTTTGTGTTCAAGTAGTGACGCATCATTGGTGATAGTTTATTATTGCTTAATATCTTTTCGTAGTCCATCTTTTGTTAATTCTCCTTTTGGGCTTTTATCTCCTTTTCCAAATCCAATAAATAGTTTACACGGTTATGCTTTGTATCTTCATCAATTTGATTAGGTAATTTTTCTGCAACTGTTCCACTTCTTTTAGAATACATAAATGCAAAAATTCCATCATATCTAACTTTTTTAACAAGTTCGCAGGTTTGATTAAAATCTTCTTCGGTTTCCCCCGGGAACCCAACAATGATATCGGTTGTTAGCCTAATATTTGGCATTTTGTCACGCAATTTTTTAACTATATCAAGATAATGTTCAATAGTGTAGTTCCTATTCATTGCCTTTAAAATTTTATTTGAACCACTCTGGACTGGTAAATGTAATTCTTTAAGTATTTTGTCATTTTTGCTCATAACATCAATTACTTCATCGCTTAAATCTTTTGGGTGTGATGTCATAAAAGTTAATTTGAAATCACCATCTAAATTACAGATATCTTGTAATAGTTCACTAAAAGTTCCTTGAGTTTTGTCGTCATTTCCGTATGAATTTACATTTTGTCCAAGTAAAGTTATTGTTTTGTAACTATTTGTTGCAATAATATCTTTAATCTCGTTTAAAATATCACTTTTCTTTCTACTTATTTCCCTGCCTCTCACATATGGAACAATACAATAAGTACAAAAATTATTACAACCATACATAATGTTTACCCAAGCATTATCTCCACTTGTACGCTTCGCAATTAGTTCTTCATGTAGTTCGCCACTTTCTTGATACTCTTTTATTCTTTTTCTGTCTGTAATTTTTCGACTAATTAGAGTTTTAAGGTTATATAAATTGTGTGTACCGATTACAATATCAACAAAAGGAAAAGTTTTAAATATTTTTTCTTGTACATCTTTTTGTTGTGTCATACAACCACATACAACAATAATTAAATTTTTATTTCTTTTCTTTTGTTGTTTTAGCGCACCAATATTGCCAAAGGCTCTATTTTCGGCACCTTCACGAATTGCGCACGTATTAAAAACAATTATATCAGCATCTTCACGATTTTCTGTTGGCTGGTAATTTAACTCTTCAAGCACATTTGCTATTTTTTCTGATTCATGGACATTCATTTGACATCCATAAGTAACAATATGATAAAGCATTATATCTCCTAATTTACTCCCCATTATACAACATTTTTTGGTACTATTACAATAGAATATTCATTAAATTTTTTCTTAAAGAAAGTAATAATTATACAATAAATACCCATAATAAAAAAAGTATGAAAAAAGTTGTTAAAAATATAGTTTTATATTCGTTTATAACAATATTATCAATACTGATAATTTTTACGCTTTTTATTGTTGGAACATATATGTTTTCAGATAAAGTAAAGTTTGACATAAACAAAATTAGATATTCAAATATATCAATCAATCTATATGACAACCAAAATAGAATGATAAAAGATAATACAATGGGTAGTAGTTTTGTCAAATTGGACACACTAAATAAAGATACTATACAAGCATTTATCTCTATTGAAGATAAAGATTTTTATAAACACCATGGTTTAAATTATAAGCGTATGGCTGTTGCTATGCTAAAAAATATTACTTCATTTAAGTTAAAAGAAGGTGCTTCGACAATTAGTCAACAACTTATAAAAAATACTCACCTTACCAACGAAAAAACTTTTACTAGAAAAATAAACGAAATTGTGCTCACGAAACAACTTGAAAAGACTTTAACTAAAAATCAAATACTCGAATATTATTTAAACATAATATATTTTGGAGATAACTGTTATGGAATAGAAAATGCAAGTGAGCATTATTTTTCTAAACCGGCAAAAGATTTATCTCTTAGCGAAAGTGCATTGCTTGCAGGTATGATAAAATCTCCAAACACCTATTCCCCTGTAAAGAACATTGAAAAGGCAAAATATAGGCGTAATTTGGTTTTGAATGAGATGCTTGATGATGAAAAGATTTCTTTTGATGAATATAATGATGCTAGGCTTAGTGATATAGATATAAACATTACAAACTTAAATAATAATTCACTTAACTCATACCAAAATGCAGTAATTGATGAGGCATGCAATATACTTAATATTCCAGCAAAAAACATTGCTATTGGAGAATATAAGATATACACATATTATGACCAAGACAAACAAAATAGTTTAGTAAACAGTTTTAAGTCATACGATATTGATAGTGATTATTTAGGAATTTCTATTTCGTCTGATGGAGAAAAAGTAGAAGCATATTATGGAAATGCACCAGTGCAAATGTTAAATGCCCCTAGACAGCCCGGTTCAAGTATAAAACCTGTACTTGTATATGCTCCTGCCCTTAATGAAAATATCATTACACCACTTACACAAATCAACGATGAATATATAAACATAAACGGATATAGTCCAAAAAATGTAAATAATGTATATCATGGTTATGTTTCTATTCGAGACTGTATTAGTAAGTCATTAAATATACCAGCAGTAAAAGTTTTAAGTTACACAGGAATAGACAAATCTAAACAATATGCAAAAAGGTGTGGAATTGAGTTTGACAAAGACGATAACAACTTAGGAATAGCACTTGGTGGAATGGCTTATGGAACGACATTAAAAGACCTTACAAACTCATATTCGATATTTTCAAACAATGGGAAATTTACAAAAGCAAAGTTTATAAATTATATTACCGACAAAAACGGAAAAATTATATATCATAACAAACCTAGTTTTTCAAATGTGATAAGAGATGACACTGCGTACATAATTACTGATATGTTAAAAACATGTGCAAAAAATGGTACAGGTAGAAAATTGTCAGATGTAAAATTTGAAGTTGCGACCAAAACAGGAACTGTTGGAACTAAACAAAATACCAATGCATACAACATCTCCTACACGACAAATGATATAGTAGGAATTTGGCTTGGAAACGCAGACAACTCACCTATTTCGTATGTTGGTGGTGGACTTCCAACAGATATTGTTAAACTTTATTTAAACGATATATACAAACAAACTTCACCACAACCTTTTAAAGTGCCAAGTAGTGTTTATGTAGAAAACATTGATGCTTTAAGTTTAGAGAAAGAACATATTGTTTATAAAGCAAATAGCTTTATACCTCAAAAATATGTGTTAACAGAAATTTTTTCTAGGTTTAACCCACCAAAAGAAAAATCGACAAAGTTTATAAGCATAACTCCACCTACTTTATATGGTAGAGTTGAAAACAACAAAGCAATATTATCATTTATTGCAGATGATTACCTTTTATATGAGATTTACAAAGAATGTGATGGAGAAACTCAATTATTAGGAGAAATATCAAATCAAAATGGAAAATGTGAGCAAAGTTTTGATATAGAGAAACGAAGTCAATATTTTATAATTACCAAGATAAAAAATTACGCTGATAACACAGAGATTATCAGCGATAAAAGCAACATAGTTGATTTAGTTCCTTAAATTATATATTCAATTTTTCTTTAATTTGTTTTTCAATTTCTTCTAGGACATTAGGATTATCTTCAAGATATTTCTTTGCGTTTTCTTTACCCTGTCCAATCTTTTCGTCATTATATGAGAACCAAGAACCTGTTTTTTGACATATACCATGTTCAACTGCCATATCAAGTATACAACCAGTTTTTGATATTCCCTTACCATAAATAATGTCAAACTCAACTGTTTTAAATGGTGGTGCAAGTTTGTTTTTAACAATTTTTATCTTTGTTCTGTTACCTACAAACTCATCACCGTTTTTAATTGTATCGACTCTTCTTACATCCATTCTTACACTAGCATAAAATTTAAGTGCTTTTCCTCCGGCTGTTGTTTCTGGATTACCGAACATTACACCGATTTTTTCACGCAACTGATTTATGAAGATTATACAAGTTTTGCTTTTATTTGCAATGCCTGCTAACTTTCTTAATGCTTGGCTCATAAGTCTAGCCTGCAAACCAACATGGTTTTCTCCCATATCTCCATCGATTTCTGCTTTTGGTGTAAGTGCTGCAACTGAGTCTACAACAACAACATCAACGCTTGCTGTTCTAACCAAAGTGTCACAAATATCAAGTGCTTGTTCACCATTATCTGGCTGAGATACATAAAGGTCGCTGACATTTACTCCTAATTGTTCGGCATAAGTTGGGTCAAGTGCGTGTTCTGCATCAATAAATGCAGCAGTACCACCTGCCTTTTGTGCTTCTGCAATTATATGAAGAGCAATGGTTGTTTTTCCTGACGACTCAGGACCATATATCTCAACTATTCTACCTCTAGGAACTCCACCAACTCCAAGGGCAATATCAAGAGGTAAACACCCTGTTGGAATAACATCTATCTTCTGTACAGGTGCATCACCAAGACGCATTATTGCGCCTTTGCCGAATTGTTTTTCTATTGCAAGAATTGCTTGATCAAGCAGTTTCTTTTTATTCTCGTCCATTTTTCCTCCAAAATCTATTGATATTATACAGTAATTTGTTGAAAATGAAAATCATTTTTTTTCAATTTTTTAATTAAATAAAAATAACTAGCAGTACATATGCAGTCGACTATCTCTTCATGAGAACCTTTAAAAATATTTTTATATACATGTATCTCATTTCTATCGCCAACGGCTATGTAGCATAGCCCTGCCAATGTATCTTGTGACACCGTAGTTGTTCCCACTGTAGAGATAACCAAATCTGCGTCGTTTTGTTTTAAATATTCAACTGCTAACTTATACACAACATTTGCATCAATGTCTGTTTGAATTAAAGAGTTGTCATTATTTAAAAGTTTAGATTTTTTGTAATCTTTATTTGTTAAAACCAAACTTGGAGCAATATATTTTTTTGCATCAGGTGCTTGTTTGTTTAATCTCGACATAAGTTCGCCACAAGTAACATCTTCCACAAAACCTATTTTTATATCGTTTAATTTTAAAAGTTCATAAAGAACTTTCTCTATTGGTACATCTTCAACAGCATAAATGTACTTATCAAGTTTTATAAGTACATTTTTTGCTATTTCGTCAAGATGCTCGTTTGAATAATCTGATTTTAAAACTATATCAACTTCAAAAGGTTTTGAGAATAAATTTATAGATACTTTAAACTTGTTTTTTATCTCTGTTGCCAATGCTTGAACAATACCATTTTCAGAAAGCCCAAAAGTTTTAAAAGTATAACTTCTATATTTCTTCTTTTGATTGCTTAGTATAAAGTCCAATATCACATCATCAAACATCTCTCGTGCTTCATTGTAATTGTTTGGTAAAACACAAAAAATATCATTTTTGTATGTCACTATATACCCTTGTACAAAACCATTTGGGTTAACAACTGCCCTTGCAAGAGATGGAATTTGCCACTCGTTTTCATCATCTTTACTTGGTACTAAATTATGTTTTTTATAATATTCATGCAAAGCATTTTTTAAATAAGGATTGTCCAGCAATGTACAATTTGATAATTCGCAAATATATTCATTTAATTGTTTGCATGCTTTTTCAACGAGAAAAAAATATATGTTACCATTGTTTGTTGATATATTTAACTTTGATTTTAAATCAGTGCCACTTGACAAAATGGTTTGTTGTTCTATTTTTAAATTATTTTTAAACAAACTCTCACTAAGATATGCAGGTAAAATGTTTACCTGTTTTCCCATCAGTGCTTTATCTGAAATAGTATAAATGTATACCATGACTTGATTTATTCCTTACTTATAACTTTTCTATTTTTAATGATGTAATTCAACATAGACCAGATTGTAAGAATAACTGCTATTCCCAATATTACATATGAGCATATTGAATATACATACACGAAAGTTTGATTTATTTCAATAATGTTAAAATAACTAAGTAGCATAAACATAACCATTGCAATATCAGTAAAGATTGCTTTTATTTTTCCAAGTTTATCTGCTGCCATAACAAAATTTTTTGATGCTGCAATTTGTCTAAATGCACTTATTATCATGTCACGACCAATAATTATTGTCGCTACAATAACTCCATAGGGTGCTATTATTGTATTATCACAAGTAACCATTAAAAGTGCAGATAAAACAAGAATTTTATCAGCATTTGTGTCAAGAAGTTTACCAAGGTCCGTGACCATGTTGTATTTTCTTGCTATATAACCATCAAGTGTGTCGGTTAGCACTGCAAGTACAAATAAAACAGTAGCAACTATTTTCCCCCAAGCCCAAAATTCTTGCAAATAGAAAAACATTACAAATGGGATAAAACAAATTCTTAATATACTTAACTTATTTGGTAAATTCATATAATTTCTCCTTTAAATACATCTTGATTATAATCAACTATTTTAACTTTGTAGAATTTTCCAAGTTCAAGATTTTTATCTTTAACTTCAATTACAAAATCTACTTGTGGTGAAGAATATTGATCTCTAAGTATAAAACATTCATTATCATCATCATACGAATCAACGACTGCTTCTACTATCTCGCCTATTCTGTTTTTATTTAGTGAATCACTCACAATTTTTTGTACTGCATATATTTTTTTAAGTCTTCGTTTTTTTATAAACTTAGGCACTTGCTTCATATAATATGCTTTTGTCTTGTCTTCTTTATAGTATGGGAAGAACCCGACATTTGGCATTGGATATTGTTGGACAAACTGTACTAGTTTATTAAATTGTTTCTTTGTTTCACCCGGAAAACCTATTATGTATGTAGTCCTAAGTGCAAACTTAGGGTATTTTTCCTTGATTTTTTGTATTAAATCTCTTGTTTGTTGTTCATCACATCGCCTATTCATATCATAAAGAATTTTGTTGTCAATATGTTGAAGAGGTATGTCAAGATATTTACACATCTTTTCGTTGTCGTTCATAAAATCTAGCAACTCATCTGTAATCATTTCAGGATATAAGTAATGAAGTCTTATCCACTTTATTTCCTTAATTTTTGAAAGTTTTTCAAGAAGTGGAACAAGCATAATTTTGCCATATAAATCTTCACCATATCGTGTTACATCTTGTGCTACAACGATGAGTTCCTTTACACCCCTTAAAGCAAGAGTTTTGGCTTCTTTTACGATATCTTCCATTGGAACTGACTTGTATCTTCCTCTTATTCTAGGAATTGTACAATAAGCACAACCATTGTTACAGCCATCTGCAATTTTTAAGTACGCATAGTTTAATGGTGTAGTTAATAACCTTCCTTGATTTTTAAATCTGTCTTTATGCTCAATAGAATATAAATCAAAAATAACTTTTAGTATTTGGTCATCGTCTTTAACTCTAACAAAGGCATCTACTTCTGGAAATTCTTTTTTAATATCGTCTAAGTATCTTTCGTTTAAACAACCAGTCACAATAACTTTTTCACATTTGTTTGATTTAAGTTTTGTTGCAAGTATGATGTTTTGTATTGCTTCTTCAACAGCACTAGAAATAAAAGCACAGGTGTTTACAATTAGTATCTCTGCTTCGTTTATATCTGAAATAATTTCAAAACCAAAGTCCGATAAAGCCCCAAGCATATGCTCAAGGTCTACCCTGTTTTTATCACAGCCAAGACTTATGGCTGACACTTTTTTTGTCATTAGTTCTTCTGTTGTCATTCATCATCTCCAAACATCTCTTGATATTGCTCTTTTGTTATAAGCACTGTCCTTGGTTTACTTCCGTCCTGTGCTGATATAAAGTTGTGGTCTTGCATTTGGTCAATTATTCTTGCAGCACGAGGATATCCAATAACAAGTCTTCTTTGTAGCATTGATATTGATGCTTGACCGTTTTCAAGAACACATTTAAGTGCTTGAGGCATAAGTGGATCAAAACCGTCCGAAACATTATCGCCATTTGCACTTGCCATTATGTCTTGTGGTGGATTTGTTATCTGTGTTTCAACTTTATCATCATAATCATAATCTTTATTATTTTCTTTTACATAGTCAATTATATTTGCAACTTCTCCTGATGTTACAAAACAGCCCTGTATTCTCTTTGGTTCTGGTGCATCATTTGGTTTATATAACATATCGCCACGACCTAAAAGTTTTTCTGCTCCACCTTGGTCAAGAATTGTACGGCTATCTGCAAAACTCATAAGTTTAAATGAAATTCTTGATGGGAAGTTATTTTTCATTGTACCAGTAATAACATCTACTGATGGTCTTTGTGTAGCAAGTATCAAGTGTATTCCTGCTGCCCTTGATTTTGCTGCAAGTCTGGTCAACTTTTCTTCAACATCTTTTTTAGCACTCATCAATAAGTCTGCAAGTTCATCGACAATAACTACAATATAAGGTATTTTTTCTTTTGTACCTTCCATAACAGCACTTGAAGTGTTGTATTCTGTTATGTCTTTTGTTCTAGTATCCTTAAACAATGAGTATCTTCTCTCCATTTCGTTTGCAGCCCATGATAGAGCATTTAATGCCTTGTCTGGATCTGTTATGACATTAGGAATAAGTAGATGTGGCAAACCATTATAAATTGAAAATTCAACTTGTTTTGGGTCAATCAAAATAAGTCTAACATCATCAGGACTTGTTTTGTAAATAAAACTCAAAATGATAGCATTTAAACATACAGACTTACCACTGCCTGTTGAACCTGCGACCAAAAGGTGTGGCATTTTTGCTAGATTACAAAGTCTAACAGCACCTGTGATGTCTTTACCAAGTACAAATGTAAGTGGTGCTTTTGCGTTTTGGAATTCATCTGAAGCCATTATATCCCTTAACCCAACAGTTGCAATCTTTTCATTAGGTACTTCAATACCAACTGCACTTTTGCCGGGAATTGGTGCTTCAATTCTTATATCACCGTTTGCAGCAAGATTTAATGCAATATCATCTGAGTGTGCTAAAATCTTTTTAACAGAAATACCGGCTGGCATTTCGAGTTCGTATCTAGTAACTGCTGGACCTACAACAACTTCTATAACTTTTGCAGGAATACCAAAGGTATCAAGTGCAGTTTCAAGTTGTTGTCTTTTTAACATAACATCTTCATTAAGTTCACTTAAATCCATTGACCTTGTTGTCAACAAATCAAGAGTTGGGCGAACATAATGAAGTGATTTTTTAGGTTTTAATGGTTCTGTTTCTATCTTTTGCTGTTCCATTTTTGGCTTTTGGAAATCGGTGTCGAGCCCTAAATTTCTAAGTCCCCTACGGTTATTTTCTGGCTTTAATGGTTTTGCATCTGTATCTATTTTTGCGTCACTAATAAGCGATGCAAGTACATTTTCTGCGAAGTCATCAGTATCTTGAATTTGTTTTTGATTTTGCTTTGTGGTGTTTTCATCTTTAGTAGTATCAAAATTGTTTGTAACAACAGGAGCAATATATGGTTTTTCCTCATGTTGCAAAGGTTGGTCATTTAAAGAAACAGAAAAATCATGCACAATTTTTGATGGAGCATTTGTCTCTTCTTCTTTTTGATTTTTTAAAATATTTATATTGCTTTGAATTTTTGCAGTTGAAATTATTGGCTTGTTGTTTTTATATTTTGCCATATCAATTTTAACATTTTCATCTTTGCCAAACAAAAACTTTTTTAGTGCTTCCTTGTCATTAAGTTCTACTTCTTCTACAGGTTTTTGATTGTTTTCTATATTTGTAGAGATTGTACCAATCTTGCGTTTTGAAGCATCATCTTTTGGTTCACTTTCAAGTTTTGCATCAAGTACAATATTTGGCGTTGGAACTTTAATCTCTGTTTTACTTGCAGGTTTTTTTGTTTCTTCAATAATTGGAAGTCTTGAAATTTGCACTGGTTTTTTTAAAGTTTGAGACTTGTTTAGGTAAAATATATAATCGGCAAGAAGTGCACCAAATATAATAAGAGTCAAACTGAAAATTATATATGCACCAGCATCACTTAAAAGAAATATAAATGGTGCTGTTATAATTCCACAAACAATACCACCCACAGACATTTTTTGTGTGTAACAACGACCCAAATATTCAAAGAAAGTGCCTGACTTATCAATAAATAACATATGCAAAATGCATAACAAAGAAAAAATGCTACATAACAAATATACAATATATTTTGCACTCATAATATATTTTTTGTTATTGACAAATGCTAACCCAATTACAAATAATGTAATAAAAAGTGGATATGCAAAAAGTCCAAAAACACCTAATAAAAACGATTTTAAAAATTGTATAAAACTTGTGAGCAAAGCCACAAAAGCAATAGAAGAAATAACCAGCAAAATTATGCCGATTATTTTATTTCTGTCCTTAACCGATTTTTCCTTTCTTGGTTGATTAGATAAATTATAGACTGTCACAGTTAAACTCCATAAAAAAGTATACACCAAGTAAAGGCAATAGGCAAGTTTAAATTATAAAATATTTTCAGAAACGTTTGTCAATTTATATCCACTTTGAGTATAAAAATCAATAATTTTGGCAAGAGCATTAGTTGTCGCTTTTGTAGGGTGCATCAATATCAAGTCACCATTTTGTGCATTTTTTGTTGCTCGGGAGTATATTAAATTTTCATCTTGGTCTCTCCAATCAATAGTATCCTTACTCCACATAATTGTCTTATACCCCATATCTTGTGCAACCTTTAAAGTGTTCTGCCCATATGAGCCACTAGGTGGAGCAAAAAGTGTCATTTCGTAGCCCAAGAGTTGTTTTATTATTTCATGCGTAAGACCTATTTCGGACATATTTTTTTCAATAGTCAATGTTTTATGGTCTTTGTGCCAATAGCCGTGATTACCTATTTCATGCCCACAGTTTAGTATTCTTTCAAGAATTTCATCATTTTTCACTGCCCAACTACCACCAACAAAAAAGGTGACTTTAACTTGTTTCTCTTCCAAAATATCCAAAATCTCTGGAATGTATTGTTCACCCATGTAGACATTAAACATAAGTGATACATTATTTTTATTTGGATTGCCCTTGTAAATTGCTGAATAACCATTACTTCCAAAAACACTTGTTGTTGTCCCTAAAATTGTTAGAGATGCAACAATAAAAAGCATTATGCCAAGTGAAATATTAACGATATATTTTCTAAATGTATTTTCAGATATTTTTTTCATGTTATATAATATGCAAACCTTAATTTACATATTAATAAAAATTCACCAGCCTAGCTGGTGGATTTTTATTTATCAAAAGCTTATATTAGTTTTAAATCAATTTAAATAGTCTTAAATTGCAAAATTTAAACAAAAAAGGGCTTGTAGATACAAATAGGTACACAAGTTTTTAAATTTTGTGTACCTAAAGTAAAAATACCAGCAAAATCGTCGGTATTTTAAAGTGGTTTAGAAGATAGTGTTCAAGTCAATGCTAATTTAAATTTAAGTTGGTAATATAAAAGTCAATCTATCATAGATTGACTTTTAATTTTTTACTTATTTAGTTTTTAATCAACCAATATAAATGTAACCGGAACAATCAATTCCATTAGGGTTTCTTGTGTTGCACCCTCA
>CALWPE010000083.1 GCA_944383345.1 uncultured Clostridia bacterium | reverse complement strand
GACTCGTATAAGTTTTGTAACTCGTTAATTTGTTTCTTTTGTTATTGACTTTTGGTCGTTTAACTTTCTCAACATTTAACCTTTGCTGTTACTTATATTTAGTTTTCATGGTTCATATCCACCTCTTGGGCAGATAACGCATTTATACTAGCACACCTAATCTTACCTTGTCAATAACTTTTTATGTTTTTTTTCACTTTTTTTAAAAAAATTTTAAAAGCATAAAAATAATGCTAATTTATTTTGATTTTGGGTATGGACAATCTCATATTTATGATGTATACTTACAATAATAAAAAAACAAAAGAGGTGTTTAATGGGAAAATTATCAGACATATTTAAATACAGAGGTGAAAAAGTACTCCGTGTATCATTAGGTATTTTGGGTTTTAATATTTTACTATCTCCATTATGGGTTAGCGTAGGTGCTGGCATCGCTATGGATATGCAAAACAAAACTTTGGAAAAAATCGACGATTCACAATTTGAAAAATATAGAGAATATATGAATACTACAAGGTTTGGTAATATTATAAGATTTGAAACAGATAAAAATCCAATACCAGTTGTTCTTGGAGAAAACATTACAGGAGATGTAAAATCAAAAATTGTTGATGCTATAAATGATTTTGATGATATATCTACTAATGTAAATTATACCATATATGATGGCAACGCAAATGAAAGTACTGCTAAATATATAAAGTTTAATGTTGTAGACGACTTCTCAAACTATGGTTTAAATAATTTTAAAGGTGGAGTTACAACAGCAGGACACATAGAAAATGACAAGTTTAATTTAAATCCATTTAATAAGAAAGAAGACGAAGGTCCAAAGCCTGGAGAAATTAGATTTGACAATTTAAAAGCAACTATTTCATTCCCTATAACAATAACTCTTGACGGACAATATGCTGATAAGTATTGGGACGATGAAAAAACTCAGTCAATGCTTGACACAATAGTAAAGCGTGAACTTATGCGCACTCTTGGTTACAACTTCACAAATGATACAAAATTAAAAGATGGTACAATTATGTGGAGTAACCTTGATGAAACAGTGCATGATTTAACAGATAGCGATATAGAGATGGTTCAGTACTGCTATGATGGAAAAGTTGTTGCAAGCACACAAAAATCTAAAAAATTTGATATTTATTACTTCAAAAAACAACCTGTTATATCCAAAAAAGAAACACATGACAACGAAATAGACTTTACAAATTGTTAAAATGTATTGACTTTACTAATTATTGCGATATCATTATTGTAGTTGGCTTAATAAAGGTATATTTACTATTTAAGATAAAGCCTTTTTAAAAGGAACAAAATTGAAAGATAGATTTTTTTTAAAACTCATTATTAGTTTATTTGCAACTGCTACTGTAGTTGTTCCCCCTGCCGTAATCGCTAGTACCGCAATGGCTGAAAAACAAAATAACACAGTAGACAATTCACATTTTGAAAAGTATAGAGATGATTTTATGACAGATAATGGCAATATACTTAGATTACCATTAGATAAAAATCCTATACCAGTCATTATAGAGCCAATGGACGAACAAGCAAAAGAATATATAGTTGATGGCATACAATCTCTCGACAACATAAGCGAAAACATAAACTACACAATTTTTGATTCAAAAGATTGGAACTCAAAAACAAATGGCGTCAACTACATAAAATTTCAAATTGTTGACAATCTTGAAGATTTTGGCTTTGAAACGGCAGCAGGCGTTACTTTTTTTGGAACAGATAAGAAAACTGCAGAGATAACCTACCCTATCAATATAATGATTGAAAAAACATGGCAAGATGGTTATTGGGACGAAACACTTTCACAATCAGTCCTTACAACAATCACCCAGCATGAACTTATGCACACATTGGGTTTTGCAGACTTATACAAACCAGAGGACAAGCAACGAAGTGTTATGTATTATGCTATCGAGCCTAATGGTCCTAGAACATATACCGATGAAGATGTAGAAAAAATTAGATATTGCTATGACGGGCAAGAAATTGCTACTGCTACACACCCAGAATATGTACAATACTCATCTTATCTAAATGATGTAAAAAATTATAAACCAAGAAACGAAAAAGATGGTGGAATGGAATTATAACAAAAAAGCATGTAAGTTTACATGCTTTTTTCTATAATATCTAATATCTGTTCCCTTGCCCCTTGTTTTTGAATGGAATAAGGAATAATACTTGCTGTCGTTATGCAAAATGCGTCAGCGATTTTTTTTATATAAATGTTTACCTTTGACTTTGCTACCTTATCGCATTTTGTTGCGATGATTGTAAAAGGTTTTGCCGTGTATGAAAGATACATAAGCATTTGTTTATCCTGCTCTGTTGGAATATGTCGTATATCCACTAGCAAGAAAATACGCTTTATATTATTTGAACTGTTTAAATAGTCTTCAATAAGTGTTGCCCACAGTTTTTCATTTTGTTTCCCTGCACTATGAAAACCATATCCCGGCAAGTCAACAAAATAAAAACTTTCATTTATCAAAAAGTAGTTTATTAAACGAGTTCGCCCCGGCGTTGTGCTTGTTCTAGCAATTTTTTGTGATAATAGTGAGTTGATAAAACTACTCTTACCAACATTACTTCTTCCAACAAAAGCAATTTCGGGCAAGTCGTTTGGAATATTTTTTAGTGATACTGCACTAAGTTTAAATTTCGCTGATTTTATTTTCATAAAATGATTTTATCATATGTTTTGATTTGAATCAACTTTTTGAGTATCTTGCTCACAAATTAGTGCTTCTGTTGTTAAAAGAGTTCTTGCAACACTGCTTGCACTTAAAAGTGCTGTTTTTGTAACAAGTAGTGGGTCTATTATTCCACTTTTAAACATATCAACTATTTTATCATTTTGAGCATCATAACCCATATCTTCACCTGCACTCTTTACATTTTGAATTATGATACCATACTCTTTTCCGCAATTTTTTATAATTTGTTTTAGTGGTAGACTCAAAACGCTATACACTATCTTTGCGCCTGTTTTTTCATCTCCTGAAAGTGTTTCAATATATTTTTCTAGTGGTTCTTGACATTTTAAAAGTGCCGTACCCCCACCAGCAACAATACCTTCTTTCATTCCTGCCTTGGTTGCCGACAATGCGTCTTCAATTCTTAACTTTTTCTCTTTCATTTCAACTTCTGTCATGCTTCCAACTTTAATCACTGCAACACCACCACTTAGTTTTGCTAAACGCTTTTCTATCTTTTTTTTGTCATACTCATTTTGTGCGTTTGATTTTAGTTGCTTTAAACTTTCTACTCGCTTTCTAATGTTTTCACTATTTTCATCTAGTGCCAAGATTGTAAAATTGTCTTTTGTTACCTTTACGCTTTTTGCTCGTCCAAGGTCAGATAGTTCTAGTTTGTTTAATTCCATTCCAGTTTCACTTGTACAAAGTGTTGCACCACATAATGTACATATATCATTTAAAACTTCTTTTCTTTCATCTCCATAGTTTGGTGCTTTTACAACAACTGTATGGAATACCCCACGAAGTTTGTTTACAACAAGTGTTGCTAAAATTTCACTTTC
>CALWPE010000082.1 GCA_944383345.1 uncultured Clostridia bacterium | reverse complement strand
AATATTGCAGTAAAAGTAGGTACAAAACTTCAAAAAGTATCAGCAAGACAAATTTCTTACGACAATCGTTTAGGAAAGGGCAAACAAAACATAAAAGACAAAATTGATGAAATGTTTGTATATTTATCTTAAAAAATAAATATTTTTCAAAAAAATTATTTAAAATTAAATAATTTAATAAAAAATAACTTGGATACAATTTTCAAGTTATTTTTTTATTTTTTAATAGATGTAATAAATATTATATTTTAAATATATTAAATAAAAAATATTATGTTAAAAGTTATATCAAAATCTTTTGTCACATATAAAATTTTACTTGCATAAAGTAATATGAAAAGATAAAAGGAGGTAAACGATGTCTTTTTTCATAAACAATACAAATCAAAATCGTCCTGGTCAAGTTTGTGGAAATGTTTTAAATGGTCTTAATGAAAAAATACTTATAGAAGTAACTCGTGTGTTTGATGCTTGTATACAAAATGAAACTATTCAAGGTGTAGCCCTTACAACAACAATTTACTCACCAGCAAGCCCAACACTCCCACTAACATACATTTCAACAGAAACAGATACAACACAAGGCATAACGGTTTCAAATGTAGTTATAACTCGTCTTGACAACCGTCCAAACTTTGCAAATGTTACTGGTCAAGTTACATTCCCACTTATTGTGACATATCGTGATGCAAATGGGGTTTTGGGTACGGCAACTGCAACATACACAACAGATTTTGCTAGTGTACTTTGTGTTCCACAACCATCATTAAGCCCAGTCAACATCACAGCAACAGGTCAACTTACAAGCACAATAGGAACATACACAGCAGAAAACACATTTACAATAACTGCTTGCGTGCAGATAATCATCAAAGTTACAGCGCCAGTAGACATACTCGTTCCATCTTATGGTTATCCTTGCATACCAGAGTGCCAGAACATTCCAACAGTTTGTCCGGGCGTAGGGGATATCTCAATATACCCAACAACAGTTACTCAAAATGTAAATACACAAACAACAAGATAATAAAAAATCACACAAAAAACTCTCCAACTAAAAGAATGGAGGGTTTTTTGCTTGTATATTTTTTGCAACTTTGATAAAATACAATTATGCAGATATGTTTTGTTTGTGAAGGCAACACTTGTCGTTCGCCGTTTGCCGAAAAGTTATTTTCCAAAATGTTGAAACAAAACAACATTTTAGGAATCAAAGTTACATCTTGTGGAATAAATAGTTTACAAAATTCAACAACCAGTCCACAAACTTTGAATTTGCTAAAAAGTTATGGTATAAATTTCAAAGGTAAAAAGGCTCAAAAACTAACAAAATCAAAACTTGATAAAACCAACCTGTTTATAACAATGACAAAAACTCAAAAACAATATGTTCCAGCAAAAAATGTGTTTTCGTTAGGTGAGTTGGTAGGTGGTGATGATGTTTTGGACCCTTACGGCAAAGACTATGAAGCATATGTATTTATGGCAAAAAAAGTATATGAGTATTTGCAAATACTTTTAAACAAAATAAAAAATATAAAGGAGATGCAATGATTATTCTTGCTTGTGACCATGCAGGTTATGAACTTAAAGAAGAGATAAAAGCATTTTTTAATAAACAAAACATCACAACAATAGATGTTGGGACATACTCAAAGGACAGAGTTGACTATCCTGATTTTGCTAAGGCAGGCAATCAAAAAGTGCTAGAAAATCCAAACAATATGGGTATATATATTTGTGGAACGGGTATTGGTATGAGTATTGCAGCCAATCGTAACCCTAAAATAAGGGCAGCACTTTGCAGTAACACAAAATTTGCTCATCTTGCACGAGCACATAACAATGCAAATGTTTTGGTGCTTAGTGGTAGATTTTTATCAAAATCAAAAGCAATTTCAATAATAAAAGAGTTTTTGACAACAAATTTTGAAGGTGGTAGACACCAAAAACGAGTAAAAAAATTAAGTAAAATGGTTTAAATATGAGTGATTTAACAATTATTGCACTTAATATTGATAAAAAACTAGATATAAAAAAACTAGTAGATTTTACCACGCAAAAATTGATAGATACACCAGTTTTTGTCGCAACAAAAACAAAATTAAAAATATCAAATAAAAATATAAAAAATTATGTTTTTGAAAATTGTTCAAACGATGAGGCTTTAAATACAATAATCAAAGATGTTCAAACAGAAAAACTAATAATTATTAGAAAAATAAGTGATTATGAAGATATATTGAAAATATATAAAAATCTCAAAAAATCAAATCAAATTGCAGTTTTTTCAAAAAAAAGTAATAAATTAAGGCAATTTTTTGAAAAAATATCAAATTATATAACACACTTTTTACTTGGATATAATTTTCTTCATGCCTCTCTTGGTGTTGTTGGATTTTCAAAAGATGCAGTAGCAGTATTAAAACAACTATCCAATGCTTCAACCTATACCAAGATAGATAAATGGATAGGCATTGAAATAGTAAGAATTGAAAAAAAGAAATTAGACAAAGTAAAATTTAGACCAAAAATAACATTTGATGTTTTAAAAATTTGTCTTTACACACTTTTAACTGCTGTGCCAATTATATGTTGGATTTTTATAGATGCAATTCAAAAATATATAATGCTTCAACTTTTGTGTATATTTTTTGTATTATTATTTGTATGTTTACTAGGTATTCAAGTTATACTATTATATGTAAAATTTAAGATTGGAAACAACACTCATTCAAAGGGTGAAATAAAGAGTTTCAAAAGGAGAAAAAATGAAAAAAGCAAAAATAGCAATTAACGGATTTGGTAGAATAGGTAGGTTAGTATTAAGGGCGATAAGTGAAAGAAACGATGTAGAGTGCGTCGCAATAAACGACCCATTTTTAACAGTCGATTATGCAAGATATATGTTTGAATACGACTCAATTCATGGAAAATTTAAAGGTGAAGTTTTTGCTGATGGAGATTATTTAGTTGTAAACGGCAAAAAAATAAGATTTTTTGCAGAAAAAGACCCATCTTTGATACCATGGGGCGAAGTTGGTGCAGAATATATTGCAGAAGCAACAGGAGTTTTCACAAGTTATGACAAAGCAAAAGCACACCTTGCACAAGGCGCAAAAAAAGTAGTTGTAACAGCGCCGGGTAAAGAAATGCCAATGTTTGTTATGGGCGTCAATGAAGACACATACACAAAAGATATGGATATTGTCTCAAACGCAAGTTGTACAACAAACTGTTTAGCGCCACTTGCAAAAGTTATCAATGACAAGTTTGGAATAGTAGACGGACTAATGACAACTGTTCACTCAACAACAGCGACTCAACTTACTGTTGATGGTTCTTCTAAAAAAGATTGGAGAGGTGGAAGGGCAGCATCTTATAATATCATTCCATCTTCAACAGGTGCAGCAAAGGCAGTTGGCGAGGTTATTCCAACACTTAAAGGCAAACTTACTGGTATGAGTTTTAGAGTTCCAACACTAGATGTAAGTGTTGTTGACCTAACTTGCAATTTAGCAACAAAAACAACATACGAAGAAATTGTTGAAGAAGTTAAGCGTGCGTGCAATAACGAGTTAAAAGGCATAATGAGTTACACAGATGAAGCAGTTGTTTCAAGTGATTTTATAGGCGACCCACATACATGTATTTTCGATATCAAGGCAGGCATTATGCTAACAGATACTTTTGTAAAACTTGTAGCATGGTATGATAACGAGTGGGGATATTCAAACAAAGTTGTAGATTTAATTGCACATATGCATAAAGTAGACAATAAGTAAAACCCTTTAATTAAATAAAAGAAAAAAATAAATTATTGTTTACTTGCTCTTAGTTTAAATTTTGTATTTAAGTTTTTTAAAAAGCAAATATTTATTTGTTGACACAAACCCTTTTTTGTGGTATAAACTCTAAGTATGCCACATATAAAGGGTTTTTTTAAGTGCGTTTGCCACCCTTTGTAGTGAGATTATTTTATAGGAGGAACTTATGTTTGCAGTGATTAAAACAGGAGGAAAGCAATACAAAGTTCAAGCAGGCGATGTTATAAAAGTTGAAAAACTTGACAAAAATGTCGGCGACAAAGTTGAATTTGAAGTTTTGCTAACATCAAACGAAGGCAAAGTAGTTGTTAAACCAAGCGATGTTAAAAAAGTTGTTTGCAGTGCAGAAGTTGTTGCACAGGGCAAAGATGACAAAATCGTAGTTTACAAATACAAAGCAAAAAAGAATGTAAGGCGTAAACAAGGTCACAGACAACCATACACACAAGTAAAAATATTAGAGATAAAGTAATATGATAAATATCATAATGCAAAAGCAAGGCAACAATTTTAAAAGTTTTGAAATTAGTGGGCACAGTGGTTACAGCGAAGCGGGAAGTGATATAGTCTGTTCAGCAGTGTCAAGTCTTGCCAATAATGCAGTGGTTGCAATTTGTGAAGTATTAGACTTAAAAGCAAGTGTCAAAGTAGATGAAAAAAAAGGTTACATGAAATGCGTTTTGCCAAATGTAATTGATGAAAAAACAAGAGATATTGTAAATGTCATCTTAGATTCTATGCAAAAAAGTTTAAGTTACATTCAAAATGATTATAAAAAGTATATAAAATTGGAGGTTAAAAATGAGATTTAATATTCAACTTTTTGCCCACAAGAAAGGTGGCGGTAGCACCAAAAACGGAAGAGATAGTCAAGCAAAGCGTCTTGGCGTTAAAAGATATGATGGTCAGCAAGTTTTGGCTGGTTCAATAATAGTTCGTCAACGCGGGACAAGAGTTTATCCAGGTGCAAACTGTGGACTTGGAAAAGATTATACAATCTTTGCCACAGCAGACGGAATTGTCAAATTCTCAAAGAGTGGTGACAAAAAAATCGTAAGCGTTTTAGCAAAATAACGCATATTAAAAAAATGACCACAAAAGGTCGTTTTTTTTATTTATTTAATAAACAAGGTATGGTAAAATTTTACTATGGAAAATAATGAAGAACAAATAAACACACAAAGTGAAAATATAGTTTCAAAAGACGAGAATACAATCACAAAAGACGAAAACACTAAAAAAGATGATATAAATACCCAGCCAAATCAAGACGAAAAACCGGCTAAAGAGTTAAAAAAATCTTCAACCAAAAAAGCATTTTGGGAATTTTTAAAATTTACACTTTTTTCGTTGTCGGCAGGTATAATACAATTTGGTACATACACCATTTTAAATAAGGCATGTGGACTTAGCCATTGGGCAAGTCATATACCTTCGCTAGTACTTTCAGTGCTTTGGAATTTTACATTCAATAGAAAATTTACATTCAAATCAGCGAATAATGTTCCAATAGCAATGCTTAAAGTATTGTGCTATTACTTGGTGTTCACACCACTTTCAACTTGGTGGGGTGATGCACTCGAAAAAGCAGGGTGGGACGGCCTTTTAATAGAAGCCCTAACAATGCTAATAAATTTTGTTACAGAATTTCTATATTGTAAATTTTTTGTATTTAAAGAAAAAAAATCACAAAACAAGACTAAAAAACAAGATGTGTAACACACTAGATATATGAAAAAAATATTATCTATTATACTTATTTTGGTTTTAGTTGTATGTTGTGGTTATGTCGTAAAAGGTGATACTATGGAAAATAAATATATAATCGTAGTTAAAGATTTTGACAAGATAGAGGAGCAGTTACAACAACAGTTTCTCGAAATAAATGCACCCATAACATTTGTAACAAACAAGCCCAAAGATTACAAGTTAGCAGTAAATAAAAAATTTATTGATGCGCTTTGTGTACCTAGAACAATAATGTCTGTTGTAGCACAAGGCACACCAAGCGAAATGCGTAATACAATGTATAGTGCAATAGATATTTCAAAAAAGCAAAATATAGTAATTGTGATATTTGATATAAATAACTGCCAAGCAGAAGACGCATACTATGCAATTTATGATAGTGTTGACTTGTTGCAAAAAAGTGGTGTATGTTTGTCATTATTTACTTTTGAATATTGATTGACAAAAAATCATATGTTTTTTAAACTATTTTCAGCGAGGTAAAAATGAGTAAAATAGTTATAGTAGGTTGTGGTAATGTTGGAATGAGTTATGCTTTTTCACTTGTCACAACAAAAAATAAAGTTGATGAAATAGTTCTTATAGATGTTTTAAAGGACAAGGCAGTGGGCGAGGCAATGGATTTAACTCATGCCACTGCGTATAGTTCCAACAAAATAAAAATCAGTGGTGGTGATTATTCCGATTGCGAAAATGCAGACATTGTTTGTATATGTGCAGGCAAAAATCAAGAAGTTGGCGAAACAAGGCGTGATTTAATAAATAAAAATTATGGTGTTTTCAAAAGCATAATTGATGAAGTTAAAAAGACCAAATTCAACGGTATTTTTTTGGTAGCAACAAACCCACTAGATGTTATGACCTACATCACAAAACAACTTTCAGGCTTTGATGAAAAAAAGGTAATTGGTAGTGGTACAGTGCTTGATACGGCAAGACTTAGATGCCTTATCGGTGACACACTAAATGTTAGTCCAAAAAACATTCACGCATATGTTATAGGTGAGCATGGAGATAGTGAGTTTGTCCCTTGGAGTAATGCGATAATCGGTTTAAATAAAGCAACCGATTACCTTACAGAAGATGACAGGGCAAGACTTTTATATGATGTAAGAAATAGTGCCTATGACATAATAAATAAAAAAGGTAACACAAGTTATGGAATAGGAATGTGCTTAACCAAAATAACAAACGCAATACTTGAAGATTCCAACGAAATTTTAACCGTTTCTGCCTATGATAAAGAAAATGGTATTTATTTTGGAATGCCTGCAATAATAGGAAAAAGTGGAATAAAAGAGGTTTTGCCATTGGAATTAAATGACGAGGAAAGAGACCGTTTAAATAAGAGTATTGATTGCATAAAAGAAACATTAAACCAAATAAACAAATAAATAAAAAATATTTTAAAAAAATAAAAAAACAAATTTTTAAAATATGCTAAAAAAAATAAAAATAAAAAATATAATTTAAACATAAAAAAATCCAGTAAATACTGGATTTTTTATTGTTTTTTTGCAATTTAATAATATAAACCTGCTGTTCCCATTGCTGCTGCTGCGATAATAGCAATGACAAAAATAATAACACCAATTCCTGCACATACGGCGAAAGTTATAAGCCAACCCTTAATAAAAGTCTTTCTTGCGAGTGTGCCATCTGGGTACAAGCAAATACCAATAATTAGTCCAATTACACCCAAGAAAAGTGCCATAACAACACCAATTCCAGTTTTGGATACATTGTATTCTGGTGATGATTTTTTAACTAAATGTCCACACTTTACACACACATCAGCATCGTCATCAATTTCGTTTCCACACTTTGGACAAAACATATTATCCCTCCTTTATATATGAATAGATACTACTCTTAAAAAAATAATATCATAAAGAAATTTTGCAATCAAGTACTTTTAAAAATTTTTGTTTTTATTTATATATATTGTATAACTTAGCGAAATGTTAAGTTTACTATTTTATATAATATTATGTTTGTTTTAATTTAAAAGATATTCTAGTTTTTTGTGTGTTAAAAAAATTATTTTAATGAAAACAATAAAAAAACCATACATGTTTTAAACACAATATGGTTTTTGTTTGGCGGAAAGGACAGGATTTGAACCTGCGGTGGCTTGCACCACGGCCGCTTTCCAAGCGACTGCATTAGACCACTCTGCCACCTTTCCATCAGTCCAACTTAGATAGTAACATAAAGCATAAAAAAAGTCTACTTAAAATGTTGACATTTTTAGTCGTATATTTATAATCACAAATAGAGGTGAATTATGTGTATATTTTGTGATATAATAAGTGGAAAGATACCATCATACAAAATTTATGAAGATGATGATGTTGTTGCATTTTTGGACAATGCAAAAGATGTTGATGGTCATACTTTGGTTGTGCCTAAAAAGCATTGTGAAAATATGTTAGATTGTGACGATGAAACTTTATCAAAAGTTATGAAAGTTGTAAAAAAGATTTCAAACCATTATGTAAACGATTGTGGATTTGAGGGGATAAACATACACAATGCAAACAATGCTTGCGCAGGTCAAAGTGTATTTCATTTACATGTACATATCTTGCCATGCACAAACAAACAGCCATTAAGTTATGTTCCAGAAAAGATATCAAGGCATGAAATTAAAGATATGTATGAAAAATTGAAAATGACCAAATAGCCAACTTGATGTTATTAAAAACGCATATACTCTATAAAAAAAACTCACAATTATGTGAGTTTTTCTTTTATTTTATAACTCTTGTAAAA
>CALWPE010000081.1 GCA_944383345.1 uncultured Clostridia bacterium | reverse complement strand
GTATCCTACATTTTCTTGTCCTTCTAACTGATTTTTTTGCCTGTACAAATAATATGGCTTGTATCCGTTATCGTGCAATGTCTTTTCTGCATAGTCTATCATTTTATCAACAATTTTATTTGTAGGTTTGGGGCGATTTTCTTGCAATAAAGAACCTTTTTTCAATGCAAGCGTATGCACTGTTATATTATCAGGTGCGAGTAACATCAGCGTATCTATACTTTTTTTAAATGTTACAAATGACTCTTTTGGAAGTCCTGCAATTATGTCCATATTCACAACAAAATCATAACCTAAAGATAATTTATACGCCATTATTGTATCTTTAACTGTGTGCTTTCTACCTATTCTCTTTAAAGTTTCATCACTAAATGTTTGAGGGTTTATGCTGATTCTAGTAACATTGTGCTTTTTTAATACATCTAGTTTTTCTTTTGTGATTGTATCTGGCCTACCACATTCGACGGTAAACTCATTAACGGGATAATTTAAGTTATCTAAAAGATAGTCAAGTTGCTCTGCAGTAAGAACGGTAGGAGTTCCACCACCAATATAAATTGTTCTTAATATATACGCATTGTCCTGTATCAATTTTTTAGTAGCATTTATTTCTTTAATTAGTGCCTCTAAATATTTATCTATTATATCTTTTACTGCATCGTATTGTGAAGATATAAATGAGCAGTATGTGCACCTAGTTGGACATATTGGAATATTTATATATAAATCAACTAATTTGTCGTTGCGAATAATACATTTTTGATTTTGTATGACCATTTCAACAAGATGTGCTTTATCAGACGAGAGCAAAAAGTTTTCCATAAGTGCTTGCTGAAGCATAAAAGGTTTTACACCTTGATTGATTAAATCATAACCAATTTTTGTTGGTCTAACACCAGTTAATGCTCCCCAAGGCATATTTTTGTTAAAGTGGTTTGATAACATTTTGTAAAGACTTAATTTTGCAAACCTTTTCAACTGGCGTTTTTCATCAAGTGCATCACCACTTCTTTGGTCAATAGTTCGCTTTTCGGCAAATTCAAATGTACCTTCGTCTTCATCTATTGTATAGGTGTTTTCAACTACATTTTTATCCCTTGACATTTTATGAGTCAAAATAGGTTTATCCTCGTTTAATTCTTTGTCAGGATAATATAGATGCATAACATCAAATAAATCATTTTTTATAGTTTCATAATTAGTTATAATTTTCATTTAATTACCTGCCCTAAATACTTCATCAACTCCACCAATAAGTTTTATTGTATTTATAATCTTGGTTATGTCTTCAAGTTTTTTAACTTCGGTCTTTAATGTAGTATGAGTTTTATCTCCCAAAACTTTACTTTCAAGACCTAAGATTTTATAACCTGCACCTAGTATTTCTTGCGTCAATTTTGCTAAAAATCCATCTGAAGTTGATGAGATTATCTTAATAACTGCAGATGTCGTTTTATTTGTTGCACTATCGTCCCATACTGCATTGATTAACCTTTCTGGTTCTAGGTACTTTAAATTAGGACAATCAACCCTATGGACTGTTACTCCCCTTGCACGAGAAATATATCCAATTATTTCTTCACCATAAACTGGAGAACAACAACCTGCGTATCTTATCAACATTCCACTATCACCATCGACCAATACGCCATCTTTATTTTTCTTTATAAGTAAGGCGTTTGTTGACTGAGATTTTAATGATTGAAGTTCATTATCATGTGGGTTATCTGCTTGATAAAGTTGGCATAACTTGTTGCATATATTGTTAGCAGAAACTGAGCCATAACCTATAGCCGCAAAAAGTTCTTCTTTTGTCTTGAATGCAAACTTAAATTGACTCATATCAAGGTACTTATCAACAAGAATCTTAGAAGGAGAAAATCCCCTATTTTTTATGCCTTGCTCAAGCATTGATAGCCCTAGTTTTATATTTTCTTCTTTTAATTCATGTTTGAAGTAACTGTTTATTTTTGATTTTGCATTTGATGTAACTACAATTTTTAGCCAATCTTTTGATGGTCCTTTTGAATTTTGAGAGGTTATAACTTCAACAATATCACCATTTTGAAGTTTAGTGCCTAAAGGTTTAATTTTTCCATTTATTTTTGCACCAACACAAAAATTTCCGACATCTGAATGTATTGCATATGCAAAATCAAGAGCAGTTGCACCTTCAACAAACTCTAAAACTTTTCCCTTTGGTGTTTGTACATATATTTGACCTTCACAAAGATTGGTCTTTAATGTGTCAATAAATTCTTCACTAGACAAATCTTTGGAACTCTCCATAATTTCTCTAAGCCATGAGATTTTTTTATCAAGTTCGCTTTTTAGCCCACTTTTCTTTTCTTTATAAAGCCAGTGAGCAAAAACTCCAAATTCTGCTAATTTGTGCATTTCAAAAGTTCTAATTTGGATTTCAAGAGGTCTTTTATTTTCTGCAATAATTGTTGTATGCAAAGATTGATATCCATTAGGTTTTGGCAATGCGATATAATCTTTTATTCTGCCTTCCATTGGCTTATATATTGCATGAATTTTGCCTAAAACTGCATAGCACTGGTCAACTGTATCAACTAATACCCTAAGTGCAATTAAGTCATATATGTTTGCTAAACTTTCACCTTTTGTTTTGATTTTTCTATAAATACTTGAAAAGTGTTTTTGTCTAGCCATTATAACAGCATCTTTTAGCCCTAATTCATCTAGAATTTGTTGCAATTTGTTTTTTGTAATCTTTATTTGCTCTTCGTTTGCATCTCTTTGCAGCATAACGCTTTTAGACAAATTTTCATATGTCTTTGGACTAAGTAATTTAAGACAATAATCTTCCAAATTTGATTTTAAAGAATTTAGCCCTAACCTTTCTGCAAGTGGAGCATAAATATCTTTCACATTGATAAGAAACTGCTTTTGCTCTTTTGTAAGTGGTAATTTGTAATTAGAAATATCGTAAAGCATAATGTATAGTCTAATTACAATCACTCTTACATCGTTGCTCATTGCAATAAACATTTTACGAATAACATCTGCTTGCTCTTGTTTTGACATACCTTCGGTAATAACAAATGCACTTTTTAGTGTGGAATAAATTTTTAGTATATCACTGTCAACATATTCATCAAAAACAAAGCCACTTTCATATGCAAGATATGCGATGATTGAATGAAAATCAAGTCTAAATTCAAGTAATGATTTTACAATTTTATATACTCTTTCAGTATCTTTTAATCCATTTTTTAAAACCGATTTTAATAACTGTTTTTCAGTGTCATTTAATTCAAAATTTTGAATAACTAATTCTTCAATTTTTTGCATAAATCCTCCTTAAAAAGTTAACGGTATTAAATATTTTTGATTTATTTAATTCTGTTTTAATATTTTTATTTATTTCATAGCAAAATAAGCCATCTTTTATATTTGATACAACAATATTTAATTCAGACAAAATATAAAAATAAGCGATAAAATTATTAAAACTTAAATTATATTTTAAATCTCTTACCATTGTTGAATAAACAGCAAAAATACCTGTAAAACACTTATTTTCAAGGCTTAATAATTTTTTATAAAATTTGGTTAATTCTGTACGATTTAAATTTAATGATAACAATAATTTATTGTCATTTTTATCTATTTTTGGAACATAAATTTGTGCATTAGAAATTTCATTTATTTTTGCTAAAAATCCTGTATCAAAAACGCTATCAAGAAAAACAATTCTCTTGCAATTTTTAGCAAAATCAAGATTTGTTGGACATAATATCAATGAATTAAATCCAGTGCTAATTTTATTTAAAATATCAATTTCATATATATTTGATGTATTGTATGTTTGTATAAAGTTTCTATAATTTTGACAATTATAAGAGACAAAAGTTGTACCAAGAGTGCTTGTAGAACAGTCCACAACAAAATCTAATAAATCATTTTGTTCATAAATATTGAATTTTGCATTGTTTTTCAAGTTAGAAAATTCAAATTGATACAACTTAAAAGCATCAAGATATTTATCTGCACTTTTTCTTACATCATTGTTTGTTGTGAAACTGTCAACACGACCTTTATATGTGCCCTTTCGCTTTTCCTGAAACTCAAAAATAAATTCGAACTCTTTAGCAAAATTAAGTTGCCCAATATGCTTTAAATAATTAAAGAACAACAAACTCAATTTATTACTTATTCCGACATATGCGTGCAATGAATTTGGTTTTAATGGACGAAGTCTTAACTTTTGTGTTTTAACCAAAAATTTAGGTTTTGGGTTGTCACAACCACAAGGTTCAAGAAGTGATAAGTCATCGTAAAATTTTGACGTTATATCATTTTCATGAAGTTCTAGGTCATAATATTCAATAGGGACAAATGCTTTACTGCTTATGTTTTTATACATGTATGAGCATACTCTGTTGCAAAATTCATCAAAATTTTTTACATTTAATGTTAAACCTGCAGCAACTTTGTGTCCACCGAAAACATCAAGAATATCACTCACAGAACTTAATACTTGATGTATATTAACATCGTCTATACTTCTTGCAGAGCCTTTTAATATGTCTCCATTTTGTGAAAGCAGAAAAACAGGTCTATTGTAAACATCTAGCAACCTTGAACATACAATTCCAAGAATACCACTGTCCCATTGTTCCGATTTAAGAATAATTGCTGGTACAGATGACATATCTTTGTCTTTTAGCATATTTTCACAATCATTATAAACCTTAGTGCATAGTTCTTGTCGCTTGGTGTTACATTCATTTACTTTATTTAAGAGTTCTTTTATTTTTACAATATCAGTTTCTATCATTAATTCTAGTGATATAGAAGCATCACCCATTCTTCCTGTTGCATTGAGTCTAGGCGCTATTTTAAATGCAATTTCAGTCGCATCAACATTTTTTGTGTTTAATTTGTTTTGTTTAAACAAAAGTTTTAACCCATAAGGTAAATATTCATCAAAACACTTTAAACCCTTTGCAACAATAACTCTATTTTCATCTTTTAGTGGCACTATATCTGCAATAGTTGCTATTGATGCTATTGGTAAAAGGTCCTCACAGTCATCACCAGTTAATGCCTGTGCTATTTTAAATGCAACGCCAGTTCCACATAACCCATTAAATTTATATTTTTGCCCTACTATTTTTGGATTTACAATTATAGTATCAGGAAGTTTCTCAGGCAATTCGTGGTGGTCTGTAACAATGATATCTATATCCAATTTTTTGCAATACTCAACTTGTTCGTAACAAGTGATTCCACAATCTACAGTGATAATTAGTTGTGGCGAATACTTTTGATTTAATTTATCAATAACTTCATTTGTAAGACCATAGCCATCTACAAACCTATTTGGAAGATAATAGTTTGCATTACAATTAAATTTTGCTAAAAGTTTTAGCATTATTGCAGTTGCAGACATTCCATCCACATCATAATCACCAAATATCAAAATTCGCTTTTTTTGTTGTATTGCCTGTTTAATTTTATTTACACATTCTTCCATACCAGACAACAAAAAAGGATCAACAAAACTTTGCTCTGTTGGAGTTAAAAATTTTTGTATTTCGTTTTCAGTTGTATAACCCTTTGAAAGTATAATTTCCATAACTTTTGGGTCTACATTAAACTGATTTGCATATTTCAAAATAAGAGTGCTATTTGCACTATCGTTATAATATTTTATTAAATTCATAAATCAACCCTTCTGCTAATTGCAGAAAACACCTTATGGACAAAGTATACAACATTATTTTAAATTATGCAAAACATATCATTACAAAAGACAAAAAAAATCCGTAAATTATTTTACGGAATTTTTTGAAATATTTTCTTTCTCTTCGGTTTCAACAATAACTTCAGGTTCTTTTGTTATCTCGTCTTCAAAGAGTTTAACTTCTTCTACAACCGGCTTTGATTGTTTAGCAGGTTTTGTAGTTCTTCTCTTGATGTAAATTAGTGTCCATAAACCCGGAGTAACAAATGTTGTTGATAAGAAAACAACTATTGTACCTATTAAGCATGGTAATGTTAAACTACGAACTTCGTTAGTAGGAATGACACCAAGTAAAAGTACAAAAACTAACATAATCAATGTTATTGATAATTTTTGAAGCATTGATTTTTTTACTGTAATGTTTGCAATATCTTTTAATGATGCCTTTGCATGCTTTTCTTGTTTTATATCATTATTTGCATCAGTAACAAACATACATGTGAACACACCTGAATATATAGCAACAAATGCCATTGCTATGATAGAAGAAATCTCAACTGGAATTCTAACTACTATTACCATGCAGGTTGTAACAATTAAGTCAAACAATGCCATAAACAATGACAAAAATCCTGCTGTTGTTCCCTGTCTTAGCCATAGATAAATCATTATAGCAACAACTGCAACAAGAACTGCTAATAATGTTGAAGTAATTATTGAAGGGTCAACATTATCATTAAAATTATCTACTTTAACAAACCTTTCCAAATCGTTTTCTGGAGTTGTTGAATGGAATGTTTCAATAAGGTCTTGTCTAAGTGTATCTCTTAAAGAGTCGTCAATTCTATTAAATCTTACGACTATAGCATAACCATAATAATCAGTTGATTCAACTTGATAAACTAAACCATCAATATTGTTATCTGATAGTACTTTATCAAGTTTTGTTTTGACATCATTATAGTTTTTGTCGACTGACAAGTCTTCTTCAACTACTACAGTTGCTACTGTACCACCACGAAAATCCAAGCCTAAATTAAAATTAAAGCATAAGCCTAAAATGAGTGCTAAAACAACAATAAAAGCAGGAGCAATTAAATGGTACCAAAAATTTTGTGCAAATGAATACTTACTATTTTCCATTTTTGTTCTCAAACTAGTCTTCATCTGTCACCTCTCTTTTAAATGCTAAGTGACTTTCTTTTGTACTATTTAGTGGCAAGTACCATTTTGTGAATAGTCTTGTTACACAATATACAGAGAATATTGATAATAAGCCACCGATGAAAATGCCTATTGCAAAAGATTTTAATAAGTCAAATCCAATGAAATACAAAAGAACACTACCAATCAAAGCAATAGCCATTATATCCAAAATTGAAAACAAACTATCTTTGTACGCAAGTTTAAATGATAATGATATCTTTCTACCCATTGAATATTCTTTTTTCATTTTTTCAAATAGCATAATATGACAAAGAACAGTTAAGCAATAACCAAGAACGCAACCTATAATGCCTGTTATAGACAATGTTACAATTGGCAATGCTTGAAGCAAGAATAGGTATAAAACAATGTTTACAAGACCTGTAAGCAATGAGATAAACCCTAAATCTCTATATCTAACAACCATGATGACTGCTAAACAAACAAAGGCAATCAAAAGTGCGATACCAACATAATTTACAGTGTTGTAACCAAGATATGCTGTAGTTACACCATTTTCAGTAACTTTAAGTTTAACATCAAGAGAACCCATCAAGATATTTACTGCTTGCAAGTTTGCATCATTTTGAGTTGTAACAGATGATAAAGGTAAAAATGTTGAGCCTGTTGTAACAGTTCTGGTTATACCTGAAAAAGAACCAAGTTGTGTTCCATCAGTTGTGTAAAAATAAACTGTGTTTCCGTTGCTTGAAACATAATCAGTCAACTCTTTATACTGCTTTGTACCTTCACTATTCAATTCAATATAAACACCATAAGAATATGATGTAGATGTTGATGAAGCACTATTTGGTTGATATGTTCCAAGACATCTTTTAATAGTATCTGCTTTGATGTCATACCTAGTTGCTTCTTCTGTTGCCTCACCACGAATAATTATCTCAGTACGATTAGCAATAGCATTCATCAAGTCTTCACTAACATCTGTCTTTAAAGTTTGAACTCTTATACTATTGTCATTTTGTATACCAACTTGGTTGTATTCACCACCAAAAGTTGCTAAAACATCTCTTACAAAATCAACAGTGTCATTAAGTTGCTTTTCTGTAACAGAATCATCAGTGTTTGTGACTTGTGATACTTCAAAAACGGCAGTTTGCCCTGCCCCTAAATCATAAGAAAGTGAAATTGCCCCTGCAAAACCTGCATAATCATTTGCATAAAATGGAATTTTAAAAGATGCAAAAGATAAAAAAAGACCCAATGCAACTAAAATTGAAACAAGGACATAATTTATGATAGAAAATCTTTTAGCCATTATATCTCCAATTATTACTAAGTAATTATAAGTAAATAGTTTGTATTAGTCAAACATTTTTTTTACTTTGTAATAATTTTAGCCAGATTTTATTCAAATAACACAAAAAAGGCAACAAAAGATTGTTGCCACATATTATTTATAAAATATTTTTATTTTTTTGTAAGATTAACTGCAATAATACCACAAATCCCACCGACGATTGAACCAAATAAACAATCGTTTAATAAAGTTATTTCAAAATCAAAATTTCCATCAAGTATTGAAAAAGCCAAAAATGAAATAATTGTAAACATAAGTCCAATTATAATTCCAGAAATTAACCCCATGTCTTTTGATTTTTTTAATGCTACAAAAGTACCAATAAGAATTGATATAGTTTTAATTACTTGATTTATTGGTCTTATTAAATTATCACCAACTGCGACAAATCTTAAAACAAAGGCGAAAATTAAAATACCTATTAAGCACACTGATAATGCATAAAGCGAGCCTTTCAGTGCAGTCAAGAAAAATGATTTCTTATCACCATCAGCACTAACTTCTTTATTTTTAGTTTTTACCATAAAAATATCTCCTTGTCCACACCATATAGATATGAACAAGGAGATTGTTTTATTCTTAATTTTTCTTTTTGTTTTTAGCGCGTTTTGGTTTTGCAGTGCTTTCTGCTTTCTTTGTTTCTTCACTGCTATTTTCAACTGGTTTTTCTTCTTCAACTGTTTTTGCTTCTTCAGCATTGTGTTTTGTTAAGTCCTCTGGCATTTCTATTACATCATCTTTTTTCTCAGTTACAACAGTTGACTCTGTCTTTGTTTCGTCTTTTTTATCAACAGAAGTTTCAACAACAGGTTTGCTTAAGTTGTAGTAAATTGACCTAATATCAACACACATATAACCTTTGTGCTTTTCATCACCTGTTTCTATTGTAAGTGTTTTGTAACCTTGTTTATTGTTGTCAATACCAACAACTTTACCAATGACACCAGCCGAAGTTAAAACTGTGTCGCCTTTATTTATAGCGTCCATCATCTTTTGTTGATTTTCCATTTCTTTTTTGTTTTTTGCCCTCATTAAAAATGGTGAAACGATTAAAATCAATAACAAGACACCCAAAAGAATCCAAGAACCGACCCCAACATTAGATAAAATTAAACTCATACTTCCCTCCAAAATTATAGATAGCATGACAAAATTACGATTATCAATAACGCAATAAGTGGAACTATAATTTCAGTTGCTGATATAAGTAACAGTGCCATATTCTCTCCAATACATATATTATCACATAAAATATAAAAAACAAAACATATTTTTGTCTATATTTTATAATTTTTAAGATATTCTGCTTTAAAATCTAGTAGTCTATCTTCCCAAATCGCTTGTTTAATCTGTTCTGTTAGTCTTATTAAATGTCGTAGATTGTGGATAGATAGTAGTTCTGCTCCAAGCATTTCACCTGCATTTATAAGATGTCTTATATAAGCGCGTGTGTAGTGTTTGCAAGTATAGCAGTTGCAATATTCTTCGATTGGTCTAAAATCTTCTTTAAACTCTGCATTTCTTATTACTAATTTTCCATTTTTTGTAAATGCAGTTCCATTTCTAGCAATTCGAGTTGGAAGCACGCAGTCCATCATGTCAATGCCCCTTGCATAACCTTCAAGCAAGCAATCAGGGCTTCCAACACCCATAAGATACCTAGGCATATTTTTAGGCATCATTGGCATCATATAATCAAGCATATCATACATAACTTCTTTTGGCTCACCAACACTAAGCCCACCAATTGCAATACCACATTTTGCATACGGTGTACAGTCTTCTATACATCGTTTTCTTAAATCTTTGTAAAAATTACCTTGAACAATTGGAAACAACATTTGATTTTCATTTTTTTGTGCTTTATAGCATCTTTCAAGCCAATTTTTTGTTATATCTGCTGACTTTTCTGCTTCTTTGTGTGTTGCTCCATAATTTGAGCATATATCAAAAGCCATAATGATGTCTGCACCAAGGTCATTTTCAATCTGCATTGCCCTTTCTGGACTAATAAACAATTTTTCACCACTAAGGTGAGAATTGAATGTAACACCTTCATCTGTAATTTTTCTTAGTTTTGATAAAGAAAACACTTGAAATCCACCACTATCAGTAAGAATTGGTCTATCCCAATTCATAAAATGATGTAGTCCACCTGCTTCTTTAACAATTTTTTCTCCTGGACGCAAAAACAAATGATAGGTATTAGACAAAATGATTTGAGCACCTACATCCTTTAAATCTTCTACCCTAAGCCCTTTTACTGTTGCTTGTGTACCAACTGGCATAAAAACAGGGGTTTCAATATCTCCATGTGGAGTGTGCAAAACTCCTATTCTTGCCCCTGATTGTTTACATACTTTTTTTATTTCATAACTAAAATTCATATCTCACCTTATTTAATAAACATTGCATCACCAAAACTAAAGAAACGATATTTCTCTTTTACGGCTAGGTTGTATAATTCAAGAGTTTTATCTACTCCAAGCATACTCGCTACTAACATAATTAGTGTAGACTGTGGTAAATGGAAATTGGTAATTAACGCATCAACAACTTTCATTTTGTATGGTGGATAGATAAAAATACTGGTTTCTTCACTTTTTGGAGATAATACCCCATTTTCATCACAAGCACTTTCAAGCACTCTTACACTTGTTGTACCAACAGCGATTATTCGCCTTCCTTCACTTTTCGCTTTGTTGATATAATCTGCAACTTCTTTTGTTATTACATAATACTCTGAGTGCATCTTGTGAGCCAAAATGTTATCTTCTTTTACTGGCCTAAATGTTCCAAGCCCAACATGAAGCATTACTTCCAAGACAACAACACCTTTTTCTTTAACTTTATTTAATAGTCCCTTAGTCCAATGTAACCCTGCAGTTGGAGCAGCACTTGAACCTTTTTGTTTACTATAAACAGTTTGGTATTGTTCTCTATCTTTTATATCTTGTTTAATATAATGTGGCAGTGGCATTGAACCAAGTTTATCCAATATTTCTTCAAACACACCATTATATACAAATGTTACATTGCACAAACCTTCATCTTTAATTTGAGATACTACACAACTTAGGTCATCACTAAACTTAATTTGTGTACCAACTTTTAGCCTTTTTGTTGGTTTTGCCAAGACTTCCCAATCATTAAGACTTATGCGTTTATGCAATAGAATTTCAATTTTTGCACCAGTTTCTACTTTTATTCCATAAAGTCTTGCAGGTATAACTCGTGATGTGTTTAAAACCAACACATCACCAGGATTTAAGTAGTCTATAATATCTCTAAATATCTTATGTTCAACTTTATCAGTTTTTCTATCATAAACAAGTAATCTTGCACTATCTCTTGGCTCAACCGGAGTTTGTGCAATCAATTCTTCTGGTAAATAATAATCATATGTCTTTTTATTTAATAAATCACTCATTTTCTTCACTTACTACTTTATAAATTTCTAGTGACTGTCTTTTTTCGTCACTAAGACTAATACCAAGATGCTCATATGCTTTTGGTAAAGCAACTCTACCTCTTGGAGTTCTTGCAATAAATCCAAGTTGCAAAAGGTATGGTTCGTAAACATCTTCTATGGTTGCGTTGTCTTCACCTGTTGCAGCACTTAAAGTATCAAGTCCAACAGGTCCACCCCCAAACTTTTTTATAATACTTTCAAGAATTCTTCTATCAACAAAATCAAGACCTAGTTCATCAATTTCCATTAGTTTTAAAGATTTTTCAGCAATGTCTTTTGTAATCTTCCCTTCACCAATAACTTCAGCGAAATCTCTCACTCTTTTTAAAAGTCTATTAGCAAGTCTTGGAGTTCCACGACTTCTTGACGCTAAACAATAACTAGCATCTTCGTCAATGTCAATTCCTAAAATTTTACTTGACCTTTTTATTATCACCATAAGTTCTTTTGGTGTATATAGTTCTAGCCTACAGATAACTCCAAATCTATCTCTAAGTGGTCCTGTTATCATACCTGCACGAGTTGTTGCACCAATCAGTGTAAAAGGTTGTATTTTTAAACGCATATTTTTTGCTGATGGGCCTTTACCAACTACAAAATCAAGAGCAAAATCTTCCATAGCAGGATACAAAATCTCTTCTACAGACTTATTTAATCTGTGTATTTCATCAATAAATAACACATCACCTTTATTCAAATTTGTCACAATCGCAGCAAGGTCAGCAGCGTGTTCAATTGCTGGACCAGATGTGATTTTTAATTGCGAACCCATCTCATTTGCAATTATATGACTTAAAGTTGTCTTCCCAAGGCCGGGTGGACCATATAAAAGTACATGGTCAAGTGTGTCATTTCTTTTTTTCGCTGCTTCAATGTAAACTTTTAATGTACTTTTTATCTTCTCTTGACCGACATAATCGTCCATTGTACGTGGTCTAAGTGAATTTTCTATTTCAAGTTCACTTGCATTTTTTGTACTTGTAATAAATCTATTATCTGTTGCCATTAGTTACCCATTCCTCTTAAAACTTTCGTAATAATTTCTTCAACAGTAGCACAATCTTTTGCATTTTCTCTAGCAAGCCTATATGCCTCATTTTTACCAACTCCAAGACTAACAAGAGCATCGGTTGCTTCATCAACATATGACATATTTGTTTCAGTATCTTGAACAACATTTGTTGTTGGTAGTGTTTTATCTTTTAATTCAACTAAAAGCCTTTCTGCAGTCTTTTTGCCCAAGCCTTTAACTGTGCAAAGCATTTTTACATCTTGCCTAAAAATTGCATTCGTCAAGTCAACTATTGATATGTTCGATAAAATTCCAATAGCCATTTTTGGACCTATTCCACTTACTGAAATTAGTTTTAAAAACATATCTTTTTCTTCTTTGGTAGCAAAACCATATAATGTAATACCATCTTCTCTTACACTCATATATGTATAAAGTTTAGCATATTCATTTTGATATACTAAGTTATTTTGCGTAAAATTGCTAACATATATCTCATAACCAATTTGGTTATTTTCAATAACAACATAACCTTCTTGTTTGTCGACTATTTTACCTTCTATGAAATTTATCACTTTACACCTCGTTGACATTTAAGTTTGGGTTAATTTGACTATGACAAATCGCCACAGCCAAAGCATCGGCAGCATCATCTGGCTTCGGTATTTTTTCTAGTCCCAAAATTGTTTTAACCATAAATTGAACTTGTGCTTTTTCTGCTCTACCTATTCCAGTTAGTGCCTGTTTTATTTGCAAAGGTGTGTATTCAAATATAGGAACATTATTATCTTTACACGCAAGCAAAATAACTCCTCTTGCCTCTGCAACTGGAATAATTGTTGTTTGATTTCTAAAATAAAACAATTCCTCAATAGCAACAACATCAGGATTGTATGATTTTATTAAAGTTTCTATGGAACTATAGATTATTTCAAGCCTTTCTGGCAAAGTTAGTTCTTTTGGTGTTGATACTACACCGTAATCAATCATTGTGGGTTGATATCCACCTTCAATAATTCCATAACCAACTATTCCATATCCTGGGTCAATACCTAATATCTTCATAATTATTCTTCACTATTTTCAACATTATGGTAAACATTTTGAACATCATCAAGGTCGTTTAACGCATCAAGCATCTTTTCAAACTGTTCAAGTTTTGCTTGCTCTAGTTCTACATAGTTATCTGCTATAAGAGTAACTTCTGCAGAAAGAAATTGATAATTCTTGTCTTCCAAAGTCTTTTTTACAGCATCAAAATTTGCAGGAGTTGTGTAAACTTCAATTACATCGTCTTCTTCGACAACATCATCAGCACCTGCATCAAGACTATCAAGCATTATAGCATCAATATCTGTGTTGATATTTTTTTCAATTACAATAAGACCTTTTCTATTAAATAAGTAACTAACACAGCCAGTTGAACCAAGAGAGCCACCATGTTTATCAAATGCGTGTCTTACATCACCTGCTGTACGATTTTTATTATCAGTTAAGCACTCAACTATCACGGCCGAACCACCAGCACCATAACCCTCATATGTTATTGATTCGTAGTTTACACCCGATAATTCTCCAGATGCCTTTTTGATAGACCTTTCTATTGAATCGTTTGGCATATTGTTCTGCTTTGCTTTTTGAATAACATCTTTTAGTTTTGAATTAACATTTGGATCACTTCCACCTTGTTTTACAATAACTGCGATTTCTCTTCCTATCTTTGTAAAGATTTTACCCCTTTGAGCATCTGATTTTTCTTTTGTTCTTTTTATATTATTCCATTTACTATGACCTGACATTTTTACCTCCATATGTCAATTGATACATTAAAATACTTCCACTAACTCCTGCATTTAAACTTTCAAGTCCATTTCGCATTGGGATAGATATTACTTTGTTTGAAAGGCCTCTAAAACTTTCACTTACTCCATGCCCTTCATTTCCAACAATTAGCCCAACACTTCCACTTATTTTTACCGAGAATATATTTTCCCCGTCCATATCTGCTGTCAAAATTGTTTTGTTCCAGCTTTTTGCAATGTCAACAAAATCTTCACCGACTTCATAGAATCTACATCTAAATATTGCACCCATTGTGCTCCTAATAGTTTTATCAAGCGACAAACTTGCACATTTATATAAGTATATATCTAAAAAACCTGCACCCACTGCACTACGAATAAGTGTTCCAACATTTCCTGGGTCTTGAATATTAT
>CALWPE010000080.1 GCA_944383345.1 uncultured Clostridia bacterium | reverse complement strand
GGACTTAGCAGAAGAACAACAATAACACTAGACTCATCATCACCTGCACCAAATTTTGATGACGAAATTGAATTGAAGAAAAAACTTGATGCATTAAATAGAAAACTTGCAATTAAAAAATTACAAGATGAGATAAATGATGCCGAGAAAAAACTAGATGAATAAAGAAAAACCATATAATCAAACGGTTATATGGTTTTTTTATAATTTAAAACTTATTCTATCTTTTTCTATATCGATTTGTTTTATTTCTACTTCAACTTTTTGTCCAACTTTTACTATTTCATATATTCTTTTATCGTTAGACATTGTTGCATCAGAAACATGCAATAGTCCAGAAATATCATAATCATTTAATTTAATAATAGCACCAAATGCTAAAATTTTGACAACTATGCCTTGGTATTTTTCTCCTACTTTTAATTTTTTTAGCAATGCTTTTCTTGGGTTTTCAAAAAGTTGTTTTAATCCTAAAGATACTTTTTTATTTAGTTTGTCTATTTTAATAATTCTAAATTTGTATGTTTGACCAACTTTTAGGTAGTCTTCAATATGCTCAACCCTTTCGTATGCAATATCTGATATATGGATAAAACAAGATATACCATCAACTTTAACAAAAGCACCATATGGCATTATTCTTTCAACAGTTCCATCTACAACTTTGTTTATAAATATGCTACTCCAAAATTGATTTTCCAATGACTCTTGTAATTGCTCTTTTAACATTTTGACAGAACATACAATTTGTTTATCATCACGATTTATCTCAGTCACAATGCCGGTCAACTGTTTGTGAAGATAATATTTTAAATTTTTTGGCCTTATGTCAATTTCATCATGTGGAACAACCAAATTGTAAACTCCCAATTTTGATATAAGGTCACCATCTTGAATACCAGTTACATAAAATGAAACTTCAGAACCAAATCTAAGTTTCTCAGCAGTTGTTGAACCCATTATTATTTTGTCTGCGATTTTCTTCGATACACAAATCATACCATCTTCAGTTTTTGTACCTAAAATTGCTACTTTAAACCTGTCACCTACTTTAACTGAATCAAAATCGGTAAAGTCAGATTTATCAATAAATGCATCGCTTTTTCCGCCTATGTTAAAAATAACTCCATCTGCACGCTTTAAAACTACAACACCGTCATAGATGTCGTCCTTTTTATATCTTGCAAATGTTTTATCTATTTCACTAAGACTGAATTTTACTTCTTCCATGACTTCTCCTAAGTATAATTTAGCAGTATTAAAAAATATTGTCCACTAAAAAATATCAAATTATTTTTTCTTTGTTGTTTTATCATATAAAGACAAAAGTTGCTGTTTGATAATTTCTGAACTTTGGTTTAAATCATTCTTGTCTAAAACAAAAGGTTCTCCTATATAAATCGTGTTAAGGCAAAAAGGCTTAGGTTTCTTTTTAATCCAAACAGGAACAACAGGTGCACCTGCTTTAATTGCGAAAAGTCCTGCACCTTCCTTTATCTCTCCTAGTACATTTTTTGTTTTATTTCTTGTTCCTTCTGGGAAAACAGTTAAAATTTTTTCATCTTTTAAAACTTTAAGACTTTGTTTTATAGTGGTAAGTTCTACTTTCTCTCTATCTATTGGTATAGTCTTCATTTTTCTTAGAAAAAAAGCCAACACTTTATTTTTATATAGTTCTTTCTTGGCTATTACATGTTGCTCTCTCCACAATAGATTTACCATAATGAGAGGGTCTATATTGCTTCTATGATTTACCACAAATACGCATTTCCCTTTCGGAATCTTTGCAAATTTTTTAACCCTTGTAGGATACAAAAGCCAAAATGGTATAAAAACTAGTATTTTTATAAACCAATAAAACATAACTAACTCCTAATGTAACTTAAAATTCTATTTAAACTTTCTTCTATCGTGTCATTTGAAGTGTCAATAACAATAGCGTCATCGGCTTTTTTCAATGGACTAATCTCCCTATGACTATCTTCATAATCACGCTGTTTTAAATCTTGTTCAACTTGCTCTAACGAAATGTCCACATTTTTTTCTTTAAGTGTTTCATATCTTCTAAGTGCACGAGTTTTTATATCTGCTTTGATAAAAAATTTATATTCAGCATTAGGAAAAATTTCAGTTCCAATATCTCTACCCTCAACAACCAAATCATAACTTTTTGCAAATTGATGTTGAATGTGTTTAACTTTTTCACGAACAAAATTTAGTTTAGAATATTCAGAAGCCAAATGACTTATCTTTGGTAAACTGACATAACTAGATGTATCTTCCCCATCGATATAAACAATCTGTTCTTCCCCTTTGTATTCAACATCAATATTGCACTTGTTAAGACAATCTATAAGTGCATCGGTATCATTTACATCTATGCCATTTTTATCTAAACAATATGCTATAGCACGAAAAATCATACCAGTATTCAAAAAATGAATACCAAGTTTTTTTGCAGTTAAAACTGCCAATGTTGATTTTCCAGAGCATGCTGGCCCATCTATTGCAATAACCATATCTTCACCTCAAATTACTTAATAACCATGTTTGTTCAAAAGCGTTTAATTGCTTATATTTTCCACGCATAAGCCCACCAAGTTTTATCTCACCAATTCTAACCCTACGCAAGAGAACTATAGTTTTGCCTACACATTCAAACATTCTTCTTATTTGTCGGTTTTTACCTTCGTGTATTATTACTTTCAACTTTGTTTCATCTGCAGTTTTTTCTATGACTTCAACTTTTGCTTTCGGTAGACGAACACCTTTTTCAACTACTCCGTTTCTAAGAACTGCAAGTTCGCTTTCCAAAATATTACCTTCAATAGTAACATTATATTCTTTTTCAATAACACTACTTGGATGTGCTACACTTTGTGCAACATCACCATCATTTGTAAGAATTATAAGCCCTTCGGTGTCATAGTCTAACCTGCCAATTGAAAACAAACGAACATCACTTTTCACCAAATCATAGATGGTTTTTCTTCCAGTGCCATCATCTCTACTGCAAAGATATCCTTTTGGTTTATTTAGTTTATAGTAAACATAATTAGAAGGCAGGGTCAAAACCTTGCCTTCTAATTCAACCTTATCTTTTTCAACATTAATATCAGTTGAAAGTGAAGTTATGACTACACCATTTACTTTTACTTTTCCATTTTTTACAAACTCTTCACTTTTTCGTCTTGATGCAACTCCACAAAGTGCAATGTACTTATTTATTCTCATAATCACCAATTCTCTAAAATTCTTTTAATGTTATCAAATAATTTATTTGATTTTACATCTTCCATAGTATATATTTTTTCAGAAAATAGCAAGTGATTATTTAGATATATTTTTATTTCTCCAACAACTTCTTCTTTTTCTAATGGTGCAATTAGATTGTTATCAATAACAATTTCAGTTTTAATTCTTCCCTCTTCTTCTTGTGTTAAAGGGTATTTAAACCCTTTTTGTGTATAAACTTTTACAGATGTTTTATCACTTCCAACCACCGGCACAGTTTTTATATAACTGTATGGTGGTAAAATGTTTGACATATGGTAGTTTGAAAAGCAATCAGAAAGCAACTTGGCACTATCCTCAAACATTGGACCACAAGATAAAACAACACATATTAAGTGCATATCTTGCCTTTTAGCACTACTAACCAAACACCTACCAGCATCATCAGTAAACCCTGTTTTAACGCCATTGCAACCTTCATATGACCATAGCAATTTATTCTTATTTTTTAAATATCTATAGCCACCATCACCATTTGATATCTTCATATTTTGTGTTGTAACTATCTCTTCAAAAAGTGGGTATTTATAACATTCTCTTGTTATCATTGCAATGTCATATGCAGTAGTTTTGTGACCACTTGTGTCTAACCCATGAGGGTTTTTAAAGGTAGTATTTAATGCCCCACAGTTTTTGGCTTCTTGTGTCATAAGATTTGCAAACTCTTCAACTGTTGGACTTATGTAAAGCGCTAAAGCAGTCGCTGCATCGTTTCCTGAGACTAACATCATACCATACAATAACTCTTTTACTGTTAATTTCTCGCCCTTTTTCAAATAAATTGAAGTTCCTTCAATTCCAATTGCTCTATCGTCTACATCTACCACAGCATCAAAGTTATCACAATGTTTTAAAACAGTTAGAAAAGTTGCAATTTTAGTTGTGCTTGCATTTGCTCTTTGTACATTTTCATTTTTTGATAACAAAACTCTGCCAGATTGTGCTTCAATTACAACCATTGCTTGCGCACTTGTGCTTGTATCAGCATATACCTGTGCTTGTTGCAACGGTATACAAAATATTGTTAATAATATGAGGAGCATAATACAAGATATCGCTTTAATTTTACTTTCCATCTTTGTTTACCTTCTTATCAACAGTGTTAATCAATGTGTTTGCTAGGTTGAGTATGGTTTGATATGCAGTTTTATTTTCTACATCAATAAACTTGATACCTTCATCGTCTTCTACCAAAAAGCCTATAGGAGAAACCGATAAACCACCCCCACTTCCACCTGCCAACGGATAAGGCATTTTTTTCTTTATAGAATTATATTGTCCACCACCTACAACAAAGCCAACAGAAACTTTACTTATAGGTATAATTATTTTTCCAGTAGCCGTTACAACAGGTTCGCCTATAACAGTATTTGTTTCGGCCAATGTTCTTATTTTTTCTATGCTAGAATTTATGAGTTCATCAAGATAATTTTGATTGTTTTCCATATGCTTTTCTCCTTAAACTAAATAATGAAATAATTAAACTAAATAACAAATCAAATAAAGTAATTGAAAAACTTAAATATCCACAAAATAACAACACAGAATCATCATAAATGGGAGTGATATTTGCAGACATTGAACAAGTGGGTTTATAGTTCTTTATGTAAGCAAAAATACATTTTAATGCAACTAATAAACTTCCTGTACTAAGTGCTGTGTCCTTTGCATCAATTAGCCCTATCTTTCCCCAAAATGCAAGTTTTCTTAATGTTGTCTTGTCTTTTAAATTTTCTCCAATACTTTCAACAAAGTAAATCTCTTTGATAGAAAGTTTTATTTCAATCTCTTTCTTTTTGTGCTTTGTTATTAAATATATTTTATTGTCCTTTATATAAAGTCGTATAGTTATCAATTTTAGTTTCCACAAAAAAGCACTTATTATTGTTTGATTTTTGTTTATATCGCAAGCAAATTTTATGCGCATTGACAATGGCACTACAAAAACCATAACAAAAAATAGTGGTATGAGAAAATATAAACTTTCCATATCACTATTGTTTGTTTAATTTGTAAATTTATACTATATATTAGCCAGCATCTTCATCTGTTTTAGGTGAAAAGTCCATTTTTTGAATGTTGTTTGCTTTAAGTATTTCATCTATCTTATCCAACATTTCATTATCTTGTGCTTTTAACTTCTTCACATCTTGTTCGTCTTTCAAAAAGTCCGGAATTTCCTCATCTTGTGGCACATCATAATCACGATAAAGCCCATCGCTAGAAAGTTGATTATCATATGTTTCATTTTTTATAACTTCAATTCTCTCTAGTAGTTGTTCATAATCTGGCAATTCACTCAAATCTTTTAAATTGAATCTTTTCAAAAATTCATCAGTTGTACCAAACATATATGGTTTTCCAACAGCATCTTTTCTTCCAACTATTTCAATCATATGATTATCTAACAAAACTTGTATTGCATAGTCAGCAGAATTTATTTTTCTTATCTCTTCTATCTCCAACTTGGTTATTGGTTGTTTGTATGCGATTATAGCAACAGTTTCAAGTGCGGCTTTTGTTAATGCCTTTTCTCGTATCGGATTTAAAACAGTAGCAATCAACTCAGCATAATCAGGATTTGAGCATAATTGAATCTTGTTCTTATATTCGATTAAGTGTATTCCACAATTTCCAGTCAAGTCGTTTTTAAGTTCATTTACAGCCTTTTCAAGTTGTTTGTCGGTCACCTGCAATTTTTCGCTTATTGCAGATTTCTCTACTCCTTCGCCTGAGACAAATAGTATTGCTTTAATAATTTCCTTCAAGTTGTCCATCTATTACAATCTCCTTATCGATTCCTTCTTCATTTGCAATTATATCAATTTCACCAAAAATCTCACTTTGTTGTGCCTTGATTATTTGCATTTTAAGTAGTTCTAGCAAAGCAAGAAAGGTGTTTATAAGTTCACTCTTTGTAAGGTCTTTATCAAACAAATCAGTAAACTTCATCATTTTCTTTTCTCTTATGATGTTTTTAATTGAAATTATCTTTTCTGCAACCGTAAACCTATCTTTTACAATTTGTTTTGGCTCAATTTCCAAGGTCTTTTTAGGCACTGTTGCCATCATTTTTGCAAAAGCATCAAGCATTAAATCAAGTGACATATCTTTTAAAACTATACGCACATTGCTTGCCATCTTGTCCGGTTTTTTATACATCTTGTCCAAATCTTCTTCTTCTGCAAGTTTTTCACTAGCCTCTCTAAATAGTTTTAGTTCTTTAAGCCTTGCAAGAAGGTTTACTTCTGGATCGTCCTCTTCCTCTTCTTCTTGTTCTGGAGGCAAAAGTGTTCTTGACTTTATCTCAATTAACTGTGCAGCAATCTCAATAAATTCACTAGCATTCTCCATATCAAGTTTATCAATCTGTGCAATATATTCCAAGTACTGTTCTGTCAAATCAGCAAGTTTAACGGTTTCAATATCCATCTTGTTGTCTTTGATAATTTGAAGTAACAAATCAAGAGGTCCTTCAAAGTTTTCAAGATGAACTTCGTAGCCTTGACTATAATTATCATGTTCTACATCTAAATCGTCTTCCATCATCTTTTCTTCCTCTGTCATACAAATAACCCCCAAAATAAGTTAAATACCCATAACAATCCGTCTGTTACATAAAAGTATATTATATCAAAGATTGGAGTAATTAAAAATATTAAAAGCACTATAGTTCCATAGCGAAGCATAAAGTTTACAAAAGCATTATTTGGCTTTGTAAGTGCTTTTATAAAATTGAAACCATCAAGCGGATATATTGGTAATAAGTTAAAAACTAAAAGTGACAAATTTAAAACTATCATAAAGTAGATAAGATAATCCAAAAAAATTAAAAATAGATTTTGGACATTAACCAAAAGTGGAGCAACGAAAAAGTATATTCCACTAAAAATAAATGCGAGTATTAAATTTGCAGTTACTCCTGCAAGCGAAACAAATGACATATCACGCTTGTAATGTTTAAAGTACATAGGGTTTATTTCAACTGGTTTTGCCCAACCAAAGCCAAAAAGTATAAGACACAAAAAACCCAAACCATCAATATGTTTTAAAGGGTTTAATGAAACTCTGCCTAACGAACGAGCAGTTGGGTCACCAAGTTTAAATGCTACAAAGGCATGAGAAAACTCATGTGCACAAAACGAAAACATAAGTGCAATCATATATGCCAAGATAAATGCTATGATTTCTAAAAATGGTAATCCTGAACCAACGAGTTGATAAAGCATATAAATATTATACATATAAAGTAGTTATTTTGCAAGAAAAATCATTAAAAGATGATGCAAAAAACGGCTCAGCAACTGCTAAGTCGTTTTTTAATTTTACCAATTTTCTGCTATTCGCTTAATACCGTCATAATATGACAATTTTTCTACATCGGCATTTAAGATTAAATCTATTTCTTTAACAACTTGCCCTTCTTTTGTTATAAGCAATGTTCCTACCTTATCGCCTACTTTTTTAGGTGCTTTTATATCCATAACTTCATACTTAAACTCGTATTCGTTATTGGTACCTTTTTTTGATAATCCGTAGTAATTTTCACTAGCATACAAATCAACAGTTTTTTGTTTTGACATTTTAACTTCAACATTTTCAAGGACAGGTTTTGACATATCTAAAATTAGTTTGTTTTCAAAATTTGCAAAACCGTAGTTAAAAAGTGTAGATACATCTGTAAACCTTTGTTGCCCTGTCTTTGAACCTATAACAACTGCCACAAGTCTAAAATCGTCACGCTTTGCAGATGCCGTTAAACAATAACCAGCCTCTGATGTTGAACCAGTTTTGCCACTATCGCAACCTTTGTAGTATCTAACAAGTTTGTTTGTATTAACCTGCTCTGTTTCTCTTCCTGACGGATGAACAAGTTTATCCATCCAAATTGTGCTTAATGTATGGTAATGTTCGTGTTTCATAAGGTGTTTTAAAACTATAAAGCAGTCGTATGCACTAGAATATTGTTCTGGTGCTGGTAAACCTGTACAATTTACATATAGTGTATTTTTCATACCGAGTTCGTTTGCTCTTTTATTCATCAAATTGACAAACTCACCTTCACTACCACTAATATATTCGGCAAGTGCAACACTTGCATCATTTGCAGATGCCATAACAACACTTTTTATAAGGTCTTCAGCCTTGTATTCAACATATGGGTCAATAAACACTTGCGACCCACCCATACCTGAAGCATTTTCAGAAGTTGTAATCATAGTATCAAGTGTAAGTTGTCCATTGTCAATAGCCTCATATGTCAATAGCAAAGTCATCAATTTAACCATACTAGCAATTGGATATCTTGCATTTGAATTGTTTTCATAAAGTATGGTATTTGAATCATAATCAACCAATAGTGATGCTTTCGCTGTGTTTTTTAAAACATCGTTATCAGCGAATATGGTTTGCATTGTACCACAATTTATTGATAGTATCATTAAGCATACTACACAAAATATAGATAATGTAGACAATATTGATTTTTTCATATAAAAAACTACTCCTTTTAGAAGTAGTTTTTTCAAAATGTTTAAAATTCTTCTTGCAATAGTTTTGTTAATATTATTTTTATCTTTTTACAGGTTTTCTGTGCATCTTCTAATACTTTTGAGTGGTCCAAATTTTTGTCATCACTTGAGAATGTGTTGACGATACTTGCAATACCCGCAACCTTCATTTTAAGATAATTACATATTATACAATCAAAAACTGTACTCATGGATACACTATCGGCTCCCATTGCTTTCGCCAATGCAATTTCTGCCATTGTTTCGTAACTTGGTCCCAAAAATTGTATATGCACGCCCTGTCTTACATTGATATCATTTTCATCAGCAATTTTTTTTTTTTTTTCAAACATACTTTTATCATAAGCATTTGTCATAGGTACAAACTCTAAGTCATCTATAGCAACAAGTGGATTTTGTCCTGTAAAATTGATATGGTCTGAAATTAGCATTATATCACCGACCCTAAAAGTTTTGTTTATTCCACCTGACGATGTCAACAATACAACTTTTTGTGTGCCTAGGTTTGCAAGAACTTCATAAGGTAACCTAACCTTTGCCATATCTGCGTATTCATAAAAATGAACACGAGAAACAACTGCAACTTTTTTGCCACAATAAGTTCCAAATATAAACTTTCCACTATGACCTTTCACTCTTGACTTAGGCATACCGATATCTTTATAATCAACCATTGTTATATCTTCAAGGTCAACCACTGCGTCCATAAGTCCAGAACCTGCAACTATTGCATATTCAACATTTTCTATCTTGTATTTATTTTTTAACCTATTTGCAATTCTTTTTGCTTTACTTAATCTTTTCATATTATGAGTATATTTCATACTTATTATATTGTCAAATTAAATAACAAGTATAACATTACTTCTAAAAATAAATAGTAAAGTTGTTTCAAACAAATTTATGATAGTCAGTGCAAGAGAAACTAAAAATAGCCAATATAATAATCCACTATACTTTTTTCGTTTTTGATATTTGCAATCTTTGACTTTATAACAGACATAACAAAAGTATGCAAGCATCAATAAAAGCATAAGTATTTGACATGGAAAGAGTATTAAAAGAGATTTTATGATTCCGTTAAAACTAAAGCATAAGATTATCATCATGCAGTTTATACTGACCAAAAATGCCCTATAAGCAAGTAAGCACCAACCAAAAATAAACATTGCTGGATGTAAGGCAAAGATTGTCAACAATATGAGCACAAGTTCGTATGATAATAGTCTTGCAAAAAAATTGGCTGAAAATTTTTCCAAATCATCAAGTTGATATGTCAAATTAAAACTTTCAAATATTTCTTCTTCGTCTAAATCAAATATTTTAATAGCCGTGAAAATGCCTGTTAGTATTCCAACAACACAAAACAACAAGCATATAATAATTTTATACTTATTTCTAGCAAAAAACTCTTTAAACGAATAGCGTAAAGTATATATATTTTTTGCAAACATATTAGATTTCATATAATATGTTTATTCACAAAAAAACCAAATATTCGTCAAGAAACTTCATCTAACATAAAGTCCGCATAAACCCCATAACCTTTGGTTGGGTCATATAAAAATACATGAGTTACTGCGCCAATAAGTTTTCCGTCTTGCACGATTGGAGAACCACTCATACCTTGAACAATTCCACCCGTTAACTTTAGCAATCTTTCGTCTTTAACTCTAAATATAAAACTTTTGTCGTTCGCCGAATGTTGATTATATGTCTTTATAATTTCTATGTCATATTCTTCTCTTATTCCACTAACAGCACTAATCAACTTTGCTTTTCCAACTTTAACTACAAGTCTTGAAGCAATTGGGCAACTTAAATTTTGGTCAACTATATTAGCATCATCGCTAACCTCTCCAAACACACCACAAGCCGTATTTTTGTCTACTGTACCGTCTGGAATTGAACCTTCAACAAACAAACATCTAAGTTCCCCTGCTTTACCTTTGCTTCCCTTTGTTATTCCAAGCATTGTACAAGGATATATATTACCATCGTTAACAGGAATTGTCGCCCCTGTTTCAAAATCTGTTATTGCATGGCCAAGTGCACCAAAATCGTTGTCTTCTGTAACAAAAGTAAGCGTTCCAATTCCCTGTGCATCATTTCGTATCCAAATACCGAGTTTGTATTCACCACTTTGTGAATCTAGTATTGGAGTAAGGCTACAGGTCTTTTCTTTGCCTTTTCTTATATATGTTATTTTTACATCATTACCATTTGACTTGTCTAACTGTTCTTTTATATCTTCAACATTAAAAATATCTATGTCATTTACCTTAGTTACAATATCTCCATTCTCAAGTTCTGTATTAGATTTTTTACCTTCGCTTGAAAGCACACTATTAGAACCAACAACAATAACACCTTTTGTAGAAACACTAAATCCAAGAGGAACACCACCAAGATATACCTGCTCCTCATCACAAACAATAACTTCAGTCTTTTTTATAGGTATAAAACCAAACAATTTTACAACAAGTGCCGTTGATTTTTCTTTGACGCCCCCTGTTGTCCAAATTTCTTCTGTAAGTTTTGTATCAACAAAATTACCCAGTAAGTGTTCTTCATTTAGTTTTTCCAAAGTATCCAGTGTAATAGGAGTATTGTCCACCAAAGAGATAATACCTTCAAAATCTACATTTTTTATTGTCAGCAAAAAACAAACTGCAAGCACAATACCAATTACTTTTAATATAAACCTTTTAACCATAAAAAAACCACCTTAAAATCTATAAGGTAGTTTATATGCTTTTTCTTTATTTATTCAAATCACGCTTTTTATTATTGGCAAGAGTCAATAATTCCTCAGCATGAAGTTTTGATGTTTTGCTATCATATCCACCCAAAAGAGTTGAAAGATAATTTATTAACTCTGATTTTGAAAGATACTTCGCTTCACTATAAGTTTTGTCGTCAATAACCTTTTTGTACACAAAAATATGTTTGTCTGCTAATGCCGTAACTTGAGGTAAATGCGTGATACATAGTATTTGAGATGATGTTGATAAAGTATATAGTTTTTCACCGACTTTATAACCTATCTCTCCACTTACCCCGGTATCAATTTCATCAAAGACCAAAGTTTTTTTGCTATCTTTTGTTCCAAGTACAGTTCGTAGTGCAAGCATAAATCTACTCATTTCACCACCAGATATGGTTTTTGAAAGACTCTTTTCTTTCTCGCCTCTATTTGCAGAAAACAAAAATTCAACCTTATCAAGTCCATCAGTTGTAAAATCAGTATCATCTTGCCCAATCTCAGCAAAATCAACTTTAAATGTAGTGTTTTCCATTCCTAAGTCTTGTAACTGCTTAGCAACACTTTTTTCAAGTGTATTTGCAATTTCAACTCGTTTTTGATGTAAAGCAATACTTTCTTTGTAAAGTTCACTTATAATCTTTTGTTTTTCATTGTTTAACTTTTCAAGTTCTTTTTCACTGTTAAGAATAGTATCGTATCTATCTTGTGTAGTCTTTGCAAAGGCAAGCACATCTTCAATGGTTGCTCCATATTTGCGTTTCAATGTCTTTATTTGTTCTTGTCTTAAAACAAGATTATCTAAATCTTGTTCTTCAAATTCCAAAGAAGCAGAGACATCTTTTAATGACGATAAAATATCTTCAATATCTATTTCTAAACCTTTTAACCTATCACTTAGTTGTGACAATGTTGGACTAAGATTTGATATTGATAAAAGGCTTGCAACTGCATTTGATATTTGAGTGTAACTTAAACTTTGTATCGCATTATCAAGTGCAGATGATATCTTTTCTGAGTTACTAAGGGTTGTTATTTGTTCCTCAAGTTTTTCATCTTCGCCAACAAATAAATTTGCATTGTTTATCTCATCGATTTGGTAGCGTAGCAAATCCAAAGTCCTTTCTCTATCATCATTTGCTCCACCGATATCTTCTATCTTTAGGTCTATATTCTTCTTTGCGAGTAACAAAGATTTTATCTTATCCTTTTCGTTTAGGATATAACTATCATCATAACTATCAAGTAGTTTTAAATGATTTTTTGTGTTCAAAAGTTGGACACTATCATGCTGACCATACATATCATACAATGTGTCACCCAGTTGTTTTAACATCGAAACTGTCACAACTTCACCATTTATCCTACATGAAGATTTACCCTCTACATTGTAAACACGAGTAATAATCAAAACATCATCGTCATAATCAATTGAAAAATCTTTTAAAAGAGAGATAGTTTCGTCTTGCAAATTTATGAATGTTGCTTTAACTGAAAGTTCAGTTTCTCCATACCTTATATCTTCTTTCTGTGCTTTGTTACCAAGCACAAATTTTAAGGCATCTAAAATTATACTTTTACCAGCACCCGTTTCACCAATCACAACATTAAAGCCTTGACTAAATTCAAGGCTTGAATTTTCAATTATAGCAAAATTTTTTATAGATAACTTTTGTAACATATTTCCCTATCTTATAAATTGTTCTAATGTATTACTTGCTTTTTGTGCAGAAAGTGTAGTTGGCATAATTACCATAACGGTATCGTCACCATAAACAGAACCCATTACATCTTCTACATTTAATTTATCAATAATTGCACAAATTCCACTAGCAAGACCTTTGACGGTTTTTATAACGCACAAATTGCCTGCAGGTTTAATTGAAATTACTGACTCACGAAATATAGATATATTTTTATTAGACACACTTTGGTCAGTAGACTCCATAAGTGCATACTTATATTTGCCATCTGGAGTTTGAATTTTAATAAGACCAAGTTCTTTGATATCTCTTGAAATTGTTGCTTGTGTTATATCAAAATTTGCTGCTTTTAAACACGCAACCAACTCATCTTGCGATGATATTTCTTTAGTTGATATCAATTCTAATATCTTTGATTGTCTTGATGACCTTGCCACTTTTGTATCTCCTTAAAAACCCTGCAACCCTTATAAATAAAGGGATTCAGCGTCCTATGAATAATTATGCACGCATATTTATTCATGTTGTTTGGAATTATTATACAATGTAATTTATAATTATGCAAGCAAAATTTGTATAATTATTCATTTGATTTTTTATGATTATTCAAAATTTTTATAATAATAGATTATGGTAGTTATAAATATACATTGTATAAAAAAGCATAAAAAAAGAAGGATTAACCTAATCGTTCTCCTTCTCATCTTTATCATCAATTTCGTTTTTAGTCCCTGCTTGAATTACATTGTCACCTGCATTATGTACATTCTCTTTATCTTTATCTTCATCAACTTGTTCTTTGTTTAATTGGTCGGTTTGTTCGTTGCTGTCTTTATTTTGTTCTTGCTTGTTCTTTTTATTTGTTTTACCCTGTGGAGTGAACCAACTCATTACCTTACCTACAACAAGCATTATCTTATTGCAATTTTTCATAGCATACTTTTTTCCAAGAGATTTACCAAAAATTGTTAAACTAGCGATAATAGCACTGACAAGTGAAGCAATAATAATTCCAAGAGCAGATTCTGAATCAATAGCAATTTTAACAATAATACTTGCGCCTGCTGCACCTGATAAGATTCCACACACATCACCAACTACATCGGCGATGATGCTTGTAAACTTATCAGCATTTTTTATTAACTTGATTGCTTCTTTTGCTCCCCTAATTTTCTTTGATGCCATTGCTCTAAATGGTTGGATATCGGCAGCAGTAACTGCAACACCTATCATATCAGTAAGAATTGATATAGACATAAATACTATAATAATCAATACCGAGATGACAACTCCTGTTCCACTTAGAAAGAACTCACTAAGCACACCAAAGCACATTGAGAGTGCAAATGATATTATCAAAACTTTTAGCGACCATAAAAGTTGTTTATGGCTTTGTTTTTTTACCGTTTTATTTTTCGGGTTTGGTTTTGTTTTCACTTTATTTCCTTTCAAATACTAATGTATGTAATTTTAAATAAAAAAATGAAGGTAACACTTTGAGTAAACCTTGTGGCATAGGTTCGGTAGGATTTCCCCAAACTTCGCACCCATCGTCACCGCATGGGCAGTTTCCTTTTAAGCAAAGGCTGACACCGAATCGCCACTAAGACCACACTATAATCCCCAAAATGTTCGACTATATGTCACAGTCTAGAAGTTTTCCTTGACAGTTTGAACCACTCTTAGCTCTTTTTGCAAACTTGATTTCAAATACAAAGTAGATTTACCGATTGGCCTAATCTTTAAATTACTTTAACGCATTATTCCTACAAGCCCACTCAAAGCAGGCTACTCTGCACACAGCCGTTTTTGTTTAACCGCAATGCAGGTTCTCCCCAAACAGTACTATTTTAAAAATGCATAGCACCAACTTGGGTCTCCGCGAAAATTGGGTCGGGGGTTATATGCCGTTATAACTCGCCCAATAATCTTAACTTCCAGCACGCACCCCAATTTGGGCAATCAAAGCACGCACCAGAAACTTCACAGTTGTGCCCTTCGTTGCTTTTATGTATCAACTTCCAAGTGATTGAAACTGACTAGAATACTGCACCTTCATAAGTATTATATCATGAATACTTTAAAAATACAACTATTATTTCATTTCCCGTTCTACGATGTTATCAAGTTCTGTAACAAGTTCCGTAATCTTGCCTTTGTTCTCATCTAAAACCTTAGCACAATTTTGTGCTATATCCTTACCCTCTTTAAATAGAGTTGTTGCTCGCTCAAACGAACATTCTCCACTTTCTAGTTGTGCTACAATCTCTTCTAATCTTTTTATATTTTCTTCAAATGTCATTTCTATTCTCCTTGTTTGTAACTTTTGCAAATAAGTCGCCGTCAACTAGTTTTATGCTGATATCATCACCAATATCAATATCTTTTACTGAACGGATTTCTCCACCCTTTCCCCTAACAACAGCAAAACCCAATTTAAGTACTTCACTTGGATTAAGTTTGTTTAGTTTGCTCTCCAAAAGTTTAAAGTTGTTAAATTGTAAATTGGAAAAATTGCTAGCACTATACTTTAATCGCATAATAAGTTTTACTAAATTATTGCTCATCTCACTATTTTCATCGCTATAATCATCAAGCAGTGCCTTGTACAAACCAACAAAATATGTGTGCTTGTCTATATATACTGATTTTATAGCATCTTTTAATCTTGGTACTAATTTATAAAACTTATCTACTTGTTCTTCTATATTGCTACATAACAGTTCTGCTGCAACGCTTGGCGTTGGTGCTCTTAGGTCACTACAGAAATCACATATTGTAAAGTCCGTTTCATGTCCAACAGCCGATAGCACAAATTTGTTGGCTTCATAAATAGCATCAGCAACTTCTTTTGTATTAAATGGTGCTAAGTCCTCTAGTGAACCACCACCTCTTGCAACAACTATAACATCTACATTATAGTTATCAAAAAACCTAATTCCTTTAGCAATTTCTTTTTCTGCGTCTTTGCCTTGAACCTTTACAGGATACAGTACTATATCAATATAAGGGTTACGCCTGGAACGAACATTTATTATATCTTGTATGACTGCTCCTTCTTTGCTCGTTACAACTCCTATGCGTTTTATAGTTTTTGGCATTGGAATTTTGTGAGACTCATCAAAATAGCCACTTTTTTCAAGTGTTTCTTTCAACTTCAAAAACTGCTGATATAAATCGCCTAGTCCATATTTTTCTGCCTTTTGGACATTAAAGTTAAGTTTCCCACCTTTGACATAGTATCTAGGTGTACCAGTCAAAACAACCTTATCACCATTTTGATATGTGAAATTAGAAACATCAAAACATACACAGGACATCATTGCATTTTCATCTTTCAAGACAAAATATGCGACACCTCGCACTATACTAAGTCCAGATATTTCACCGACTACACGCACATTAAACAATAACTCTTCAGCATCAAATATCTGTTTAAAGTAATTTGAAATCTGCGTAACAGTCAACGGCTTTTGTTCCACTATTTCTCCTCGATAATTGATTTTAGTACACCATTTACAAATGAGTAACTTTTTTCTGTGCCATATTTCTTTGCAAGATTTACGGCTTCATTTATAACAACTTTTTCTGGTGTTTGTGCATAATACTTTAACTCTGCAATAGCAAGAATTAAGATTGCTCTATCAACCCTATAAAGCCTATCCAAACTATAATCTTTAAGATTTTCACTAATTAAACTCTCTATCTCATCATGATGATCAAGGGCAAGTTTTACAAGTGTATTTGCAAAATCAATATCCTCTTGCTTTGTTAAATCAGTAAAGTCAAAAATTCCATCAACATTTGTTGTGGAATTAAACAATGTTTCAAAAACTTTACAAAACGCTACTTCTCTTGCGTATTTTCGCATAATACCTCACTATAAAAAATCCACTTTTGTAGTGGACTTTAATTTTGTTCTTCTGCTTTAAAATCAACACCCACGATATGGATATTTATTTTATTAACTCTCATCTCAACCATGGAAACTATGTTGTTTTTAATATTTTCTTGAACCCTGTATGCTATATCAGGGACACTATTTCCACTGTATATTCTTATAAACACATCAATAATTAGTTGTCCGTTTTGAGCAATTTTTAACTTAACACCAGTAGAGTCCGATTTTGAAAACATCTTTTTAAGTTTCATAGAAAAACTGTCTTGCAAACTTGACACACCACTTATCTCTTTTGTCGCTAATGAGATGATGGATAATAAAATATTTCTATCGCAAGTTATCTTACCTTTATCTTCTTGAAGTTGACTGTATGGCTGTGACACTAGAACCCTCTCTTTGTTATATTATAGGTTTTCACCAATTTATTTATAATATAACATACATTTATTAGTTTTGCAATTATTCTACAGGAATTATTTTAATATTGTCTATTGATTTTTGTGTCTGCTCTTGAACTATTGAAACTATTTGAGCAACTTGTGAACTTTCAAGTGATGCACATTTTACTATAACATTGATATTGTTTGCAGAATTTGTTACTATTGCATCTTCAAAGCCTTTTGCTTTAATAAGCCCTTCCATAACAAGTTCTGATTCCATTTGCTCAACAATCTCCATTTTCATTGCTTCGGCATTTAGTTTTGCTTCTTCTGTTGAATCTTCAGAATTTATTATAGCGTCATAATACAAAAGTTCTTGGTCACGAGTTGTTTGTCGGTCTTGTCTGTATGTATCAAAATAATTCATCTGTGTCACTGTTCCAGTTGTAGGTGTCGTAGCACTGTTGTTAAGTGCAATATTTAAGTATCCAGTAACTCCAAGTAATAATACCATAGCAACTAAAATGATAATCTTTGTTCTTTTCTTTAACATAATAATCTCCTTTATTTACCAACTAAAATTTCTATATCATTTGCATCAATTTCAAGTAATGCTACAACTGCTTTTTGCAGTTCCATCATTACGCTTATGTCACTTGCTCCACTACTAACTATCAACACTCCACTAACTTTTGGTAAGTTCTCCTTTATTATTATTGGAGAATCTTTACCACCCTGAGATGTAAAAATCAATTCTTCTTCTGTTGTCGTTTGTGTGGTTGTTGTTCCTGCAACAGTTTGAGAAGTGGTTTCTTCTGTTGTATTCGTAGCATACACATACTCAACACCGCAACTAAGTGTAATCATAACACTCACATTTCCAGCCCCATTTATTTGTGAGAGTACATATGATAATTTATTCTCAAGGTACTCTGCATATTCCTCTGTTGTTAGTGCCGTCAGTGTGTTTTCTTCACTATTTTTGGAAGAAAAGGTCGAACTGTAAATAAGCAACAATATGGCACAAAATACTATGACTACAATAATTTCAAAATGCTTGATGTTTTTTAGTTTTTCCCATATACCTTGTTTTTTCTGTTTAGTATCCACTAAATACAATATTCTCCTTTTCTATATTTACAAATGAAGTAATTACATCGACTGCCTCATTCTCTATATCTATATGCTCTTCATCTCCTACTATAACTAAACTACTAAAATCGACATAAATCGTCTCAATTTTCATAACAGTAGTAAAGATATCGGCCGAAATTGATATATCAATATACTTTAATCCTCTGTCATCTAATTCTTTTTCCATACTCGTTTCAAGCATAGTAAGTTTGTCTCTGTTTAATTGATAAATGTAATCTTCTTGTAAGACAATTTCGGATTCTGTAAATATTGATGATGTATCAAAATCCGACTTTATCAGTGATGGCAAAGGTGCAATAATCACAAAGATAATAACATAGTTAAAAACCGTTTTTATGTGACTATTGGTTTCTCCGTTTGGCAAAAATAGGTCAATTAAAATAGACAAAACACTAACCCCCGCTATTGATAAAACCCATGCAGAAACATTCATATCAAACTCCTTTAAAAAAAGTTGGCACTAACCATTATCATACCGGTCATTATAAGATACATAAAAGCACAGCCAATAATTAGTACAATCAATAAAGAAATACTTTTAGCAAGCATTGAAATAAAGTTAGATATTCTACTATCTGTTATTGGTTCTAATATTGCTGAAACCAATTTTAAAGACAACATGAAAACTATCAAATTTAATATAGGGACTATAATTGTGGAGAACAACAAAACAAGTCCGGTTGCACCAACTGCATTTTTTATAAGCACACTGCTAGCAACAATCAAATTAAGTCCATCTGACAAATATGAGCCTACAAGTGGTATTGAGTTTTTTATTGCGTATTTTGCCGTCCTAAACGATATACCATCGACACTTCCAGCCGTAATTCCTTGAATAGTTAAAAATGCAGAAAAAACTGTAAATACTCCACCTACTATCCACTTGAACAAACTTGAAAAAAACGAAGCAAATTTATCCAACTTGACATTGTTTGACAAATTTCCAACTATTGAAAATACAAGTCTAAATATAAATATTGGCATAAGTATATTCGTAAAGATATTGATGATTGTTCCACTTAAAATAGCCACAGCCGGTTGATATACACTCACAGAGGTAACACCACCTATTGCAGTTAGTACTGTTAAAAGTATCGGCAAAGCAATATCCATTTGTGCCTTTATTGATTGCAAAGTATTAGATGTAAGCGTCAGCATTTTAACGCTATAACCAACCAAAAGGACAATTATTGCACCGAAGCAAACAAAGTGGATAACATCACCTATCGACTTATTTTTTGAACTTGGTTTTGATGCATTGACCAAACTAAACATAACTGCTATTGCAATTACTAAAGACAAAACAGGTAAAAAAGAAAGTACATCTTCAAAAAACAAATTTAAAATGCTTGTCCAAATTGATTTATTGTAGTCGGACAAATCACCATTTAATATTTGTTTTAACTTTTCCACAAAAGATTCATTTCCAAATATCTCTTGACCTTCATCACCTAGCGAAGCCAATATTTCTTCAAGTTCACTAAAATCTAAATCGTCTAGTTGAGAGCCTATACTCTCCTCTAAAATTTCTTCAATTTCAGAAGCAGATAATTGCTCCTCGGCATAAACACAATTTTGTGTTTGATTGATTGAAAAAATTGAAACTACCAACATAAGAACAAACAAAATGATTATAAACTTTTTCATGGCAATATCTCCACGATTATTTCTATAATGCTTGTTACTATTGGTAATGCGATAACTAGAATAATAACTTTTCCAGCAAACAATATTTTGTCAGCGATTCCACTTGACCCTGCATCATAACACATGTTAGCAGAAAATTCTGTTAAATAACCTACTCCAATTATTTTTAATAATGTTTTTAAAAGTCCAGCATCAAGCCCTGTCTTATTTACAATTCCCCAAAACGCATCAACGATGTCGACAGCATAATTTATTGTTTGTACCAAAATAAGTATGCCACCACATAGCCCTATAATTATGCTCATTTCGGGCTTTATTGGCTTTATAAGCATTGTCGCTATTACGGTGATAAGTCCAATTCCGACAATTTTTATTATGTCCATACCACCTCCTTAAAGACCAAATAAATTTTTCACAGTATCAAAAAGGGTGCTAATAAGGTCTAAAACCATCAAGAGCACAATGATTAGTCCAGCCAATGTTGAAAAAGTAGCAATTTCTTCCTTACCACTTTGTTTGAGTATTTGCCCAACAACTGTTGTAAGTATTCCAACAGCAGCAATCTTGAATATAATTTCAACACCCATTACATTCCTCCTATATGATAAGTAGGCACACTAAAATACCAATAATGATTCCTAGTTTTACAAATAGCCCAGAATATTTTTTACACTCTTCTTGTGCCTCTTTGTTGTAATCGTTTATCGCTAATTGGTATGTTTTTATCTCTTTGCTTTGAGCAAAGGCGTCATATCTTCCCAGTGATGAAAAAAATTTATATAAAAGTTGTCTTTCATCATTTCTTAATATTTTTATTTGTTCAAATGCTTCAGGAGTAATTATCTCTTTGTTGTCTATGGCGAAAATTATCTTTTCGCATAGTGTACGAAGGTCATTACTTGCACAAACCTGTATATTCTTTCTTAATATGTTCGCTAATTTGTCCCTACTAAAAACGACATCTGCCTCTATATTTGAAAGCATTAAAACTAATGACGAAAAAAACTTCTTTCTGTTTATGTAATATGATGACAATTTAAAGCCTATAAGCCCAAAGCAAAAAATTATAATAACAATCAAAATAATGGTCATTGCTTCACCACTTCACTATTTTTGAGAATTTTTCGTTGTATGTTCCCTCATAAGTGCCCGGCCCCTCTCTTTTTGAAAATAAAACATATCTTTCAAAATAATGAGAAGGTAAATTAGCAAAAAAATCTTTTCTTCTTAGTTCTTCCATGCTAGACGCATGAGCAGTTGCTATAACCTTTACCCCACAGTTCATTGCATCTATTAGGCACTTAGCATCTTCCTTATCTGCTAGTTCATCGGTTACGATTAGCCCCGGATTCATTGCCCTTATGCTTTGTATGAAACCAACCTTTTTACTGCAAAAACTAATGACATCGCAAAAATTACCAATGTCGAGTTTACTATCCACACCACCTGCAATTTCTCCCCTTTCGTCAATTACACACACATTTAAACAATAGTTATGCTCAGAAAGTTGCAACAAGAAATCTCTTAAAAAAGTCGTTTTCCCTGCTCCCGGTGGTGAAACTACAAGCGTATTGTGTATGCCTGTTTCATCAACAATATCATCAAAAGCACAAAGAGAAATATTTTTTATCATGTGAGGTATTCTTATATTTAGACTTGTCCAGTTTGTTATTGTTTTTACTTGACCATTTTCTTCTATAACATTACCACAAAGCCCAATTCTTACCCCATTAGACATTGTTATATAGCCATTTTTTATTTGTTCACTTACCGAGTATATTGAATAATCACTTGCTTTATAGACAATATCTGCAATCATATCTTGACTACAATACATGGCACTATTTATGTCACAACATAATCCTTTTTCATTTATGTAATACGGTTGACCTTTTACAAAAACTACAATCGGTTTATCGGCTCTTAACCTTATCTCTGAAAGTTGAGAAATTGCTATTTTGTAATTTATAATATTTGATAAAGGTTCGGACAAAATTTCTTGTAACATATTTTTCTCCTATAAAATTTATAATAAGAGAAAAATCAAATAATAACTAAACGCAAAAAAAATATGCAATATTACAAAATATTGCATATCTCGACAAAAATATTTTTAAATTATTTTACACGCTCCATGTAACTACCATCACGAGTATCAACACGGATTTTTTCTCCACTATTTACAAAAAGTGGAACGCCAATTACATAGCCAGTTTCAAGTGTTGCTGGTTTATAACTTGATTTTGCAGTATCGCCCTGTACACCTGGCTCACAATCTACAACTGTAAGTTCAACAAATGTTGGTGGTTCAACTGAAAATGCTGTGCCTTTATAGAATTGGACTGTTGCCATCATGTTTTCGGTCATGAAGTTCATTGCGTCTTCAACTTGTGATTTATTGAATGGAATTTGGTCATATGTTTCCATATCCATGAAATAATACAAGTCACCTTCATGATAAAGATATTGCATCTCTTTTCTTTCTATAACTGCTACTTGGAATTTATCCGTTGGGTTAAAAGTTCTTTCAATAACCTGTCCAGTTATAACATTTTTTAATTTTGTTCTAACAAATGGTGAACCTTTGCCTGGTTTAACATGCATAAACTCAACTACAGTGTAAACATTTCCTTCCATTTCAAAAGTTACGCCTTTTCTAAAATCTCCTGCTGTTATCATAATTTCTCCTTATGTTATATTACCTAATTAAGAATAACACAATTCAGTCACTAAATGCAACCATTTTTTAATGACCATAATAAAATTTATATGGCATTTTTAAATATGATTTCAATTTATTTAAACTATTTTGCATATCTTTAAAATTTCCGTCATAAAAATCTGTTCTTCCAATGCCTTGTGCAAAAAATGTATCACCACTAAAAAAGCAATCACCTATTATATAACAAACACTACCTTTTGAATGTCCCGGTGTATGAATAACATCAACTTCAAATTCACCTATATTTAATATTCCTTCAACAAAGGTAACATCTGCGTGAATAAAAGGAAATTCAATACCAAGCATTGTGGACAAATTACCATCTGTATAAAGTTTATCTTCATCTAGTTTGTGTATATAGATTAAAGCACCATCTTGCTGAAAACTTTTACATGATAAACAATGGTCAAAATGCCCATGTGTTAAAAGTACAGCCAAAATTTTTAGTTTGTTTTTTGTCACAAAATCCATAACTTCAAAATAGGTATTGCCCGGGTCAATTATTAGTGCGTTTTTGTCATCATAGACGATATAACAATTTTCCATAAGTATGTTTGATACTATTCTTTTTACATTATAATGATTCATAAATGCCCTTCATTATCAAACTATCTGTCGCCATATTGTCTTTCGATTCACAAATTATGGTTGGGGTTAATTTCATATCCTTTATTACCCTAGCCAAAGGTTCAAAGTCTGGTCCAAAAATTTTGTCATCGTAGTTTAGATGCCTTATTTCCCCTTTTGCACCATACTCAATTTTAGAAAAATGTATATGGCAACTCTTTGCTCTTTCACCTAATTTTTCAATTGCTAAATCAAATATTTTTTTGTAATCATCGTATGTTTTAAGAGTTCCACCAGTCAAAGCGTTGATATGCCCAAAGTCAAAAGTTGGTACCAAACATTCATCAAGTGTACATAAGTCAATTATTTCTTGATAAGTACCAATTTGTTGTGGTTTTCCCATCGTCTCTATACATAGTCTTTTACCACCTTTTAAATAATCACCTTGCTTTAAAATAACTAACAATGTTTTCAAATTTTTTCTTATGTTACCTAGTGCAACATCTCTTGTTAGTTTTCCACATGAACCAATGTGAACAACATAATCAGTACCACCAAAACAATCAAGTAAAACAAGCCCACGAGTAACATACCCAAAAGATTTTTCAATCATAAGTGGGTCTGGGTTTGCTAGGTTTATATAATATGGTGCATGGCATGATATTAAAACATCATACTTTTTTGCTTCTTCACCAATTTTTCTAGCAGTGTCTTCTTTTATTGTAAATCCTCGGCCAAAAGAAAACTCATAGGCATTAAGCCCCATATTCTTTAACCATAATGGTGCTTCGATGCTGTGTTTATGACCTGTATCATAAAACAATTTTTGATTACCTGATGGTCCAAATCTTACTATATTTGTCATATTTTGTTCCTTTTTTACACTGTTAAAATTTTATAGTTGCCTTTTTCTATATCTGCAATAGTGCAACTCTGTGTTATATCATAATCACCAGATTTTGTGCGTACAATCGCTAGCATAGTACCATATGTTGATAATGCCTCTGCAAAATCTCTACATAAACTTCTTATGTATGTACCACTTGAACAAGTTATTTCAAAGAGAAAAGTATTCTTCTTTAATTGCGCTTTACACGATAAATCATAAATCTGAATAGCCCTTGGTTTAAGTTGTATCTCCTCTCCACTTCTTGCTAATTGATATGCTTTTTTGCCATTGATTTTTTTTGCCGAATATTGTGGTGGTATTTGGTCAAATTTACCGATGAACTTAGGACACAAATTTTGTACATCTTCAATTTTTATATCACACATATTTTTTTTGATTACTTTGCCTTCGCTATCTAATGTGTCCGTCTGCTCTCCAAAATAAAAAATTGCTCTATAAGTTTTGGTATGTTTTAAAAAACTATCAAATAATCTTGTACCTTTATTTATACCAAGAATTAACACTCCACTCCCAAGAGGGTCAAGTGTTCCCATATGTCCAATCTTATTTGGCTTTAATATATGTTTTACTTTTTGTACTGCTTGACTACTTGACATATTGGTTGGTTTATTTAAAACAATTATACCGTTATCTGTTAGCATTTTTGTCTCCCCTTTTTAGTTCTTCACTAACAAGATTTAAAACTTTTTGCAAACATTCTTTTTCGTCACCAGAGATTTTTCCACCTGCTGCCTGATTGTGTCCACCACCACCCAATTTGGATGCAACTTCTGCAACATTATAATTTTTTAGGCACCTAAAACTAAGCGAATAAACTTTGTTTTGTTTTTCAAACATTGTAAAAGCAATTTTTGTATTTTCATAATTTAACAAAGTGTTTGCATAGTCACCAAAATCTGATTTTTGACAATCATTTTTTTGCATGAATTTTTGGTTTACAACAACATATCTTATCCCGTCTTTTTCTTCTACAATCTCATCAATCTTTTTCATCAATTCATGGGTTTTGTTTGTTACGAGTTTAAAAAGATGGTAGTTGACCGAACTCATATCAGCACCATTTTCAATTAACTTTCCTGCAATATAATGTGAATCTGTGGTTGTATTATCATATAAAAAACAACCAGTATCATCTGCAACACCCATATACAAAAATGTTGATACCCTGCTATCCAACTTGAATTTTGACAACTTTAATAGTTTGTATAATATTTCTGCACATGATGCAGTCTTTTCAACATATGTAATATCGCTAACAAGGTCACGAATTGCATGATGGTCAATGCTTATTGTTTGATTGTCTTTATTAAAAGCATCTTTGTATTTACCAAGTAGATGCTTATCTGCAACATCAACAGAAATAAATAAATCGTAATTTTCTTTATCAAATATTTTATTGTTGATAAAACTTGTATCGATAAACTTATAACGAGTTGGAATATCGTCATCAATAAAAGCATCAACTGTTTTATTTAGTTGTTTACATAAAAAAGTGATGGCATATAAGCAACTTATACAATCGCCATCTGGTGATTGATGCCCAAATACTGCCACCCTATTACTTTTTTTAATCTTCTTTAGAATCGTCTTCATCTACATCCTCTTTTGGAATATTAAGTGTACTAATGATTTCATTTATCTTATCGCTATATTTTGCGCCCTCATCCAAAATAAATGTAAGTTCAGGAGTAAAAGGCAACTTAACATCTTTTACAAGTTCACGCTTTATATAGCCTTCACTCTTACGAAGTTGTTTTATAACAACATTTTTATCTCCAGTGTAGACACTTATGCCCACTTTGCAATGTCTAAAATCGACTGACAAGTGTGCATATGTCACTGTAATAAATTCACTTAATCTTGGGTCATTCAGTCTGTTGTGTATAATATCGGCAAGTGCTTTTTCTACCTCTGAATTTGCCCGTTCTGTTCTGATACTACTCACATTTAACCTCTTTTTATTTCAACTTTTTGATAAACTTCCAAAGTATCACCAACTTTAACATCTTGGCTATCTTTTAATTTTATTCCACATTCAAAACCATATGGAACTTCTGCCTTATCGTCTTTTTGGATTCTTAAAGCAACAATTGTGGTTTCAAGAATTTTCTCTTTGCCCCTGTATACATTTACAAAAGCATTTCTTGCAACTTTACCATCTGTGACATAACTACCACAAACAACACCACTTGTTGAAAGTTTAAACATCATTCTTACTTCGGCATGACCAATTATTTGTTCTTCATACTTAACACTAAGCATACCACTTAAAGCCTTTGATACTTCATCTACAACTTCATAAATAATCTTATAAGACTTTATTTGAACTTTCATTGAATCTGCTAATTGTTCTATCTTTGATGACAATTTTAAATTAAAATTGATAATTACTGCGCCACAGGCTTGTGCTAGTAGTAAGTCTGACTCTGTAACAGGACCTGCACCACTGTGGATACATACAACTCTTGCTTCTTCATTTTTAAGTGCAACAAGAGATTGCTTTAATGCTTCAACAGAGCCTTGAACATCTGCCTTTATTATGATGTTTAGTGCCTTTAATTTACCTTCGTTGACTTTGTCCATAAAGTCTTCAAGAGAAACACCACTTGTTGAGTGTGAACGAAGTTCTTTTGCCTTTGCAATACGCTCTTCAATGACTTGTTTTGAAAGTTTTTCATCAACTGCAAAAACATTATCTCCTGAATTTGGTACACTATCAAGACCGAGCACTGAAACAGGCATACTTGGACCTGCTGATTTAACATTTTTCCCATTCTCATCAAACATTGCCCTAACTTTACCAAATGATGTACCACTAATAATTGAATCACCAAC
>CALWPE010000079.1 GCA_944383345.1 uncultured Clostridia bacterium | reverse complement strand
TTCTAAAAAAATATGGTTATTATGCACTAGCATTTGTATTGGTTCTTGGGGTAACACTTGCAGTAGTATTTTCAAGTACACCAGTTGATAATGAAGGTCCAACAGAGCAGACAGGGACAACACCGGTTGTGTTTACTTCACCAGTAGAAACTCCAACAGTACTTAAATGGTACAGTGACACCGAATTGTTTTATAACGAAACATTAAACCAATGGGAGAGCCACAAGGGAATAGATATGACAAGCGATAACTTAAATGTTTACTCTGTTCTTGATGGTGTTGTAACAGATGTACAAACTACCTATGAAGATGGCACATGCATCACAATCACACACGAAAACGGATATGTTAGCAAATATTCTTCACTAAGTGATGAAACAAATGTTACAGTTTCCGATAGTGTAAGTGCTGGTGAGGTTATAGGAACTATGAGTCAATCATCTGCTAATGAGCAATTAAGTGGTTCTCATCTTCATTTTGAACTTTACAAAGACGGACAAAAAGTAGACCCTTCAAATTATTTAACACTTGAAAACAAATAAAAAAACCTTTACCAAAAGGTTTTTTTATTGTCTTTAAATTGTGTAGACTAAAATAAAATTGTTTAATTTCTCGAAATAAAAAACACCCAAAAACTTTTGTTTAAATTACCAAACTTTTGTTTTTGGGTGTTTTAATTTGTTTTACTTGTTTTTGTAGTATGTTTTAAGTAAAATTTACGCTTTTTTATGTTTCTCGATAAGGTCAACAATGGACTTAACAGTTGTAAGTGTCATTGCTTCTTCATCTGGTATTGCAATCCCAAATTCTTCTTCAAGTGTCATGAGCATTTCTACTGTGTCTAGTGAATCTGCACCAAGGTCTTCAATTAGTTTTGAATCTTCTGTTATTTTGTCTTCACTTATACCAAGTTGAGATGCAATAAGAGATTTAACTTTGTCTAATGTCATAATATCCTCCAATTATTTGCTATGTATATTTTATCATTTTATTTTTTCTTTGTAAAGTAGTTGTACAATTTTTTGCAGTGCTAGTTACATTATTGGACAAAATGTGACATATTATGCCAGCAAACCACATACATTTTATCAGGAGATAGATGTGGACACAAAAAACAGAGTATTAGATTTTGCACATTACATAGTTGAGAATAGTGCAACGATTAGGCAAACTGCTAAATTTTTTGGATATTCAAAATCGACAGTTCATATGGATATTCATAAAAAATTAAAAAAAATAAATGCAAGTCTTTTTAATGAAGTTCAAAAAATATTGGACAAAAATTTTAATGAGAAGCATATAAGGGGAGGAAATTCAACAAAAAATAAATATTTAAAAAAATAATTAAAAAAATATTTTTTTTAATATTCATATTTTAATATAATTAAAATATGGATTTTTTTATTTATTTTTTAAAAATAAATTAAAAATTATTTTTTAAAAAAATTTAACTTTGTCGAAATTAAAAAAATAATATTTTTATATTAAAAAATTTGACACATTGGGCAAATGAACTTATACTATCTACATAAATTGGGTTTATTATGTAATAATAAAAACTTAATTTTTGAAAACAATAGATGAGGAGTTTGACCTATGAAAAGACTTAAAATATTTCTTGTTTCAATGCTTATGACACTTGTCGGCTGTGCTTCTGTCATGTTTTCTGCTTGTGGCGAGAACAATGAAAATATGACAATTTCTTTAAGCACATCACATCTTGAAATAACATTGGGAGAAAACGATAACACGGGTTCTGTTTTTGCAACTGTTGAAAATGCGTCTAACAAAACCGTGTCAGTTTCTTGTGATTCAGCAAGTTTAAAAGTCACAGTAGGTAAACCATCAAGCGAAGGAGTTAGTGAAATTGTTGTAACTGCTATTCGTGCTTGTCAAAATATTGAAGTCTTTGTAAAAGGCAAAACAAAATCCACATCGTTTACAGTTACTGCAACAGAGCCAATCAGCTCAATTACTCCAAATCAAAGTTCTTATTATTTGTCATATGACGAAACCCTTGGTGGTTCATTCACACTAGATAATAGTCTTTTCTCGTTATCGCCAGAAGGTACAATCCAAAAAGAATTGTTATTTAATTTGGTTGATGCGCCTTTAGGAGTAACAATCTCAAATAATGTTATTACAGTTCAACCTGGACTTGAAGATGTTCCACAAAGCATCACGGTCGAGGTTGTTTCTATGCATAGAGAAAATGTCAAAGCAACAATTTCTGTTGATGTTGTTAAAGCAATAGATGTAAATAAAGTTCAAATTGTTGATGCATCAGGCGCACAACTTGACTATATTGAAATGTCAAGAACAAACGATATAACAAACATTGTTTCTGTTTATGTTAGAGTTCCTTTTGAAGTTACGACAAAAGAACTAAATGTTGTTCCTGTATTTGCATACAATGACAGGGGAATAATTCTTTATGATTCGTCAAGTTATCCTGTTAAAAGTGGAGAGTATTACGAGTATATGTTCAACTTCACACTCTCTACTGAAAAAGTCCAACTTGGACAAGATACAGTTTGGTTCTTGCTAAGTGACGAGAAGTATCCTGATTTGGTATACTCAACAGCAAATAGTACCAACGGAAAGGTAAACATAAATGTTATTGACGAAATTACCGATATCAGCATTACAAACGATGGCAACATTGTAAACACAAGTTCTGTAATAAACCTTTACACTACATATACTGCATCACTAATTGAAGGTTATGCTCTTACTTTCAGTGCAGTTCCTTCAACGGCAACAAGTGACAAATTGTCATTAAATATCTCTGCGGCAGATAGAAACTACTTGATTGTAAGGGATAGCAAAAATAATGTTGTTGAATTTACAAACAATAAATACACATTTGATAGTGGTGAAACATTCTACTTTATTGCACGCAGTGGTTTTACTCTTGGTGAAGAGATTACAGTAACTGTAAAAAGTGAAAAAGAAAACATTGACATAAGTAAAACAATAACATTTGCACTACAAGAAGGTGTCACAAGTCTTGGTTTTGTAAATAGTTTGGGAGATGGGATTCAATCTACAAAAGAATTGTATCTTGACACAAACGAAAACTCGACAACTTTGGTTAAAGTTGCAGTCGCACCACAGACGATAGACCTAACTGATAGAAATGTTGCAGAAATTTATTCAACTAACGATTGCTTTACCATTGGCGAAATAGTAAACACAACCGAAACATTAAATGGTGCAACAGTATATTCTATTGAAATTGTATCAAACCACTCAGGTAGTGGCGAACTTGTTATTAGTTTTGTATCTGGTCAAAGCATAAGGGCAACTGTAAATGTAATAGACGAACTAAGCGATGTAAAAGTTGAGATAGAGCCTAACTTTTCAACCTCTACTGCAGTTGGCGATTTAAGATATGAAAATTATAGTTTGGCATATGTTGCATTAAAGAATGGTCAATCTTTACCACTAGCATACACTGCCGATGCAGAGATTGAGAGTATTTCGTTTAACTTTGTTGATTATGTTTACGATGAAAATGTTGATGATGTGTATGATGAAGGCGGTGCGTATGCTGTTTTTGGAAACAATCGTCCTGCCGATGATATGTTTACAAACAACACTTCAGCAGTAATAAGTGCAAACTATTTGCGTTCGTTAAATCATATTTCTCCTATAACTGTTGGTAAAGTTTGGATAAGAATGACATTTACAGGTAAGCAGGTAATAGATGACAATGGCGAGCTTGTATATGCAGATGTCCAAATAAGCAGATATCTTTTGGTAGAAGTTTATAATCCAATCATATCAGTGGAAATAAGTACAAAAGAATTAAGTTTGTATCCTGCTGATGAACTTGGTCAAGAAAATGCAATGTTGGCTCAAGATACTATTACTTTGATAGTAAATAGAGGCGCAGCACTTCCTACATACAACTTGTTAGAAATTGAAAATATGACAAAAGTTGATGAAAACTTGTATCAATACTTCATTCCTGGTGGAAAAGTAAATTTTGAGATTGAAAGACTAAATGACTATCAATTCCTTGTTCGTGCATTGACAAGAAATGATGATGGTGAAGAAGGAGTTGGAGATACTGAATTTCAATCTACTATAATAAATTTTGTTTCAAAAGACCTAAATCTTGACTACAATAAGTACTCACTATCACTTACAATCACTATGGCAAAGCCTCAGTTGGTTGAAGAAGTTGTTATTGGAAATGTTGGCGAGAATGGAATAAACCTTTTGGCTCAAAATTTAACAGATGACATATCTTTGACATCATTTAAACTTGTAACAACTGTTTATCCTTCAAATGCACTAAATAAAGGTGTTGTTTATAGATTTATTCCAGATAGTGGAACAATAGGCACAATAATTTCAATAGATGACAATGGTTACATCACGGCAACAGGGGCTATTGGTGGAAGTGGTAAAATAAGAGTTATACCAAAAGACAGTGTGTTTGTTGATGAACATGGTCATGAATATTATCGTGACGGATACTGCTATGCTGAAGTAAATATTTTGGTATCAGACGGAAGGTCAAGAGAAACAGCAATTAGAATTAGTGATTTAGATGATATAACAAATTCTAGTTTGCACTATATACTTTTAAATAATGTTACATATTCAAAGACAATGCAGTTATTTGATGTCTTTAGTGGTGGACTTTATGGAAGCATCACAAGTGGTTCAAATGATGTTGTTACAATAAAAATGAATAATAGTTCTAATTTGTTTGGAACTTTAGACGCAAATGCAACTATTGAAGATTTAACTTTAGTAGGTAATGTAAATGCTTCATCAATGCTTGTTGATTTGAACATGGGTACAATCAAAAATGTTACAGTTGATGTTTACACAGAGCAGGACAACATAACCCCTTCAACAGTTTCATATAGCGAAGGCAATGCAGGTGGTATTGCACAGACAAATGCAGGTTTTATACAAAATGTAACTTTTGTTGGTAATGTACTTGCAACAGGTGAAAATAGTGTTGCAGGTGGAATTGTAGCAGTTAATAGTGGCGAAATAGATAACTGTAAAGTTTTGTTCTATAATTTAAAAGATAGTACCACAACAAAAATAAACGCATCGCAAGTTGGTTTTATTGCTGGTGAACTTAATGGACAGGGCATAATAAAATCAAGTTATGCTTACAATTTTAGCAAAGACAGTGCAACAAATTCTCAAAATGTTGGAGCAATAGTTGGTTTGTTGTCATCAAGTTCTGCAAAGATTAAACAAAGTTTTGCAGAAGTTGGCAGTGTAAGCAACATTTACTCAAGCCTTGGTCAAGATGTAAGCGTTGATAATTTATCGTCAATAATATCTGATAGTTATGTTACTTCAAGTACAAACGATGGTACCTATACTTTTTCATACTATATGACAAATAACTTGGGAAGAGTAGTCTTTGGCACTTTTGATAGCAATAGCACACAGACATATCCAAATGTAAGCATGAACACCACTAATGCTATGTGGTATAACTATGACAAAGAGATAAATCATGGTTTTCCATACCTTTATAATCTACAACCTCCAAAAACAATTTCAAGTGATGAATTATCTCAACTTAAAATTGTACAATCAAGATTGTCTTTAGCAGAAAATGGTGATGAAAACGGATACGAAGCAGTAATGTTCTTGTTTAAATCACAGGGAGTAAATCTTACAGAGAGAGAAAGAAACCTTTTGACTTCTGTAAATACAATATCGTATGGTGACCTTTTTGGAACATACGCTCTTGGTGGTTTAATTATAACATCATCAAATACAAATGTTATAGAGACCTCACCAAATGGGCTTATTGTTAAAAATATTGGAAATACAACTTTAACTGTAAGTTCTAGGTACGATTACTCAGTTGGTACAAGAGAGATAAGTGTAAATGTTATATATTACACATCTGCATTTAATCTTGAATACAAAAATCAAAACTTAGGCTCATCATCTACAATCAATGTTAGAACAAAAGTCAACGAAACACTTTCTTCATCACTAACTTCATCAATCATACTTGTTGACAGAAGTGTTCCACTTGCACAAAATGATTTTGATGTTAAGTTTGTTGATGAAAATGATGATGCTGTTGGGTTTATATTGGGCACAAAAATAGGTACACACACAATAGTTGGAGATTTTAAAGAAGATACAACAAATGTAAGTGTTTATCTAAATTTACAAGGACTAAGCCAAAATAATGCTAGTTCTTTAAGAGAATATACACAAAAAACAATTACATTACAAAAAATATATGGACCAGTTACACTTTCTTCATCGGTTAAAAGTGCAACTATTTCTCCAAGCGATAGACAAAGTGTTGTTGTAGAAATAACATCTGATTCAAAATACCTAGAAAATTTAACAGGTAGTGAATTGGTTGTAAATATTTACAATTTTAGCGGAGAAATATCAGAAGATGTACTTTATGATATAAGTTATAATGAATCTACCGACCAAACAGTAAATGCTGACGGTACAACAACAAGAAGATATACATTATCAATTTATCTTGATACAAGCCTTTCAAATTTTGACGATCAATACACAGTTAAATTTTCAACAGATAGTCCAAGCGATTACGATGATGTAAGTGCAGAATTGGTACTAAATGTTTTAAACCAAGAAGTTTTAAGAGTTGATGTAAATCATTATGCATTTAAAGGTGTTGGAGCAACTTCTGGAGTTTCACTCTATGATTATTATCCAAACAATGTTCTTTCACCGGGAACAACAGGTCTTTTAGATGTAATGGTTTATCCATCATATGCAAAATATACAGATATAACTGTTACAAGTCCAGCACAAAATGGTTTTGCTTTAAGTTTCTTGAATATGATGAAAGCAGAAACAGGCAACGAAGAATATGAACCAAGAGGATACAAAGTCAACTTGGCTAATACTTTTGAATACATAACAAACGGAATCAAAGTTTATAAAGTAGACAATGCAAGCGAAGTTGCAAGATATTATGTTCAAGTTAAAGTTCCGCAAGGTGTTGCAGTTGATACTGTTTATACAATTACAATAAATGTTTATGACGGCGAACAATTAGTTTACTCTTTACCATACTCTTTAATAATTGTACCACAGGAAAAAGCAGGAATAACTGTAAATGGACAATCATCAATATATGCTATTCGTGGCGATACAATAACTGCTGATATTGTTTGGGACCAAACACAAAGCATAAGAGCAATAGAGGCATTAAGTTTAGATTCTGACCAAGAGCAAGCAGTTGGAGTTATTGTACCTCCAAGCATAAGCGATGCTGACAAAGAAGAATATTCTACAAGTTATTATCGTGCATCAATTAGTATAAAGATTGGTGAAGAGAGTAACTCGTTTAGGGTAAGAGTAGCAACATCAAGAACAATAAATGGAGTTGAAGAAACTGTTTATTCTTATCTTGTAGTTTATGTAATAGATTTTGAACTTGATTTTACAAATACACATATTGCCAATGAAGATGGTAGCGATACAGTCCAAGGCGACCAGTATTTCTATCATTCACTAGAATTTAATTTTGGTGGAAGATACATCAAAAACGAAGATGGTTCAATAAGTGCAAGTCAAAGGGCATACGAAACTTTTGTTGAACAACATTATTATGATAACAATGATTACAAAGTAAACACTATTGCATCACAAAATGGTGGCTCACTACTTTATAATTTGTATTATGTAAGTAATAATATATATACTCCTGTTATAACAAGTAACGGACAAACCGTTGTACCAGAAAATGCAATAGTTGAGTTCTTGGACAATGGTAATGGTGTAAGGTTTATAGGTCTTGCAAATGGTACACAACAGATGATGCTTCAAATGCGTGCTGAGATGCCAGATGGAACAATCTACACATACACATATTTCTTTACAATTGTTATTTCTGAGCCTACAAGTGATGACGCACCAAAACAAATTTCAAGTGCAGATGGATTTTTGGAGGCATTTACATCGGATACAGAAGAAGACTATATATTAACACAAGATATATATCTATACAATCATACTCCTATTCAAAACACAGAAAGTATTAAAAGTCTTGATGGGAATGGTTATCAAGTAGTTATAGTCGGCTTTAATTATGATAATACTCAATCGCAAATAAATTTAGCATTGTTTGACACTATATCACCTAACACAACAATAAAAAATCTTAGAGTAAATATGTTCCACGCAGGAACAATACAAATAAATTCTGCTTATACTCAAAGTGTAAACTATGCACCTTTTGCAATTACAAATAATGGTATTATAACAAACTGCGAAGTTGTTAGTTACAGAAAAATTACAAACGAACTTGCACCAAATATAAACGGTTTACATATGCAAGTTGATTCAACTATTGGGGTTAGTGCAGTAACCTCAGGATTTGTCATAACCAACGAAGGTATTATAACCAATAGTAGAGTTGGTGGAGATGAAGCCGTTGAGTATATCTACAACACACAAAATGTTGATGGAGAAATCATAAACACAGGCGCAGTCACCCCTAAAACAATTATTCTTTCACCATTCGTAATATCATCGTTTGGTGAAGTTTCAGGCTTTGTATATAGAAATACAGGCAATGGACACATTGTAAGTTCTTATGCTTCAAACATCAGAATAATAAACAACAGCAATATTGACTACACAACAGTAACAACAGGTTTTGTTTCATTAAATGAAGGTTACATCAGTGGAAGTTACTCAAAAGGTGTAAAGAGAAATGAAACAGATGTACACGCATCACTTTACGGAATTGAAACTTCTGGAATTAGTGCAGGTTTTGTTTACGAAAATTCAGGAGAAATCAACAATAGTTACTCAAACATAACACTCACAAACCAAAACAATAACCCTGGAAGAAATAGTGCAGGTTTTGTATATCGCAATACAAGCACTGGGGTAATTGATACAAGTTTGTCATTGTCAAGAATAATTGGTTCAACAACTACACAAATGAACTTTGCAGGTGTTGATGACTTTGGCAACTACCAAAACAAAGGTAAAATTTCAAATTCATATTATTATGATGAAGTTTCACTTTCTGACTCATCTATACTTATTGAATCTGCCTATGGCGAAGGTGCAGAATATATTTCAAACATCAATTTGGAAGACTATTTCTATGGCTTTAGTTTCGCCAACAAAATAAGTGGAAGTAATGACGATGGTATTTGGGTTATGACCGATGTCGGCCCAGAACTAGTTGCTGCAAATCAAATAGCAGTTTCACTTAGATATGCAAGCAAACAATCATTAAATTCAAAACCAGTATTCACATATGTTGATGAATATAGATATGGCTCAAAAAATAACCCAATCTTAATTAGGTCTGCAGAAGAGTTCTCAAATGTATTTAATGGTTTAGGAAACACAAGTGCTTCAAGATATGTAAACACAAGTTTAGGCGAAATTTACGGCTCATATAGGCTAGTTAATGATATTGATTTAAGTGAACTTGTAACTGATTCAAACAATACATATAGTTTAGCATCATCTAGTATGGCTCTTACAGGCAAGTACATCGAAGAAGGTGATGGCAACTCAATAGGTAAATTTGACGGAAATGGCTTGACAATCACAGGTCTTGCACTTTCAGACCCAGACGGCGAGGCAATAAACTTTGGTTTGTTTGCAAGTATCGAAAATGGGGCAATAGTTCAAAATGTCAATTTGGTATTAGGTTCAACAAATGCTGGTGGTGATGTATTCGGAGTTGAAGCATCAGGTGTTGAATATGTAGGTGCTCTTGCAGGTACTGTTGAAGACGCAAAAGTTATAAATGTTACAGTTAGTTCGCTCTATCCAGATACAAACAGTGTTACCGTTAGAGGTAGAAATGTTGTCGGCGGACTTATTGGTAGAGTAATTGGCGATTCTTATGTATTTAATTTGAGTGCAGATAGCATAAGTGTTACTGCTAGCATGAATCCAACCGATTATGTACAAAATAGTATTTATATTTCTTATAATCCTTATAATAGAACAAGCGATATTTTAAATGCTTCTATATCATATGCTGGTGGTGTAATCGGTGTACTTGATATATACACAGATTCATCTATAGATATTGTTAATTATGCAGATTCTGAAATTTCTGCAGATGGCAATGCCGTTATGTTAAAAACACTTGGAACAAGCATAATCTCAGGTGGAACTGTTGGTGGAATAACAGGATATGTTGGTCCTATCTCAGTTTTACAAGATGCACTTTATGAACTTTCCTATGTAGATTCGTCAGCATATACACAACAAGGATTGTACTCATACAATGGTTTTGCTGGTGGTATCGTTGGATACAATGCTGGTTATATTCGTCAAGTTCGCAGTGAGCATGAATATTTGTGGCAAATAGGCGACGAAAATCCAGACGATGAAGGCGATAAAAGCATTGAAGCAAATATCAAAAATTATTATCAAGGAAAGACAGCAGTTGATCGTGGTAATACTAAGTTATTTGAAACTGCTGGTTACACTCCAATTGCTATAGGTGGACTTGTTGGTCTACAAGTAAGTGGAAAGATTGAAAAATCATATAGTAAACTTAATGTTATAAACACAAATTCAAATGTTCGTGCAGGTGGTGTTGTAGGAATTATCGAACATACATCAAACGAACTTGAAGGGGTAAATACAACATTATTTGAAGTCTATGCATCAGGTGATGTAGAGGCAAGTATTGCAGGTGGAATTGCTGGGTACATAAATGGAAGAACTCGTTTAGAAAATGTAAACGCAATAAACTATTGGGGAAATTGGCTAGTAGATGACACACAGTCAGGCACTGCGTATGCAATAGCAGATATTAAAAATGGAGTAAATGTTATCGGAACGGCAAGAATATTGTCATTTAGAAATGTTGATATTGAGTTCCATGAACAACAAGACGAAAGCGCCATAGTTAAAAATCCAACTACTGAAAAGTATATTTCAAATTCACAAATCAGCAATTCTGGAAATATATCTTCACTTTATAGCAATATTACTGGCTATGGAGATGATGGTGAGAACTTTGATGTTTACTTTACTGGAAATGAATGGGATAAAAGTTCTTGGGAAAGAGATGATAACGAACTTTATCCACATATAATATTTGGTTATACTTCTAACATACAGTACATAAGAACTCAAGACGATATAGAACTTATGCGCACTGCAAAAGAAGGCGATGTATTTGTTATTTCTCCAGATGATGGAAACAACGACAACATAGAGATGAATGGTGTTAAATATATAGGAATTACCAGACCAATAGCACCAATCACAACATTCTCTGGTACTCTTCGTGGATTAGATAGTCGTGAAAGATATGGCTTCTTGTTTAAAAGTGGTAGCCAGCAAACAAGGTCTTTGTTCCTAAATACTGTTGGTGCAACATTTAGTAACTTTACAGTCGCTATGGAAAATGGCGTTAGTTTGACAAGCGCAAATGTTGGACAAAATGCACTGTTTGTTTCAAATGCAACAAATACTCAATTTTCTGATTTAATTTTTGAAAATGTACATGCAACAATAAATTCTTCAACTTCTCGTTTTGGTCTAGTTGTTGGACTTGCTAGAGGTTCTACAACATTTAGAAATGTTGAAATTCTAAATAGCGAAATCACACTTTCTGGAACATCAAGCCCATCACTTTATCTTGGTCTTATGTTTGGTGATTCCAATTTTGTAGGTGGAGCAATTTCAAATACAATTATTAGAGATAGCAAGATTACTTTTGAAAATCTTACAAATGCTAATGAAAATTCAATCAAAGTAGGACTTGTTGGTGGTAGATTATCATCTTCAGGATTGGGACTTACAGACATCTCAATAGATGGAATTGAAGATACAACTTCAACAACAAAACAATATGGAATTAGAAATTCACAAGTTGAGTTTGTATCTACAAACACAAATAAGACTTCTGTAAATGGTATGCATCTTGGTTTGTTATTTGGTGAAGCATACAAGGCACAGATATCTTCAAAAGGACTTAATGTTAATTTAAGTGCTAAGAATGTAAACTTTACAAGTGGGAACTCAAGCAATTTACAGTCAATGATTGGTGGACTTATTGGAATGGCTAACGGCTGTACATTTACAGTGATTGACACAAAGGTTGCAATAGATATAAGTGCTGAAAGTTCTCATATTGGTGGTTTGGTTGGTTATTTAGACAACTGCAATTTTGCAGATGGCATGACAGATATTAAAGTATCAAATAATGGTGACAAAGATATTGAAGTTGTTGGACTAAATGTTGTAAACGGAAGTATAGCATCAAGAAATTATGTCGGTGGCGTTTTTGGAACAATCAATGGTGGCAACTTACAAAGAAATACAAACGACAACTATAAACATGCAATAAAGACAAATCTTGATATAACAATAAGCGAAGGTGCAGAAGAAGTTAGTGTTGGAGCAGTTGCTGGACAAATTATTGGTGACCAATCATCTGTAACACTTCGTGGTGTAGAAAGTTATGGAGATATCAATTTAACTAACACAACCACAAATGTTGAATCTGGTTATTCAATTTTCGTAGGTGGAATAGTTGGTAAAGTTAGTGGCAGTGCTAACATATTAGATAGTTATTCGTTTGGTGATGTTAAACATATCGTAAAACAACAACAAGGAAATCAAAGCAATTATTCAAGTATATCACTTACAATGGCTGGCATTGCGGCATATGTATCTAACGACACAGGCGATACACTAAGACTTGAAGATAATGTAAGTGCTGGAAACTTCTATCCTTCATTTAAACAAAACGATGCTTCTCAAAGTTTACCTTATGTAAAATCAGTAAGTATAAAACTTGACTCTCTTGTATATGGTGGACTTTTAGGAAATGGTGTTGCATCTTTAGAGATAAGAGATAATATCTCAGTTGCAACTATATATAATAAGTTTGATTTAGAGATAGCGGAAAATTATTCAGTAAATGCACTTATTGGTTCAAAAGATGAAAATTTTGTCACCGAAAACTCAACCGATAGTGCAACAAACTACTATGCTCATGTTGCAACTTTGTGCACAGATACATTTGGTACAAATGTGTTGTTTGGTTCAATAATTTATGGAAATGATGGTGAAACTCTACTCAAAAATGGAATAAGAAACATCATAGATATTGACGAAGAACACGAAAAACAAATTTACAACGGCGAACTTGGAGGGACAAAACTCAATCCAACTACAAATATTCCTTCAAATTCAAGTGATTCTACTACCTATGTTTATCTTGGAGAAGGAACTGATGATACAAATCCAAGATTTGGGGCATTAAGTAATACAATGGTCATTGCAGATGGTAGAGAGATTGTATTTGAATATGATTCAAATTATAAAGATAAAAAATATGCTTCACCATTTGAATCGGTTGATGATAATAGTAGTATATCTGGTGTTGTAATAATCGCTCAATACGAAGCAGAAGATTCAAAACCTGTTGCTGGTCTTGTTATGACAAACAACGGAATAGTATATTCTTGCAATGTACGCCATAAAGTTGAAACTTCACAAACTTCTACTATTGAATTGACTAAAAACACATATCCACAAAAAATTGTAGAAACACTTTCAACAGAATCAGGTGCTGTAGCAGGTCTTGTTGGTATAAATGGCTCAAGAGGTACCAATTCTATTATAAATTCTGGTCTTGTAAAAGACTGCTTTGTAAATGTAGACATATCTACAAACTATGAAGGTACAACTGCAGAGCCTTACTATGTTGGCATGGATACAACAGAGGGCGAGACTCAAGATGTCGCAGTTGGTGGCATTGTAGGAACAAATAACGGTATTGTAATAAATAGTTACAGTAGTGGTACAGTTACTGCACCAAACGCAGTGAAAAAAGATGGACCAACTTTATATGTTTATTTGTTCTCAGCAGGTAAAGTTTATGATTGTTACACAAACATGAAAATGGTTTACGACAATGTAGACATTACACTTATGAGACAAAAGAAAATCTATGCATATTCTCAAGCAGAAGAAACTTTGGTAGTTAATAGCCAGTATGATAAAATTTCAGCAGAATATTATGTAAATGGTGACGAAGATAAACTCACCGATGAAATGAGTGTTAACTATAAAGAAGGTGGCAACATTGAAAAAATTGGTACATTTAACTACATTGCATCGCAAGCGTATGGATATGGTTCATTTAGTGGTGATGTATATAAAAATATTGATTATATGCACCATGACACAGGAAATGGTGACCAGCAATCGCCATATCAAATAATAAACCTTGGAAAGTTAAGACAAATTGAAACAGTTTCTAAGAATGAAGACAGTGTAACATACTTCAATTTAGTAAATGACATCAATGCAAGTTATGTAAGTGATAAAGATGGATGGCAAGAATGGAATTCACTTGATGACATAAACAGCATCAACTTTGATGGATATGATACAAGAGAGGGGATAACTCACTCAATAAAGAATTTGAATACACAAGGTGGAGGAATATTTAAAAATGTTAATAATTCTAGTATATCCAACCTTATAATTGATAGAGTTACTTTCGAAAGAAATGGTAATTATGTTATTGGTCTACTTGCAAACAATGTAAGTGGCTCAGGTTCAACTATATCGAATATAACTGTTCTGTCTATTGATTCATCAGGATTTAAGGTTAGTGATAGAGGGGCTTCTAGTCTATATTATGGAAATGTCGTTGGCGAACTGGCAGACGGGGCACAACTTAGTGAATGTGAATTGAGTACAAATAGTGGTGATTCTGATGTGTTAACCATAGAGTTAAGGATATCAACATTAGGTACATTTATATATGGTGGAATGGTCGGAGTCGTTGATACAAACGCAATAGTAAAAGACTGTAGCATAAATAAAAAATCTATGATGATATTTAGAGACTTACCAGACGATGATGTAACTTTCATAAGTGGTGGAGTAGTAGGGCTTTTAAAAGATGGTACTGTTACGAATTCTTATTTAACCAATTCTATGTATGTATTTTCACATGTTTACTCCGGTACTAATTCAAAGAATAATGAATTGATAAGTACAAGTAACGGAATAGACATAAAGTTGTATGTAGGTGGAATTGTTGGTGTAGCGGGAACTTTAGATGGAAGCCTTATAGAGAACAATTCTTCAGGTGAGATTACAAATTGTGGTTTGACAGGAAATTCAGAAATCTACGCAGGAAACCCATACAACATTTCAGCAAGTTATGTTG
>CALWPE010000078.1 GCA_944383345.1 uncultured Clostridia bacterium | reverse complement strand
GAATTTAAATTATGAGATATACATAGACACAAAACGCACAGAAACATCACCATTTGAAGAAGACGCAAAGTTAAATGCATTCATATATATTTTAGATTACACCACGGCAATAAAAAGTACAGATTTTAAGATTAAACTAAGCATTGAATTGTTATAAAAAATGACGCTAAAGTTTGTGTCATTTTTTTATATTGACAAAATCAAAATAATGTAATAAAAATTAAAAGATTTAAAAAGGGGGTTATTTATGGGTATTGATGTTAAATTTTCGAGAGATGAGGGGTCGTTTAAACTTAGGGTTTGTGGCGTTATAATATCTAATGGGAAAATACTTATAGAGCGTGGCGAAGATTCAAATTTTTGGGGATATCCCGGTGGGCATGTCGAACTTGGCGAGGATACAAGAACTGCAGTTGTAAGAGAAGTTTATGAAGAAACAAAAATTGAAACACAAATAGTAAAGACCTTAGCAAATATTCAATTATTCTTTCCAAGGGAAGATAGAAAGCCTTTTCATGAAATAGGCTACTATTATCTTTTAAAAAGCAAAAATGAATTACCAACAAAAGACTTTTCTGTTGAAGAAATAGATAAAGGTGAGAAAAAGAAACACGATTTTAAATGGGTAACTTTTGACGAACTAAAACAAATTGACTTAAGACCAGTTGCATTGAAAGATGTGATTATAAACCACCTTGAAAATCAAGAGATTATCTATTATAGTGAAGATTAGTTTGACTTTATAAAAGTAAATAAAACTACAAAATTTTTCATTGTCTGTAAATTTAGCCACTTGAAAATTAAATTTTAATGGTATATAATATAAGTAAAGTCAAGCGTAGATTTATGTTGCTTTATAGGACTGTTAACTTTAAAGCCGTTTTGCGTACCTTTAAAAATGGCAGAAGCAACATCACGATTGTCTTGGCTTATCTTGCTGTGCAAGAAATCTAAGTTACAAGTCCCCATTTAACAAGTGGGAGATACAATTAAAAAGACCTTGGCAGGTGAAATAAGTGTTGTATGTCAGTCTATGAGAATGGGAATATGGCTTGTGGCGAACAGGGGTTTTTCATATTATATATTATGCCAAACATCAGTTTTATTTTTGCTCAAATTTTTGGCGGAATGGCAACTTTGGTTTTATGCTTATCCTATGTAGTAAAAAGTAAAAAGGTCTTTTTGCTATTTGGATTGTTTGGAGATATCGCATATGGAATGTCTTTCTTGTTTGTAGGTTCTTGGAGTGCAGGAGCAGTAGCATTATTGTCATGTCTACAATTTTTCTTCGTCTATCATTATGACAAGAAAAATAGAAAAATGCCAAAGAGCATTGCACTAGTGTTCATTGCATTATTCATGGTATCGGGTATTCTAACATGGAACAACGCTTGGGATATAATTCCTGTTGCAAGTTACATTTGGTATACCTTTGTACTATACCTTGATGATGTAAAATCTATTAGGGTGATGTACTTATTGCCAAACGCACTTTTGGTAGTTTATGACATAATGGTTATGGCATACGCCAGTGCTTTTGAAGATGGAATAGAAGCATTATTTTTGACTTCTATGATAGTAGCAGATGTTGCGAAAATGATTATTTCTAAAAAGAAAAAATTGGCCATCAAAAAAGCCATATTTGCGAAGAAGTCTAGGGGAACTATATTTTGTAGTTTACAGTCCGCTTATTCACGAATAAGAAAAGTTAATAACCATTACATGTCACAAATAGCCAAAAACCAATGGAATAATTTTCATATTCCAAGTTTCTGCAAATTTAGTAAAGTGTCATACTATTAGCGTTATTGACAGTTAAAACTAAGTTTTGTTTGCAAAATGTATTTTTGTTTTGCAAACAGCCGAAAAAACTTTATCGTGTTGATAAAGTTTTTTTTATTTTTTTATAAAAAATTCGTTATATAAATATACAAAATGAAAAAATATGTTATTATATAGATAGTTAAAGGAAGGTGAAATGTATGTCGGATAATTTGGTCTTTTATTTTATCTCTATATTTTTTGGAATTTTGAGTTTGGTGTTTTGCACAATATTTTGTGTACTAAGAGCGCAAAAAGCAACCGTTGGAACTTTGGCTTTAAAAACAATATCATCAGTTTTCTTCATCTTGTGTGGCGTTTTTGCAATTTATACAGTTGGTTCTAATATTGCCAACTTGCTAATTTTATTAGGGCTTGTTATGGGGCTTATAGGTGACATTATTTTGGACCTTAAAGTTATGTATCCTGAGCAGTCAAATCAATTATTTGTATTTGGTACTTGCTCATTCATATTTGGGCATTTGTTCTATTTTGCATCTGTTTTAATTTACAATTATAATTCACTCCCTTCAAATATGTTATGGAATTTACTTGCCTCTTTAGGTGTTGCAATTCTACTTACTGTTGTTATTTTGCTTTCTTCTAAAAAGATGAAAATGGATTTTGGGAAAATGAAATGGTTAGTTGCAACATACAGTTTGATATTAACATTTATGTGTGCATATTCAGTTTCAATAGCAATATTTGTTCCAATATTTTGGATATTCGCAGCAGGCATGATTGTCTTTCTTTTGTCAGATTTGGTTCTATCTATGCAATATTTTGGTGGCAGAGTAGAAAAAGTTTGGATTTATGTAAACCATATTCTTTATTATTTAGCACAAGTTTTGCTCGCAGTTTCAATACTATATATATTTTAAAAAGCAAAAACTACATTTAAGAATATATAAATGTAGTTTTTTT
>CALWPE010000077.1 GCA_944383345.1 uncultured Clostridia bacterium | reverse complement strand
CTATACCTTTTATATGAATTTTTCCATCTTCAGAAACTTTTGCAACTGTTGAATCTGTGGAAGTGATGACAAAATCGTCAATAACTTGTGATGGATAATAGTTCCAAATTATATCCACTGACTCACCGACATAAAAATCATCATGAAGACAGGCATCAATACTATATATATCATTTATCGTACAAACTTCATATCCTACATATTTTTGAGTCTTTTTGTCAAAGGCAAGTATATATAATTGTTTATTATCCTCTGACGATAAATGTTTTACATTAAAATCCACATTGATGGCATTATCAGCAATACTTACATTTTTTATCTCTAAATCATCACAATCTAAGCCTTCTTCGTCTTTTAAAACAATATCTATATCAAATACATTGGTAGTGTCTTTAAAGTTTTCGCTTATCATATCCAAAGTTAAACTAACATCATTTCCAGCATACACATCTACATCAAAAAATATATTTGACTTTGCATACTTTATAGGAGAAAAAATTTCTACAACCCCAGCATGAGTATATGTTTGTAAATCATTGTCATAAACTATTATATTTGCATATCTAGTTTTGCTACCATAGTCTTTTGCTTTAATTGTTAAAGTATAATTAAAATTTGAATATGTAAAGTTGAAAATTTCGATAATATCTGTAGAATCTCCATTTTCATCTCTTATTAAAAATTTGATATTCTTTCCAGTACTTAATAGCGAGTATAAATCCAAAGGCTCTAGTGTTATTGTTGAAAGTTCATTAGAATACACACTTTGTTTTGATTGTGCCACAACTAAATCACTTGATGTTGTGGCTCTTACATTTATAGTTAGTCGCACTTCATTCCCTTTACTGCTTGCTACTACTTGTGTTGTTCCATAGCCTTTTGCTGTTAAAAGTCCCGTAGAACTTACCGTAACTATGCTTTCATCTTTTGAATAAAAATCAACAATTTTTTCTGCTTTTTGTGGAGTGGTGAAAATATATTTTATTTGTTCTTGGTCGCCTATTGTATAAAAATTATATTCATACTTATAAAACATTAAAGATTTAAGCCCTTCTTGTTCTGCCTTTTCTTCGGCATACATCACTGATGTCGTTGTTATATTACCTACCATAAAACAAGCCGAAAAAGCAATAAATAAAATACAAATAATTTTTACTATATTCCCAAATTTTATAGGATATGTACACTTTAAAACATCATAATATTTTAAAATATTTAAAGAACAGTTGATTAAAGTGATTATGGCAAATATTATGCTAACAAGGAAAAATTTTTCATAAACATCATTTTTTACATTACAATAAAATACGCAATTTATAATAAGATAAGCAATAATTAAAAACAAAGATAAAAACATTATACTTACTACAAAAACACCTTTATTTTTTGTAATAATAATATAAATATCAAGTAGAAAAATTACAATTGAAAAGCCTAACATCAAAGCAAAATATAATGTTGGAATATCTTTACTTAAAATGCTATAACCAATGGTTGCATCTAACAAACAAAAAAGTGACAATAATAATTGAATCAATAATATATAGTAATTTTTAAAAAAATTAAATGCTCTTTCGTTGAATGTAGGTTTTTTAGTAAACTCTTGAGAATTATTGTTTAAAAGTTCATCGGTTGATATATTAAAAATTTGAGAAATCTTTTTTAATGTTTCCAAATCTGGTTCACTGTATCCTAGTTCCCACTTACTAACAACATTATCCGAAACATGCAATAGACTAGCAAATTGTTTTTGCGTCATTGAATTATTTTTTCTAAATAATGATATTTTTTGGCCTAAAGTCAATTTATCCATATCATTCACCTCAAAAACAATATATATGTTAAAGACATAAAAATCAAGAGTTCAAGTTCTCCAAATTAGAGAATTTAATATTTTTAGTTGAAATATATTATGTTTTAAAAAAATTTTTTTATTGATTTTATCTTGAATTTATTATATGGGCGATATCTCAATGCTAAATCAATTTTTGTTGATTTTTCTAATATGCTTTTATAGTGAGAAAAAGTATCAAAACCCCTTTTACCATGATATGCACCAAGACCACTTTCACCTACTCCACCAAAAGGCAAATTTGGAGATGTTATATGCATAATTGTATCGTTTACACAGCCACCACCAAACGAAACATTATTTATAAAATAATCTTTTGTTTCTTTGCACTCTGTAAAAATGTATGTTGCAAGTGGAGTGTCATTTAACTTTATAACTTTTAATGCTTCTTCTTTTGTCTTGTATGTCACGATTGGTAAAATAGGTCCAAAAATTTCTTCTTGCATAATTGGCGTATTTAAATTGTCAATCAAAACCAAAGTTGGCTCAATCTTTAAACTTTGTGCATCAGATTTTCCACCATATATTACATTTTGATTTTCGAGCAAGCCTTTTACTCTTTCAAAATGTTTTTGAGAAATAATTTTTCCATAGGTTTCTTCCTTTAGTGGTTCTAAGCCGTATTGTTTTTTAATTTCCAAAATTAGTGATTCAATCAATTTATCTTTTACACTTTCATGTACCAATATATAATCAGGAGCAATACAAGTTTGCCCAACATACATAAATTTTCCAAAACAATTCTTCTTGCGGAAAGTGCTATATTTGCAGTCTTGTCCACTATGCAAGGGCTTTTTCCACCTAGTTCCAAAGTTACTGTGGTTAAGTACTTTTCGGCCTTTTTTAAAACTTCGTGTCCAACATTTTTGCTACCCGTGAAAAATATGTGGTCAAATTTTAAAGTTAAAAGGTCTTGATTAACTTCTCTTCCACCCAAAACGACTGCAACATATTCTGTTTTAAAAGTATTTGAGATTATATCATAAATAAGTTGGCTTGTTTTAGGAGAATAAGCCGAAGGTTTTATAATAACTGTGTTGCCAGCACTAAGTGCGTCAACTAAAGGTTCCATTGTAAGCATAAAAGGATAGTTCCATGGACTCATAATCAAAACACAACCTTTTGGACACTGCATCTGGTATTCCTTTGCAGGAAAATTTGCTATGCCTGTTTTTACTTTGTGTCTACTTGAAAACTTCTTTAAATTTTTAAGCATATAATTTATCTCATTTATAACAAGTGCAAATTCACACATATAACTTTCTATTTCGCTTTTTCCTAAGTCTTGTTTTAAAGCATCGTAAATTTTTTGCTCGTTAGAAATTATTGCTTGTTTTAACAAGACAAGTTGATGTTTTCTAAACTTTATATTTTTGGTTTCATTCGTTAAAAAATATTGTCTTTGTTTTTCTAAGATTTGTGCTGTTGTCATAATTACTCCTTAATTTAGATTTTCTAATAAAGCCTATTTATAATAAGAATTTTTTGCTATTATGTCAAAGTTTAAACACAAAATTATTTTTTCTTTAAAAAATAATAAAGGCACTTTTTTAGTGCCTTTAAATTTATTTTATAATTTTGTGATTTACTGAATTTATAAATTTATATTTTTTTAAAACAAATTAAACAGTGGTTTGTTTTTTAAACCTTTTTTGTTCTATTTTTTCATGCTTTTTAATTATTGATTCTATTTTTTTAAGTGTTTTACTTAAATTCAAGTTTTCTATAACATAGTCATAGTTTTTTGAATAACTAAGTTCAAATTCCATTCTTGAAATTCTAAGGTCAATATCATGGTCGCCACGGGCTTTTAGTCGCCTTATAAGTTCGTCTTTTGGTGCAGTTAAAAATATTGATAAAACTTCAGCTTTGTCTTTTAATGCCCTTTTTAGATTGATTTGCCCCAATACACCTATGTCTTTAATGTAATGGTTTTCTCTCTTTTCCACTTCTTTAAGTGAAGAATTTAACACGCCATAAAAATTGTTATGTATCTCTTCATGTTCAAAAAGTTCGCCATTTTTTATTTTGTTTTCAAAGTCCTCACGAGACACATATATATATGGGCTATGCATCGCCTCGTCTGTATGCCTTGGCATGCGTGTTGTACATGTTTGCATAAGTTTAATGTTTTTGTTGTTATTTAGTATCTCTGTTATTATTGTGTTTTTACCAACACCGGCTGAGCCTGAAATGATTATTAGCATACTTACCTCGTTTTATGGTGAGTATACAATATGTAAAAAATATTGTCAATAATATTAAACCACAGTAAATGTTGCTTTTACATTTTCTCCTGTGTCTGCATCTTGATATGTTATCCAATATCCATATTCGTTTTCTTTTGTGCTGTCCAAAGGAAGCCACTCGGCATACCCTTGCAATTCTTTTGGTGGTGCATCAGTGTAAAGTCCCGGTACTCCATAGCATATATATTTGACTTGGTCATTTTCGTATATTAAGCCCAAAACATAATAATCGTTGCTATCTTCGTTTTCAATTTTTACCCATTTTGAAAAAGGTATAATTTGAGATAAAAACTGCTCTTCTCCATGCGTAGCAAACAGATTGGTTATGTCTTCACTTATACTATCGTAAAAACTTTCACTTTTAGTTTGTGGGGTTTCATCATCACTAAAAAATGCATAACGATATTTGCAAGTTGTACATTTATCACCACAGGTATTGATTGCATCGTCTATATCTTTTTCTATTTCATGCTCGTCTTCAAGGTGAATATTGTTTTTGTCAAGTACATTTTTGCACTCTTCAAAAGTGGTGACATCTTGCATATCGGCAACGGCACTTGCAAGCAATTCATCTGTAAGTTTTGTGTTTTGTGTACAACCATGCAAAAGTGCTTTTGCTTCGCCTTTGTAAATGTTTACAATAGCGCATGAAAATTCACTCAAATCAAGTGGAGTTGATGTAGCAAAAGTGTATTTGTAATTACCAACACGAGTTAGTCCAATTTTAACTACTCTATCCCCTTCCTTTAACCCAACAGTTAGTATGCCGTTTGGTTCGTCATGAAAATTGTATAGTCTAACTTGTCCCTCTGTGTCGCCGTTGTTTTTCTCAAAACTCATAACGGCTTTTTCGTTGCCACCGTCCACAGATGACAGTACTAAAGTCTTTTTTAACATAATCATCTCCTAAAAAAAATTACACTATATATTATAGTGCAATATTGTTTTTTGGGTGATTACTTTATTGACAAATAAGAAGATATTGTGTCGAAAGTTTTGGTCAATTTGACAAAATCTTCTATGGATAAGTTTTCTGCTCTTGCTGAAACAGGTATATTACATAAAGTTAGCCAATTTGAAATAACAACCTTATCGACATCAAAACCACTTGAAAGATTGTTTAATATTGTCTTTCTACGCATAGCAAAACTTTTATGGACTATATCAGAAAAAATTTGTGCATCGCAAACATTTGGCTTTGGTACAATGTTTACCACAGCAGAATCTACATTTGGCATTGGAGTAAACATCTGTCTTTTTACAATTCTGCAAATTTTGACATCACCATAAAATTGGAGCATAACCGAAAGTATACCATAATCACTTGTGCTGACATTTGCTACCATACGATTTGCAACTTCTTTTTGAACCATTATTGTTATGCTTGCTACTTTTTTTGATTGGATAAATTTAAAAATAAGTGGCGTAGTAATGTAATAAGGCAAATTTGCTACAATATGGAATTGTCCATCAAAATTATTTTCTATTTCTTTTAAATCTGTCTTTAATGCATCTTTGAAAATTATTTCCACATTTTTTGTGTCTTTAAATTTTTGTGTCAATATATCTTTTAAATTGTTGTCAATTTCGTATGACACAACTTTTTTACATACATCTTTTAAAACATTTGTAAGTGTTCCTGCCCCTGCGCCTATTTCGAGCACTTCATCATCTTTATTTATTCCCGAATCTTTCGCAATAGCGCATAATAAATTATTATCAAAAATAAAATTTTGACCTAATTTTTTATTAAATTTAAAATTGTTTAATTCCATATTATTCCACTATATATTATATATTTTTTTTGTATTTTCTTCTAATATTTTTTCTAATTTATTTATTTCAATATTTTTTAATTCACTTATTTTTTGAGCAATTATTGGTATATTTTTAGGCTCATTTTCTTGCCCCCTAAGTGGCACTGGTGACATATATGGGCAATCGGTTTCTGTAAGTATTCTATCTACTGGCGTTGCACTAACAATAGCCCTTAATGACTGGGCATTATTAAATGT
>CALWPE010000076.1 GCA_944383345.1 uncultured Clostridia bacterium | reverse complement strand
AATACGCAACCAATAATTACATAAAGTATTGTTTGATTATTAGGCTGTGGCTGGTCTATAGCATTTTCATCGACAATAGCAGTAAGTTCTGTGTAATATTTATCAAAAATTATTTTTTCGTTTGTATCATATGTGTCACCAGCATAGTACCAACCAATTATATTGTATTTGTCTGTGTCAATCAATGTGTTAGGGGATATTGTATCTTTATCTGCATATAAAGATGAAGATGTAAATTTTTCACCATTTACATTTATTGTTATATCAAAAAGAAGTTGATTTAAAACTGCTACAATATTTGATTTTTGTGTAATTGTAATTGTATCACCAGGGTTATATTTTACATTTGCGTATTGCCAAGAAATAAATTCATACTTGTTAGAAACATCTATTGAAGGCAACACATAAGTATCGCCATATGTAAATTGTTGGTCTATCATTGTAGTTTTGTCTGCAACTGTGATACCTATTTGATATGTTGCTCTTTTTAGTTTTAATTCCTTTTGATTTTCTGAAAGATATAGTTCATACTTTGAAGACATCTTTGGTGAAATCTTAATATAATTATTGAAATCTTGTGGCATCTGCGTGTTATTTATTAGTACTGTATTATCAAAACCTTTATCTGTGTAAATTGTTGTATTTAGTCCAGTCAAATTACCATTTAATTTCAATGTGTTTGAGCCGTTTATATACATTTCTCCTTCAATTTTATTATTTGTTACATTGAGGGTAATTGAACCATTGTTTAGATATAAAACATCACCGCTATTTGATTTGTTTGAATATATATTTGTGTCAGTTAATGTTATATTACTGCTTTGGTTTGTATAAACGGTTGCCCCTTGAACAGATGCAGAGTTTTCTTTTAAAGTTGATTTTGAAATGCTTATCTTTGAATAACTTTCTCCGTATACAACTCCACCATACTGAGCACTATTATTTTCAAACTTACAATTTTCAAACTGTACTGTTCCATATGCGAAGCAAACACCACCAAACCCACTAGCAGAATTTTGAACGAAGTTGCAATTTGTGAAAGTGCAAGTGTTTTGGTTGTTTATAAAAGCGCCGGCACTTGAAGCCTTGTTTGATATAAAGTTTGAATTTTTAACATCAGTTTTACATTTTAATTCCAGTGCTCCACCATTGCCACTTACTGAGTTATTTGAAAAAGTGCAATAATTTATTGTGAGTGTTGCATTATTCGAAGTGGTTATAGCACCACCATTATCTTTTGCTTTGTTGTTTAAAAAGTCAGTATTTTCAATGGTTGCAGTTCCTTGTGCTATGTACATAACACCACCAGCAGAAGTAGTTGAATTGAAGTTTCTAAATATTACATTGTTTATCGTTAAATTACCATTTGAAACAATAACTCTTTGACCAAGACTTGCATTGTTCCCTTCAAAAATAATTTTATTTGTGGCGTTCCCTTCAATTACAAAACTTTTTCCCTGATTTAGTGTAAATATATTAGCAGAAGTAGTTTTATAGAATGTTATATCTTTTGTGATTGTAGAATCAATTTTTATAGTTATGTTTTTGTCTACTGTTATGTTATTTTCTTTAATATCATCTAAAAGGTATATTGTGTCGCCGTCATTTGCTTTTGTTATTGCATCGGTTAAACTTGTATAATATGTATTGGCTATTCTACAAACATTTTCTGTTTGTTTTGTATATATGTCACTAAAATCTGTTGCGTTTAGCCTTCTGTCATATGCTCTTATTTTATAATTTGGAGTATAGCCATCTTCATATGTCTTTGAATCGGTGTAGTAGTTTGAATTTGTAAAAGCAATAACCTTATAGCCATCTGTGTCATTTCCTTCAAGTATTTCATAGCCAAGATGTCCAATAGTATCTTTTTGGTATGGCATTAGTATGCTATAACCACTATCTGTTTTTTCAACAGAAATTATATTTATCTTCATTGAATCGTCATAAATAGATAGTTTGTCACCATATTCAAGTAGGTAAGTGTAGGTCATATTGTCGACATACCAAAATTTCAACTCTTTATCTATTATTGTGCCGTCATCGTGTAGTTTTTGCATAGCAGTTTTAAAAGCATCACTTGCAGTGCTTTCAACAAACATTGTTCCACCAAGTGCATAGCCATATCTTTCAAAGTAATACGAAAGGTCAATACCTGTCACAATACTACTAAAATAAACTTGTTTTTCAACTTTATTCATTCCGTTTGCTGTTGCATTGCGATACATGTTTTCAAGTTTGCCCCAGTATCCAGGGAAAATACTTTCTATATTCCACCAAATAGCAGCATTGCCTGAATTCTTTTGCCAAACATCTGCAGGGTTTACATCGTCCGGAGCCATTAAGTTTGTAATAGTTGAATGACTTTCTCTTGAACCTGTTTTTTCGTTTGCTGATTTATTAAAGTTGGAGACCATATTGTTGGTTGTTTCCGAAACAACTCTTTCGCTTATGTCCATCATGTGTCCAATTTCATGAGTTACACCCCAACCAAAGTTTTCACCAGTTATTACAGTGTCTTGCCAGTAGTTGGTCTGTATTCCAACATGTTCGGTGTATGCGTATGCTGCGGCATATGGTTGCATAATTCTTATGTTTACATTTAGATATTCGGCTCTTTCATCATAATTTGGTGAGTTTTTATCAAAGTCTACACCTTCAAAAATATATAAACTTTTAAGGTATGTTTCCCAATTTTCACAAACTTTAGCAACACTATAATTTTTGGTTATATAAAAGTAATATGCTCTTGATGCTTGAACGGTAAGAATTACTTTGTTTGATACTATTTCAGTTACATTAAGATAATTTTCAGGTTGTGCAGTTAAAAGTTCGTTATAATCTCTTAGATTTTTTTCATATCTAATTTCGTCTTCTCCCATGTAGTATACAGGAAAGGTTGTTCCACCTTCAATATATAGTTTTACATCTTGACTTTGTTCTTTAGTTGTGTATGGGTTTATTATGTATATTGGACCACCAGCCAAAGTCTTAACTGACCAAGACGAATTGTAAAGGTTAGGGGTGGTTAGAACATTCTCGCCGATTTGAAGTGTATAGTTACCACTTTTCCATTGACTCCAATATCCTTGATGTTGAGTAAAAACAATTTGTGGTAATGGATCTGTAGATTTTGCATCAACATAGATTGTGATTGTTTCATTTGGCTTTGCGTAAATTCCTGTTGCCTGTCTGTTTGTTCCTTGCCAAGTCATATCAAGGTTGTATCTCGCATAGTCCCAAACATTACCAACTTGTTTTATGTATTTTCCTTTTGTATCTTCGTCTGTTGAAAATTCTCGGTATTTTGTATCAAAAGTCAAATCTCCATTTAAAATATCTTTTGCTCTTTTGATATCTTTTTGAACTTGACTTGGGACAAAATTTAATTTATTCACATCTTCTTCAAGTTTGTTTATAGCAGAAATTGAAGAATATTGCTCGTCAATTATGCTTTTTTTGTAATCAGTAAATAAATTTCTTGCAGTTTGTAAAACATCTTCTTCTGGTTTAAAGAAGATAAACTCACTACAAGAGCAGTGTTGTGTTAAGTTGCTATTAACTTGTGTATATTCAAATTTAAAATATTTAAAGGTGTAAGGTCTATCAAAATTATATATAAGTACATTTGTGCTTAAATCAGATATACCTTCACCAATTTTTTCAAAATTTGTGCCATCATTTGAAATGTAAAAAGTCGCAACTTTAGGGAAGCCCTTTAACTTATCATCTCTTCTTGTTGCAAATATTAGTTTATCTACTTCAACTTGTTTATTGAACTCAATTAAAACATAGTTTTTGTAAGTGTCACTATTTACTTTGTTTGTTTCCCAAAATGTGTTGAAGTTAAGGTCAAACGCCCTTGACAAAACATTGCCGGGATAATTGCCACCATTGTTAGAATATTTTGCAATGCAACCATCATCTTGAGTATCTGTTGTTATTGCATAGTTATCTAAGTAATCGGTTTGCAAATATTCACTTGATGTTGTTGTGTACTCCACTGAAAACTGCGTACTAGATTGGTCTGCACTTATAATAGCAGATGTCGAAGCATTAAAAAATGCTGATGTTATTAAAAGTGTTGCAAATAAAATTGCGATAAAATATTTTTTCATTTTGACTCCTAATTAGTAATTTTTAGCACTCAGATTATACATCTTTATAGGTTTAAATTCAATACAAAGTTTAATAGAAAACACAAATTACATTTAAAAGTTAACATCTGTTTACTATAAATAAATATACTAATATGATGACAAATTTATAGGAGGAAAGATGAAAAGAAATTGTTTTTGCAATAAACCTTTTTGTAACAAAAATAGATGTTGTTGTAACTATGTCATCAAACACATACATCAGGCAACAGGTGGAACGATAACGGGGCCCACAGGTCCAACTGGACCAATAGGTCCAACGGGTCCAAGTAATGGAATAATTGGTCCAACAGGTCCAACCGGAGCAACAGGGGTAACCGGTCCAATAGGGGAAACGGGGCCCACAGGGGCAACAGGACCAACTGGAGAAATAGGTCCCATAGGTCCTACCGGTCCAACAGGGATACAAGGAATAATTGGGCCGACAGGTCCAACCGGGGCAACCGGGCCTGCAGGGAATAATGTTGTAAATCCTTATGATTTGTATGTAAGCAGCTACCCTATTGGTGGAATAGGTACATAATCAAGTCCATTGCCATCAATAGAAGAGGCACTAGACTTAGTTGCCAATAATGGAACTATTCATGTATATGATGGAACATATCCAA
>CALWPE010000075.1 GCA_944383345.1 uncultured Clostridia bacterium | reverse complement strand
ATTTCTAACCTTTGGAGTACCCACACCACTAGCCATAACTTCGGCTTGTCTTAACTGCTCATGCGTTATTTGGCTAAAATCAATTTCAAATCCTGCTCGCCTTGCAAGTTCAGTTAAAAATATTTTTTTAGACCTTCCATTGCCTTCTCTAAATGGGTGCAAAAAATTCAATTCGTTTGCATAATATCCAAATAGTTCTACAAACTCTCTATAAGTAAATTTTCTTAAGTAACCGTCTTTCTTTAGGTTGTCAAAAAATTCATTCATTCCATAGCCCAAAAATTCGGCATTAAAGAAAAATGTTTCACCTTTTTGGATATTACAAGTTCTGTACTCTCCTGCCCACGGATAAACATCTTCAAACAAAGTTTTATGGATATAGCACAAAGTTTTTGAATTTAGTGGCATGCTTTCAAGTTTTTTACTACTCAGTAGTTCCATCGCCTTATAAGCAGAAATTTTATGTTCCTTTTCCAAACATTCATCTGCGTCAATTATGCCCAATTTATTGTCAAGATATGGAATTTTCTTCTTTTGTTCGTCGTTTGCCAAATCGTACTTTAAAATCATTTTTTATCCTTTTTTTGTAATAGTTTTTTTATCTCTGCATCAGCATTGCCACTTTTTGCTATGTTTTCAAGTGCTATTTTATCTTCCTGTGTAAGTTTGTAGCCTTCACTTTCCCAAATCGCAACAATTTGGTCAAAATATTTTTTTTGCTCAGCACTTAGTTTTGTATCTGCCATTTTTATACCTCAAGAGTATTATATCATTGTAATAATGTGTCGTCAATGTTATATATTGTTAAAATTTACGCAATATATGTGTATGAAGAAAATATTTTTATATTTAAGTGCTTTTGTTCCACTTTATGTACTTGTAACTATCAAGATTTTAATTGATATAATTTTTTCAAACCTTTCTTTTAATTTTTTAAATACTTTTACAATCATTTCTTTTACAATTTTAGTTATACTTGGTGGATTCGGAGCAAACATAGCAATCAAACATGAAAACACACCAAAAACAAATATCAAGGTTTTAAGTGCTACAAATATTACAGAAAAATATTTTTTAGGTTATTTTTCACTCTTTGTACTTTTTGCACTCAGTTTTGAACTTGAAAAAGTAAGTATGTTTGTCGTATTTATAATAGTGATTTTACTAATTGGTATAGTGTATGTAAAAAATGACTTGTTCTATATAAATCCATTCTTAAACATTCTTGGTTATAATTTTTATGATATGACTTTTATAAATTTTGAGAGAAACAATATAAAAGAGAGAGGAAAATTTTTATATAAAGGGCATATTGATGACTATCAAAAAAATTATATAGCATATTTAAGCCATGAAAATTTTAGTATGCTTGATAAGAGTGAAGAAAATATTTCAAAATAGTTTGAAAATTTATTATAATTTAGTATAATCTAGTGAAAATTATATATAAGGAAAGATATTATGTTTGATTTTGATTATTCATCTTACCCACTAAGTTTACTCTTGAAAATTTTATTACCAATATTTATTGTTGGTGTAGTTGTGGGATTATACTTTTTACTTTTCAAAAATACTGATAAAAGTAAAAAAATTACCAAAATAGTTTTGGCAAGTATCATATGCTTTTTGTATCTAGCAAGAGCAATATTTTATATTGTTAGAATAATAAGTTTAAAAATTACATTTACTTTTGCATACTTTTTAACAATTTTTGGTATAAATAGCGTTTATGCTGTAACTTCTTTACTAATGATTATCGCAGTCGTTGCATTATTTGTTAGTGCGTTTAGCAAAGAAGATTCACCACTACTTGATTTTTGCAAACACACCTTACTTGGCATTGGTTTCCCTTTTGGAATCATACAACTCTTTAGACTTGACTTAGTGTTTTTGCAATCATACAGTGCTTATCATATTGTTAACATCGTTTCGGTTATATTTACAGTACTTTTGTTATTTATTCCTGTATATTTCTTGAAAATATGCGAATTAAGACCAAATCTTTCTAAATTTTGGCTCGCAGTTGCAGGATATACAATAATTGCAAGTCTTTGTATGACTTTTTCACTTCTTATTGTTACTGGCAATATTGGCGAAATGGTATATGCAACATCACTCAGCAAACTTGGGATAAAAATAGATTTTCCTTGGCATTTACTTATAACAATTCCAGCATTTTTAATTATCTGCTTTATTGCATATTATATAGTTACCCTCTGTTATAAAAAAATTACACACGACCCTGTAACCTTGGAATACAGACACAGAAACGAATTTTTTGATTTATATGCTTTTGCAACAAAATCTCTATGTTGTATGCAAGGACCTTTAATTTTAATTATTTTAGCAACAATAATTAGAACACCACTTGGAAGTCTTTGGGGGTTGTTTTGCCTAGTTCCACTTATTATGACAATATCTTGTATTTGGACTGCCTACGAAATGGAAAATCAAGCAAAACTAGACGATGAAAGAGTTTTTGACAAAGGCAACAAAGACGCAAAGAAAATTATTACCATAAGTTTTATAGGAAATATCATATTTGGCTTTGTCGTTGCTAAACAAATAAAAAATGAAAGAGAATCAATAATAGAAAGAAAAGAACGAGAAGAAAAAAAGAAACACAAAGACCAATTAAACAATAAATAAATTCTTTCAATATAAGTCGTGAATTTAATTTTGTTTTTAAAAATATGTATTTTCTAAATGTGTTTTTATCTCCTAAAATTGTAATTTATAATTTTAGGAGTTTTTTATATAGTATTTAATTTATTCTTATTAAAACATTATCATTTTTAAATAAATTTGTATTTATTTTAATACAGGATAACCCATTCCCTCTAAGTTCCTATTGTAAGTTATCCCTTTTGAGCATTGTAATATCACTTTTTTTACTTGCTCTGGCTTAAAATACGGGTACTTTTGTAATATTATTGCACAAATACCTGTAATCATAGGAGCAGATACACTTGTCCCTGAAAGCGAAACATAATCGCTGTGTCTTCCACATGATATTATATCAACACTAGGGGCAACTACATCGGGTTTTATTTTTGAAAACGCAGGACCACGAGAAGAAAACGGTGCAATTTCAAAAAAGTTTTCATTGAAGTTTTCACCTATTCTATTATCATTAAAGCCACCAACTGTGATTATTTTAGATGATATTCCCGGACTTTTTATTGTGTAATAATCTGGGCCACTGTTACCTGCAGCAGCAACAACGACTATTCCACTATTCCATAATTTTTCAGCACCTCGCATTATTGGATCATTATAGCCAAGTGGTTCACTACAAAAACTCATACAAACAACTTTGATATTATATTTTTTATAGTTATTATAAACCCACTCGACTGCATCTAAAATTGTAGTTGCAGTTGCTTCTCCATTTTTATCCAGTGCTTTTACAACAATAATATCTGCATCTTTTGCAAATCCACAATATTTTCCAAACGACATAAGTCCACTACCACAAAGCACCCCTGAAACAAATGTCCCATGTCCATTATCATCATATGGTGTGTTTTTTCCATTGACTAAATCTACAAATTTTTTAATTCTATTTTTACCAAGTGTAAAATCTAAATGTGGAGATATTCCGGTATCTATTACTGCAACACACACATTATGCCCTGTGTAGTTTATATCATCAACCCCCATAATTTTTCGTGCAACATTGCAAAATGATTGTACCTTACATTCATGTGCAATATATTTTACAAACGGCATAAGTGCAAAGTTATAAACATCTTTAAAAGTTGCATCAACACAAAATAAATTTAAAAATTTATACTCTTTTAATACTTTTATATTTTTTCTTTCAAAGTATTTTCTTGCTTTATTAAAATCTAATACACTCACCAAACAGACTTGGCTTTGCTTGGTTTTTGACAACATAAATACATTCTCTAAATTTTTATCTATTTTTCTCATATATCATATTATTTAAGTTGAGATAAAATTGTCATTAAATTTTTTTGTTGTTCAATAGTTAAGTATGGCAACATTTGTTGCACTTGGGCTTGCAGTTTATCAAAATCAAAACTTCCCTCAGATTTTTGTTGCTCAACATTTTTAAAAAGTTCATGCATTAAAGATTTAGAATCATAATCTTTATATTTTTCGTACATAGACTTGATATCTTCGTTGGCCTTTGCATCTACTTTTTCTTGCTTTTTCTCTTGATTTTTTGGTGTACTTTTAAATTCACTTAATTTCATAACAATCCTTTTTCACTAAAACATTATATGCAAGCATATAATATTTAGTGATGGAAAATAAATTTAATATATATCCTAATCTAAATGTAGATGAAACCTCGTCAAGTAGTCAGCAAAACCAATTAGGTAATCAACAAAATCAAAGCGACAACTCTATTATACAAAAAATCTTGCCTATGCTTTTATCTGGAAAAACATTGCAAGATATTTTGCCTTCGCTTTCTAATTTTTCAAATTTTTCAAACCTAAACCCGATGTTAGCAAATGTACTTTCGTCGTCAAACAATAAAACTCAAAATGATAATAAAAAAATTGAGAGTGATAAAATAGACTTATCACATCTCACTAAAATTGAATAATCACATATAATGGTGTGGAGATAACATATGACAAGAGATTATAGAATGTATAAAGAATATCCACATTTTGATATGCGCTGTGGCTGTGGTTGTGCCCCCTGCCATAATACAATACCAAATTTCCCACAAATGCCAAACTTTTGTCCACATTGTCCACCACCATGTCCACCCCAATTCCCTCAAAACTTACCACATAGACATTGCAACCGTTGCGACGATTTCATATGGTTAATGGTGGGAATTAGTATTGGTAGAATGTTAGATAAGTGACTTGTATGTTTCAAGGAGTTTATTCATCTCTGAGAATACATAGTCAAAAGTTTGTTTATTAGTTAAATCTACACCGGCAATTTTCAATAATGATACTGGGTCAAGAGTATTCCCTAGTGTTAAAAATTTTCTATACCCTTCAAGGACTCTTGTGTCGCCACTAAATATTTTATTTGCGATATAAAAAGCAGATATAAGTCCAGTAGCATATTTGTACACATAAAAAGAAGTATAAAAATGTGGTATTCTTGACCACTCATATTTTATTTCGTCAACAAGTTCGACATCTTTGCCAAAGTATTTTTGATTTAGATTATAGTAATAGGCATTTAAACCTTCAGCAGTTGTGTCATCACCTTTTTCATATGCACTGTGTGCATACTCTTCAAACTCTGCAAACAAAGTTTGACGGAAGATAGTTGAGTAAAACATTTTAAATAAATAGTCTAAATAATACAATTTTTCATTATTGTCTTTTGCCTTTGACATAAAATAATTAACAAGCAACATTTCATTGACTGTTGATGCAACTTCTGCAACAAAAATTTCATAGCCTGCCTTTTGTCTTACTTGTGTATTGTTGGAATAATATGTGTGCATACTGTGACCAAGTTCGTGTGCTAGTGTAAACACATCATTTAATATGCCTTCAAAGTTTAGTAGTACAACTGGGTGTTTTCTATATGCGCCCCAAGAAAAAGCGCCTGTGTCTTTACCATCATTATTGAAAACATCAATCCATCTATTTGATTGTGCAGTTTTTAACACATCAACATAATTATCACCCAAAACCTTTAATGCGTCAAGCACAATATCAAATGCCTGTTCGTATGAATATGATTTTTCAAGGCCATCACACGATGGTGCTCGCATATCGTATACTGCAATTTTATCAACACCAAGAATTTTTCGTTTTAATTCAAAATATTTATGAAAAATGGAAAGATTTTCATTGACACAAAAGACAAGTGTTTTATAAACATTTATGTCTACATCTTCTGCGTACATAGAGGCATCAAGGCAACTTTTAAAGTTTCGAATTTGACTATAAAAACAATCGGCCTTGATATTTCCAAGATAGACTTCTGTTATTGTATGATTTAACTTGCCATATGCTCCATTCATTGAAATAAAGGCATTTTTTCTAAGAGTTCGGTCAGCAGATTGAATATAAGGAGAATAAACAGAATTGTTCATTTTAAGTACATTGCCTTTTTCGTCTAAAACATCATCAAACTTTATATCTGCTGTATCTATCTTATCAAATATTGATGAAAATTGCCCTGAAAATAATCCAGTTTTTGCAAGCAATTTTTCTTCTTTTTTTGAAAGCATATGCTTTTTATTTTTTATTATATCAAGAAAAAATAAATCATAATTTTTAAAATCTTTATCTTGTGATAATTGCTTTAAAAATTCATCATCTAAATCATTTAATTCAACATCTATAAATGAATATTTTTCACCAATTTCTACAGATAATTTTTCTATTTTATTAAGCAAATTTTGATATGTTGAATTTTTTGAATTTTCTTTCGATTTTAAACTAGCATAGATATACAGCAATTCCATTTTACTTGATATATCATTTTCTTCTTCAAGACATGAAAAAATATCATTTTTATTATTTAATTTATTTTCATATTTTAATACTTTTGAATAATTATTTTTAACATAAGAAAATAAATTTTCCCATTCAGTTAAATCTTTAAAATATTCTGTTAAATCCCACTTGTATTTTTCCTCAATTTTTTCTCTTTCCATTATGTCTCCTTATTTTGTATTATTTATCTCTTTTTCAAAATAATTCCATGGTTTTACATTTGGTGGATAATAAACAAATGTGAGTTTTTCTTTTTTTGTTGGGTGGATAAATGATAATTTGTATGCCCAAAGTGCTAAATCACCCTGCTTATAATTAGCATATTTATGGTCGCCATAAATTGGTGTTCCTCGGCTAGAAAATTGTACCCTTATTTGATGGCTTCTACCTGTTACTAAGTCAATTTTTACTAAACTTAAATTTTCTTTTTTTGAAAGTACTGTGTAATTTAATTCTGCTCTTTTTGCAAAAACTGTGCTTGGTGATACAACTTTTACCAAGTTGGTAGTGCTATCCTTTTTTAAATAATCAACAAGGTTGCCTTTATCTTGCTTTAAACAGCCTTGACATACGGCAAGATAAGATTTCTCCATACTGTGACTTGCAATCTCTTCGCTAAGTCTTTTTGCAGATTTTGAAGTTTTTGCAAATACCATAAGTCCACCTGTTACTCTATCAAGTCGGTGTACAAGCCCAACATAGACATTCCCATTTTTATGATATTTTTCTTTAATATAATTTTTTACCATGTTTAGCATATCTAAGTCGCCACTTTCATCTTCCTGCGAAGGAACATTTTGTGGTTTTACACAAACCAAAACATGATTATCTTCATAAACTACATCTACCATATTTTTACTCCACTGGCTCCACAAGGAAGAATAAGCCCATCACGACATTTAATTCCAACTTCATAAGATGATATTTCACCATCTCCAAAAACGATTTTTAAAATATCATACAAAACCAAAGGTTGAAGTCCTGTTGTATATGAGTTGATAAGTACAAACAATGGTTTGTCAGATAAAACTTTTTTGCAAAGTTTCACAAATTCAAAAAGGTTTTCTTCTAGTTTCCACATCTCACCACTTGGTCCCCTTCCATAACTTGGTGGATCCATTATAATGGCATCATAGAAATTACCTCTTCTAATTTCCCTTTCAACAAACTTTTTGCAATCATCAACAATATACCTAATTGGTCTATCAATAAGCCCAGATAGCGAAATATTCTGTTTACATCTTTCAACCATATTTTTGCTTGCATCAACATGAGTAACAGTTGCCCCAGCACTTGTACATGCAACTGTTGCCCCACCTGTGTAACCAAATAAATTTAATACCTTTATTGGTCTATTGGCATTTTTTATGAGTGAAATCATCATGTCCCAATTTACTGCTTGCTCGGGAAAAAGTCCTGTGTGTTTAAAGCCCATAGGCTTAACTAAAAACTTTAAGTTTCGCCACGAAACAACCCATTCATCAGGTATTTTCTTTAAATATTCCCAACTTCCACCACCAGAACTACTTCTATGATAATGTGCGCAAAGTTGTGGGATGTGTAAAGATTTTTCTGTATCCCAAATAACTTGTGGGTCGGGTCTTAGTAAATACACATTCCCCCATCTCTCTAATTTTTCACCTTTTGAAGTCGAAATTACTTCAAAATCTTGCCATTCTTCATTATATTTCATAAATTAGCCCTTAATTTTTATGATTACTTCTTCTCCACCTATGGTTATTTTATCTTCTATGTTTGCATCACTTAAATTACCAAATTTTGTAACCAAGGCTTCTGTTTTTATTTTATCAAGATATTTTTCAATTACTTTATTTATTGTATCATCAAAAGATACAATATCTAGTTCTATTCTCTGTTCTATTTTTAAACCACTTTCTTTTCTTAATACTTGAATTGCACGAATAAGTTCACGAAGTAGACCTTCTTGCATCAAGTTTTCATCAAGAGTGATATCCAAAACAACAGTTAAACCACCTTCACTTGCAATTACATAATCTTTTTTAGGTTTAAAGCAAAGCACAAACAAATCACTTGAAAGTTTTTGTCCAAGCAAATTTACATAGCCTTGTTTAAATTCATTTACCTTTTCTTTCATTTCGGCATCTTGTAATGCTAGAAGTTCACTCTTTGCCTTTTGTACATCACCTTTAAGAACTGCACCAGCCTTTTTGAAGTTGACTTGCAAATATTCGTCATTGAAGTTAGTTATATCATGCTCGAATACTATATTCTTTATATTTAGTTCATCTTTTATAATGTTTTCATATGCAAATATTGCATCTTTTGCATCACCATCGGCTGTGATATACATTGTTCTTAGTGGTTGTTTAATCTTAAGTTGATTTTCGTTTCTTAGTCTTTGTGCTAAGTTAATTACATTTCTTGCAATTTCTGTTTGTTTTATTATTTTTTCATCGTTTAAATCATAACTAACTTGTGCAAAACCATCCATGAATATTGAAAGTTTTGCATCTTTTTCAACACTTCTTACCAAGTTTTGATATATGTGTTCGCACATAAAAGGCATGATTGGTGCCATAACTTTTGTTATGTTTTTAAGTGCATAGTACAATGAGAAATATGCACATATTTTATCATCGCCTTCATTTTTCCAGAATCTTCTACGACTTGTTCTTATATACCAATTTGAAACATCATCTATTAAACTTTCAAAATCTTTAACAACATTGAAATATCTTTGATGTTCGTAGTTTTCTTGGCTATCTTTTATAAATTTATTTACCGAAACAATCAACCACTTATCAACTATATCAAGTTTATCTGCATTAAAGTGTAATAGGTCTGGGTTGTCCAAAACATAATAGGTGTTGAAAAATACATAGGCATTCCAAAGTCCTAAAATCTTTCTACGAGTTTCGTCACAAACATTAAAACCAAAGCGAGTATCGTTTTGCATATTGTTTGATGCAAAAATGTATCTTAAAACATCTGCACCATATTTATCAACAACTTCATCAAAACTTATGTTGTTTGGTCCTGATTTACTAAATTTTGAGCCATCTTCTGCGACTAGCATAGCAAAACCAATTACTTTCTTGTAAGGTGCTCTATGTTCAAGCGCAACACTCATGAAAAGTAATGAATAGAACCAAAGTCTTATTTGTTCTTTCATTTCAATAACACATTCTGCTGGAAAATCTTTTTCCCAATGTTTACGATTAGTAAAGTATTGTTTTGTACTAAATGGAGTTATTCCAGCGTCTAGCCAACAGTCACCAACTTCACTTGCCCTTTTTACTTTATGATGGCATTTTGGACAAGTAATTTCTATTTTATCAATATATGGTCTATGAAGATGAGGAAGTTTCTCAACTTCTTCTTTACTTGAAAGTTTAATAAGTTCATCAAGAGAACCAACAACAGTAAGTTCACCACAGTGTTCACATCTATAAAATGGTAAAGGAAGTCCATAAAAACGCTTTCTTGAGATGTTCCAATCTCCCATATTTGTAAGCCAATCTAACATACGCTTTTTTGTAAATGCTGGTTGCCATTCAACAGTATCTACTGCCTTTATTAGTTCTGAACGAATTTCGTCGGCTTTTAAGTACCACTCTTTACTTAGTCTAAATATAAGTGGGTTTTTGCAACGCCAACAAATTGGATAACGGTGTTTATGCTTGTGTGTGTAATATAGTTTATCTCTCTTTTTTAACTCATCAAAAACAAGGTCAACAACTTCAGTTGTCTTTTTACCTGCTAAAAAGCCAAAGTCAGAATAAAAAACACCATTTTCGTCTACAGGGCAAACTTTTTCGAGGTTTAATTTTTCACCAAGTTCAAAGTCCTCCTGTCCACAACCCGGTGCTATGTGGACTGCACCAGAACCTTCTGTTGCATCTACCATATCCCATGCTACAATTTTATGCTCAAAGTTTTGTTGCTTTAGTTCTGGAAAACATGTTTCATAAACAAGACCTACAAGTTCGCTTCCTTTAACAGTTTTTTCTATGCTTATAAGGTCATCTTTTAAGCATTTTTTTGCATCACTGCAAATTATTAGTTTTCTTGATGTGCTTTTAACTTTGCATACGATGTAATCAAGTTCTGGATTAACAGCAACTGCGACATTTGACGATAGTGTCCAAGGTGTAGTTGTCCATACGACAATAGACATATCACTATCTTTAATTGGCAATTTGAAGAACACTGCTAAGTGTTCCATGTCTTGATAGTTGTCTGCAACTTCATGCTCACTAAGTGATGTACCACAATGACTGCACCATGGCATTGGTCTGTGTTTTTCAATCAACCAACCTTTTTCATAACATTTTTTCAAAAAGTACCAAATAGATGTTATATTTTCATCAGTGTTTGTAAAATATGAATGTTCCCAATCCATCCACTGACCAAGTCTTTTTGATTGGCGAGTTATTATTGAAGAATAATGTTTGACTCTTTCAATACATTTTTCAACAAAATTATCCATTCCATATGTCAAAATATCACGCTTGTCCTTTAAGCCAAGTTCTTTTTCAACATTAACTTCTACCCAAAGACCTTGTGCATCAAAACCATTTTGAAAGCAACTATCATAGCCTTGCATACTTTTGTAACGGAGCATAATATCTTTAAGTGCTCTATTCCAAACATGGTGGAGTTTCATCTCATTGTTGGCAGTAATTGGTCCGTCTAAAAATGGATACCATTTGCCTGTTTTTGAGTTTTGTTCACGCATTTTTTCAAAACAATGCTCATCGTCCCAAAATGCTAAAACATCTTTTTCTAATTTTATAAAATCTGGTAAGCCTACTTCTTTTTTCATATTCTTGTCCTTTTTAACAATAAAGTTTAACATAATCTATATAATATTGTCAAACTTAACATTACATAAAAATACCCGCATTTATGTGCGAGTATTTTTATAGAAAATTTGATATTCTTACGGTCGCTATGATCCCTCAGAATGACACCACGCAGTGTCACCCTGAGCAAAGCGGAGTGTATTAAGATTCTCACGGCACCTAACGGTGCCTCAGAATGACTGACACCCAAAATATGTCCTTAGAATGACAAAAGCGATTTTACATCAAAATGACACAAATATATTACGCATACCTTGCAATAAAGTGAGTATTCATATATATTGTTGCTTCTTCCCCTGCCTGATAGATTTTGCCATCAAGGGTATTGTACCAACCGATAAAGCCTTCTGTCTGCTGTGGTGTTGGTAAAGTAAAAGCATCTCTTGGATTTACTCTTGTTGTTAAGCCATCGGATGTTGTTACTTGGAATGTTTCTGGCCATTCATACATATTCTCAAAATACCCATGTTTAAAGTATGCCTCTGCAACTTCAATTGCCATTTGATAAACAACTTCTAGTGGATATTGATTGTATGGAGGTATCTGTGAAAGTATTGTTACCATGTTCTTTGTCTCTGGTAAGCGATATGCTAAATAGAATTCATATGGTATAATTTCACTATCAAAATCTTCATATGTAAATGTATTACCTTCATATTTTGTTGCTTGTAACTGTTCTGGATTATGAATATATCTACCATCTTCTGTTTTTTCGAAAGTGTATATATTCGCTGCTCCCGTTGCTCCCAAAAGTCCATTAGCAAAGAAATTAAATGATTGAGATGTTACAAGATTATAATAAGTACACTTTTCATCTATTCTTTCTATGCTTATACATGTTGGTGTGGTTATTATTGGTTTGCCATCTTCATCTAATACTTGTCTAAAGAACCTATCTCCAATCTGTGAATATGTTGCATCTATTGATGTCTCATAAGTTAAGCCATCCACATCAAACAATCTGTGCGAAAGTACTATTTCGACTTCACTACCATCATCAAATTTCATTAAGTAATAATTGCTATATGTACCACTTGTTATCCAAATTGGATATGAATAACCAAATTCTCCTCTATCAAAATCATATACAAGCAACAAGTCGTCATAGCCAATCTCTTCAATAGGTTTAGTTGAACCATCCGCTAATGTTATCAATGTACCCTCAGTGAAACATTGTGCATATGTCATTACTGTAAGTTTTACCACTAGTGCGAGATCTTGCCCCACTTCAGATTTCCCTGAATAACTAACATTTGCGGTACCACCAGGATGATTAAAGTATGTAACATCGTCAGCTGTTCCTGCAATTTTGGTCAAACTGCCATCTTCCTCTATTTTTGCAATTGCTATTTGTTCTTGAATGTGGTCAATCCCTTCAGCAGATTCTGTCGTCCCAAATGCTTCTGCCGAAATACTTACTTCAACAGAAACATCGATTGAAGATGAGTCATTAGATGATACTATCATATAACCATTATATAAACTAGATAATGATATATTATAGCTAGTGTCTATTTCAAAAATATGATTATCTACTATAAATTTTAATGCAAAGTCCCCTCTATGTGAGGCTTGACTTGTCGAGGTCGAACTATATTCGGTTTCTATTGTTACATTAATTTCCGTACTAGTTGCATTTAATGTTGCATTTTTAATAATGTCATTTGTTGTTTCATTTTGAGTATATATTATTACATCTGTTCTATCTCCAAATACATTTGCTCCGTATGATGTAATCTCTGCATTACCAAAATCCACAAACTTAACATTTACGGCACCATCAAAAGCATTATTCTCTACTACTTGTATGGTATCTGGTAAACCTATGTTTTCAAGATTTGTAGCACCACTAAATGCATTTG
>CALWPE010000074.1 GCA_944383345.1 uncultured Clostridia bacterium | reverse complement strand
GGGTTAAGCGCCATAATTACTTCATGAGTGTTATATCTTTTTACTCTGTCAAGAAGTTCTCTTATTCTAATATCGTCTGGCCCACGATTTTCAAGTGGACTTATAGTGCCATTTAAAACATGAAATACGCCGTCAAAGTTCTTCACCTTTTCCATTACGGCAATATCTTTTGGCTCTTTTACAACACAAATTATATCTTTGCTTTTTTTGCGACATATCTCACAAATATCGCTTTCTGAGAAGTTGCCACATTCTTTGCAAAATTTTATATTTTGTTTTGCTTTAATGATATTTTCAGCAAAATCTTGTGCTTCTTCTTTTGTTCTGTTTAATATGCTGTAAGCATATCTTTGTGCAGTTTTGTAGCCCACTCCGGGAAGTGACCTAAAACTGTTAATTAGTTTTTCTAAACTTTCAATGTACATATTATAGTCCTTGTGGAAGATTTGGTAATTTTTGTTTTTCTGCTTCTGTTATTTTTGTAACTGCATCATTGATTGCTGACAACACCAAATCTTCAAGCATTTCTATATCGTCTGGGTCAACAACTTCTGGCTTTATAGTAACTTTCTTTGCTTTTTTGTCACCTGTTAGCACAACTTCTACCATATTTCCACCACTTGTGCCAACAAATTCTGTGCTTTCAAGTTCTTGTTTTGCCTTTTCCATTTCTTCTTGCATTTTTTGTGCTTGTCGCATAAGGTTTTGTAGATTTGCTCCGTTAAAACCTCCACCGAAACCACCTCTAAAATTATTCATATTAAATCTCCTTTAATCAATTATTTGTGTAATATTATCAAAAAACTTGTTTAAAATAGCGATATTTTCGTCATTTGATGCTTTTTTTTGAGTTTTTTGCACTCTAAACTTAAAAACATTAAAAACTTCAAGTGCCTTTTTTAATTCATCGTAATTGGTTTTATCTAGTAGCATACTTATTACATAATCTTCTTTTGATGAAATAACAAACTCATCACCTTCAAACTCAACATCTCGAATATCCCCACACATAACATGTAATATTCTATCGTTATGCTCTCTTAAATAAAGTATAACCTTTCCCCAAAGTGTTTGGGCTGACATTTTTTGTTGTGGTGAAAATTCATCGTTTTTTATTTTAGTCAAATTCAGTTTTTTTTTTCAAGAGTACAATCTATAATTGCACTTTCAAGAAGTGTTTTTGGCGAAAGTGCAAATTTAAGTTCTGTAATCATCGATGAAAAAATCTTCATATATTGCATAAGTTTTGCCACATCTATTTCGTCTGCTAATGCCTTGTACTTTTCATAAACTTCATGAGTAAAACCAAGCATACTTTCTGCGTCATTGCAAGTTTTTGCAACAATCAAATCTCTCACACACTGTGTTAGGTCTTTTGCAACAACATTCATATTTTTGCCATTTTTTTCTGCCTTATCTACACATAGTAGTGCCTGACCTATATCTTTTGTTGATATGCTCTTTACTATGCTTAAATTGTTGTCATAATCGGTTGTGCCTAACAAACTTGAAACATCTTCGCTTTTAATTTTGCCTTTTGAAAACGCAACAATTCCGTCAGCGATTGAAAGCATATCTCTTACACTTCCCTGTGCTGATTTTACAATTTGTGTTACTGCGTCTTCATCAAACTCAATTTTTTCTAATGTGAATATATGTTTTAAATGTTTTTTTAAAGTTTCGTCACTTAGCAAGTGAAAATCAAAGCGCATACATCTTGAAACTATTGTTGCAGGAAGTTTTTGAACATCTGTTGTCGCCAAAATAAAGACAATATGGCTAGGTGGCTCTTCAAGTGTTTTTAGTAAAGCATTAAAGGCACTTTCTGTAAGCATATGGACTTCATCAATTATATACACTTTGTACTTAGCCGAAACTGGTAAAAATTTAACTTTTTCTCTTATATCTCTTACTTCATCTACACGGTTATTTGATGCTGCATCTATCTCAACTATATCAAGATTATTTTCTTGACTTAATGCCCTGCAAACTGCACACTCTCCACATGGTGAACCATTTTTTGGATTTAGACAATTTATTGCCTTTGCAAAAATTTTTGCTGTGCTTGTTTTCCCTGTTCCACGACTTCCCGTAAAAAGATAGGCATGAGAAATCTTACCACTTTCTATTTGGTGGATAAGAGTTGTCGTTATATGTTCTTGCCCAACTACTTTATCAAATGTCTGTGGGCGATACTTTCTATAAAGCGCTTGATACACCTTTGCTCCTGTCTTTTATTATACATCTTTTTTGTCTTTTGACAAATTGTTTTGTTGTATTAGTTTTAAATACTCGTCATAAACTTTTTGCGTAACCATATCCCAATTTACATAAAGGTCACGATATGCATTTTCGCATAGTTGTTTGTACCTTTCTTCATCACTTAATATGTCTTCAATCTCTTTTGCATAACTGTTTACATCATTTTTTGCAATAAGCCCATTTACATCTTTTGTTACAGTACCAGCCGTTCTTGCTCCTTCAATGAAAACTGTTGGAGTTTTTTGACTTGCTGCTTCAATTTGCACAAGTGAATTAGTATCATAAAGTGAAGGGAATAAAAACAAGTGACTTGCGCTATATATTTTTGCAAGTTGCTCACGAGATGTTATCTTTCCACACATAATACAGTTATTTTCTAGTCCACATTTTTTTATGTGTTCTTTAAGTTTGTTTTCATCTTGTCCATCACCTACAAACAACATTTTAAACTTTACTTTGTTGTCTTTTAGTACTTTTAGCGAATCAACTAAAAATATTAAATTCTTAATTAAGTTTAATCTACCAACAAATAAAAATATATATTCGTCATCTAAAATATTATATTTTTTTCTTATTTCTGCCCTATTTTCTTCTTTTTGTGGTAAAAATTCAAGTTCTGTTGCGTTTGGTATAATCTTGCTTGGTATTTTTAGTCCGTATTCATTTATAAATAGATTTTGTATTGCGGTATTAACCGTCCACGCAACACCACACTTGTTTATTGTTTTCATCAAACTTTTAAGCACAATTTTAGTCAATATTTTTGAATGTGTTATTTTGTAAATGTCCTGTTTAAACTGACTATGCAGAGTAACAGCACAAGGTATTTTATGTTTTTTTGCATACTTTATTGCCATTTTCGCAATACCCATAGGTGAATGAATATGAATAATATCCAGTTTGGAATCACGAAGTTGTTTTTTAAATTTTTTATCTAATTTTGGAACAGGTAAAGTATAATCAAAATGCACAATCTTTATACTTTTGCATCTTACCACTTTGTAATCAAAATTATCTTGATATTTTTTATCTTTTCCATATGGACAAAAAACTGTAACATCTGCAATTTTATTTAATCTTTTTGCATAGTTGTCAACAACCATTATTACGCCGTCTATCATTGGAAAATATGTATCAATAAACATTCCTATTTTTAATTTTTCCATGAATAATCTCCAAAGAGATAATAACATATACAACACAAAAAAATCTAGTATATTTAAACTATTTATTTTTTATAGGTATATTATACTAACATATTTGTTTTATTTTTGAGAAAATAAATATATTTTAGTCTTTTATTTTTTTACTTATATAAAAGGAACTTTACTTTATACATATATTCTCTTTTTTCTAGTTTAAAAAAATTTTATCCTTATTTTTATTTTATTAAAATATTTACAAAAAAAACAAAAAAAAGTGTTTTAAAAACAAAAAAATCAAGCATAAATGCCTGATTTTTTTTACATACAAATCTTTTTCGTTATGAGTTAGTTAAGTTCAACAACTGCGCCAGCTTCTTTAAGTTTTGCTTCCATTGCTTTTGCTTCTTCTACTGGTACATTTTCTTTAATTGCTTTTGGAGCACTTTCAACCAAGGCTTTTGCTTCGCCAAGACCTAGTCCTGTGATATCTTTAACTGCTTTAATAACTGCAATCTTGTTTGCTCCTGCTTCTTTGAGAACAACATTGAATTCTGTCTTCTCTTCTGCTGCGGCTTGTGCGCCACCTGCTGGTGCTGCTGCAACCATTGCTGCTGCGCTTACACCAAATTCTTCTTCAATTTTCTTTACAAGGTCATTGAGTTCAACAACTGAAAGACCTTTTATTTCTTCTACAAATTTATTCAAATCTGCCATTTTTTTTAATCTCCTTTAATAAAAATTATTGTTTGTCTGCAATAGCCTTAATTGCAATAGCAAGACTACGCATTGGTGATGATAACAACCCAACAAGTTGTCCAAGAAGAGTTTCTCTTGATGGTATGCTTGCAAGTTTTTTGATTGTTGCTTCATCTACTATTTGATTGTTGTATATGCCGAACTTAACAGTCATTGCACAATTTTCACTTGATGCGTCTTTGACTATTTTTGCTGGAGCAATTTCGTCATCATAACCAAAAGCGACTGCACTTGTGCCTTCAAGATATTTATCAACATCTTTATAGCCAAGGTCATTAAGTGCTATTGACATAAGACGGTTTTTGTAAACTTTGTACTCAGAACCACTTTTTCTAAACTCAGCACGCATTTTTGTGTCTTGTTCAACAGTAATTCCACGATAGTCAACAAATACAACTGTTTTTGCGCGAGAGAGTTTATCTTTTATTTCCTCAACAAGCGCTTTTTTTGCTTCAAAATTTGCACTCATTTATTTGCCTCCTTTTTTAGATTTGTATGCTAAATTAAAAATTCCTTTCGGCAAAGACCGAAAGGAAATAATATCCAATCACTAAACTTTGCCTCGGCAAGTAACCAAAAAGGTTTTTATGAATAATCACTTGCTGTCTTTGGAAAAGAAATATTTAATTTACGATGATATATTTACCACTTTTAAAAAAAATTGTCAATGATTTTTAAAAAAATTTTATTTTTCAATAACTTTATCGTCATTAAGAAATTGTTTAGAACTTTTTAAACTAAGATTTATGTTAAACTTTTCTGGAACAAAAGATATTGCATCATTTAAAACATCTTGAACAAACTCATCAATTTTTTGTAAAGAGAATTTGCCTTCTCTTCCTTCTGGATATATTGCAATAAAATCATGCCCTAAGTGTTTTCCAGAAACAAAGTTATAGTTTTTAACACAAAGCCCAATCTTTTTTGCTTTTTTTAGCAATATTTGTGTATGGACATTCAAAACATCGGTTAGTGCTGAAAAGATAATACATGGTGGGAAGTTCTTGTTTAAAAGTTCGAGATTGTTACACGCATTTTGTATGCTTGTTTGGTAGTTTTCTTTAAACACAACTTGCTCTAACTTTTTTCTCAAAAACCTTAGTTTTCCAAATTTAAAAACTCCAAATACTGGACTTATAAGAATTAGCCCTTTTATTTTTAAATTGCTCTTTACATTAAACTTTTGTTTTAAGTCTTCACTTTCAAGAATATTTGCAACAAGTGATGAGATATGCCCACCTGCACTATCTCCACTTAAAAACAACTTATTCAAATTTATATGTTTTTTTATTTCTTCATGAGAATTTATATAATCAAATAGTTTAAATGTTTCATATACAGGAGTAGGAAACCCTTTTGTCTCAGACTTTGTATATTCCATATTTATTACACAGTAGCCTTTCTCTGCCATTTTGCGACAAAGCACAGAACAGTTTTCTTTAATTCCTGCAACATATCCTCCACCATGAATATTTATAATGGTTGGGAGTTCTTTGTCTTGTAAATTTTTTGGATAGTATATGTCAAAGGTGTTATTTTCGGCATCTTCGCCGTATAAAATATCTAACTCCCCGACAAGATTGTCTGGAATTTTGTATTTTTCTTTAAGGTTTTGTTTAAGATTTTTTCTATCAAAATACTTAAACATTTTTCCATACATTTTCTTTAACATAATCTATCCTTTTAGTTTTTTCTATACAGCAACTATATTTACAAGCCTATTTTTAATACATATTACTTTTTTGATTTGTTTACCACTTGTGTATTTTGTTACATTCTCGTTTTCAAGTGCAATCTTTTTCATATCTTCATCACTTGTATCTGCTGGGATATTTATCCTTGCACGAATTTGCCCATTGACTTGAATTGCAATTTCAACACTTTTTGCCATGGTTTTTGCTTCATCAAATGTTGGCCATTTCTCGTCAAAGATTGATGTTTCATGACCTAGTTTTTGCCAAACATCTTCCATGTAGTGTGGCATTATTGGTGCTAAAAGTTTTGCGTAACAATAGACTGCGTGTTTTTCTTGCTCATAGTTTCTTTTTGGTTTTGCTTGGTATTTTGATATCTGTGTTGTAAGTTCCATAAGTCTTGCAATAGATGTATTGAATTGGAAGTTCTCCATATCTTGTGTAACACTCTTTATTGTCTTGTGTAACCAAACTTCTAAATCTTCCTCTATTTCATCATTGCTATTTTTTTCAAGATTAGAAAAGTTTTCAAATACTTTTGCAATCTTTTGGAAAAATTTGTTTATAGCAAGTATTCCGTCATCGCTCCAAGGCCCACCTTCTGTATACGAAAAACCAAAGCCTAGATATGTTCTAAATACATCACTTCCAAATTTTGCTACATATTCATCGGCGCTCACTGTGTTTCCAAGACTTTTGCTCATCTTCTGCCCATCAGCACCTAGGATTGTACCTTGGTGAATAAGGCTTTTAAATGGCTCTTCTCCACTAACATATCCCATATCTTTAAGTGCTTTGTATATAAACCTTGCATACAAAAGGTGCATTGCTGCGTGCTCTACACCACCAACATATTTATCTACAGGCATAAACTTATCGGTTATTTTTTTGTCAAAAGGCATTTTGCTGTTGTGTGGGTCAAGATATCTTAAATAGTACCAACTTGAACATACAAAGGTATCAAGTGTATCAGTTTCTCTTCTTGCCTTTTTATGACATTTTGGACAAGTTGTGTTTACAAATTCGTCACAGTAATATAGTGGGCTTTTGCCTGTTGGTTTAAAATCAACATTGTATGGAAGTTTAACAGGAAGTTCGCTTTCTGGAACAGGAACTATTCCACATTTGTCACAATAAACAACAGGAATAGGTGCTCCCCAATATCTTTGACGACTAATAAGCCAGTCACGAAGACGATAGGTTGTTGTCATCTCGCCCATGCCTATGCTTTCAAGTTTTTTGACAATGGCTTTTTTTGCATCACTTGAACTAAGTCCATTAAACTCACCACTATTTACAAGTATTCCACTTTCTGTAAATGGTAAAGTAACTTCTTTATCTTTGCTATTTATTACCATTTTTATTTCAAGATTAAATTTTTTAGCAAACTCATAATCTCTTTCATCGTGTGCTGGAACTGCCATAACTGCACCTGTTCCATAACTTTCAAGAACATAATCACTTATATAAACAGGTACTTTCTCTCCTGTTAGTGGGTGAATTGCATATGCTCCTGTAAATACACCTGTTTTTTCTCTTACTGTACTTGTTCTATCTATCTCGCTTAAATGAAGTACTTTTTCTCTATAAGATGAAACAGCATCTTTTTGCTCTTGTGTTGTAATTTTATCAACAAGACTATTCTCTGGTGCTAAAACAACATATGTTACACCCATAAGCGTATCTACTCTTGTTGTAAATACTTCTATCTTTTCATCATGCCCCAAAATATTAAAACGAACTTTTGCACCTGTGTTTTTGCCTATCCAATTTGTTTGTATTCTCTTTGTCTTTTCAGGCCAATCTATAGTTTTTAGACCTTCAAGCAACCTTTCTGCATAATCGGTTATCTTAAAGAACCATTGAGTCAAATGTTTATGCTCAACTTTGCTATGGCATCTTTCACACTCACCACCACTTGCCTGCTCGTTTGCAAGAACTGTTTGACAATGTGGACAATAATTTACTGGTGCATCTTTTCTGTAAGCCAAACCTTTTTCGTAGAGTTTCAAAAACACCCATTGTGTCCATTTATAGTACTCTTCTTCGTTTGTCTTGACTTCATAGTCCCAATCATAAGTTGCACCTAATTGTCTTAACTGCTCCTCCATTGTTTTAATGTTTTGTGCAGTACTATCTTTTGGGTGAATACCTGTTTTTATTGCATAGTTTTCTGCAGGTAACCCAAAGGCGTCAAATCCAACAGGTTGAAAAACATTGTAGCCTTGCATACGCTTCATTCTTCCAAAACTATCTGGCAAACTATAATTCCACCAATGCCCTAAATGAAGTTTACTTCCCGATGGATATGAAAACATTTCAAGTAGGTAATATTTTGGTTTAGATGAATTTTTATCAAATTTATAAGTTTGTCTTTGTTCCCAAAGTGCTCTCCACTTATCATCTATACTTTTGTCATAATTAAAATTCATATATATTCTCCAATGTATTTAATATAAATACATTTAAAGGCGATGTCAATCTTTTATTTGACAAATATAGTCACAATAGGTATACATATAAACAAGTTATGCACACTACATATACATACGACCTTAAATTGTAAATACAAAAAAAGTTATTTTGGTATAACAAAGTGTGGAAATGTGGATAACTTATTCAATTTTATCCACTTTTAACCAAAATTTGCCAAAAATTTATAATTAAAAATTAAAATGTATAAATATGCAAATGTGGAAATGTGGATAACTTATTCACATTTTTGTGTATATCTTATATTTTTCAAGCATTTTATATGTTTGACAATTTTGTGGATAATGTCTATACTACCTAAGATTTTAAAGAGTAATTATTCAATGGAAATTAAAAACTTAACCCCTCTTATGCTTGCGTTTGTTGGAGATGCAGTACACACACTTTATGTTCGTGAGCATGTAATTAGCAGTGGTCTAAAAAAAATAAACGACTATCATAAATATGCAAGCAAGTTTTGTTGTGCTACTTTTCAAAGCAAAGTTTTAGATAAACTTTTTGACAAACTTAGTGAAGAAGAAAAAGATTTGATACGCCGTACACGCAATACAAAAATACATCATAGCGCCAAAAACAGTTCTTCTGCCGAATACAAAAAAGCAACTTGTTTTGAAGCGCTTATAGGTTATTTATATATATCTAATAATAAGGAAAGATTAAACGAATTTTTAAAGATATCAATGGAGGAAATGTGATAGTACAAGGAAAAAATGTTGTTCGTGAGTTACTGAGCAGCGAAAATACAATAAACAAGATGTTTGTCCAAAACAACTTGACCGATAAAGTTAGCAATGAACTAATTTCACTTGCAAAGCAAAAAGGTGTAAAAATTGATTTTGTACCAAAGGCAGTACTTGACAAAAAAGCAAGCCACCACCAAGGTTTTGTTTGTGAAACAACAGATTTTAAATATGCACAAATAGAAGATATTTTGAATCACGATGCCTTAGGCAAACGCTTTTTGGTTATTTTGGACGGGATTGAGGACCCACACAATTTGGGTGCAATAATAAGAACTTGCGAATGTGCAGGAGTTAGCGGAATAGTTATTCCAGAGTGGCGTGCTTGCCAAGTAAACGATACAGTTATAAAGACAAGTGCAGGTGCAACCACTAATGTTTTGGTAGCACGAACAAACAACTTAAACAACCTTATTCGTGATTTAAAAGAGCAAAACTTTTGGGTTTATGCACTTGAACTTGGTGGAAAAAATATCTATGATGTCGACCTTAAAGGCGACATAGCCATTGTTGTTGGAAGCGAAGGGTTTGGAGTAAGCAAACTTGTAAAGCAAAACTGTGACGATGTGATTTCTTTAAAGCAAAACGGAAAAATCAATAGCCTAAACGCAAGTGTTGCAGCAGGTATTGCAATCTATGAGGCAATAAGACAAAGATGTTAACTGACAACGAATTGATAGAAAAAGCAAAAAAGGGTGATGAAGTCGCACTTGACTCCCTTATGTCAAGATACAAACAACTTGCAAGCAAAATTGCTCGCAGTTACTTTTTGGTGGGCGCAGAATATGATGACCTTTTGCAAGAGGCTATGATAGGGCTTTACAAAGCATATACAAACTACGAGATAAATTCAAAGACATCATTTTCAACTTTTGCCCATATGTGTATAACACGCAATGTCCAAAGTGCTATAAAAATTGCAAATCGCAAAAAAAATGTATTTTTAAATCAAGGCCTATCATTATCTAGCCAAGGCGAAGTTAAACTTAATAATGACGATGATATAACTTTGGTTATACCGTCACCATCTCCTTCACCTGACGAAAAGTTGATACATAGTGAAAATCTTCAAGATATAAAAGAAAAGATTATATCCACCCTTTCTTCATTTGAACAAAAAGTTTTATCTCTATATCTAAAAGGGTATTCATATAAAGATATATCTTCACTTTTAGATGTAACAAGCAAAAGCATAGACAATGCACTATCTCGAATACGAAAAAAGTTGTCGTTTTTAAATGACTTACAAAAAAATAAACAGTGATTTTTTCACTGTTTTATTTTTTCTTTCAAGTGACAAGATGTCACAATTTTTATTTAAAATATTTTTTGTTTCCATAAATGACTTTACCCAGCAAATAAGAAATCATCTCTTTCATAGTTGGTGCTCTATGTGCTTTTGAAATGTTATAAAACACCTGCTTGTCCTCACAACTTTCAAAGGCACGCTTTATTGCAAACCTTATTGCTCTTTCAATGCCTGTTGCTGTGGTTTCAAACCTTTCTGCCAAGGCAACAAGTGTTTGTGCACATTTTCTGTTTTGTACTTTGGATTTAAAATGTTCATAAACCATATCTGCAAGATATTTTGTGCCGATATGCTTTCCCCTAAAATACAACTTATCAAGTTCTTCATTTACAACTTGATAGCAATACATTTTCTTTTCACTAATTTCTTCTTCTGTTTGTATATTGTCATTCCTGATTTTATCTATTGTTTTTTCCATATCCTCTACCACCATTATATTTTTTTTCAATCCACTGTAAGTGGTGTCTAAATAATAAAATTTCTTTTTATCTGCAAGTTCTTCAAGTTGTTTGTGCGTGACATTTGCATCTTTGTCTACAATCACAAAATTAGATTCAGCACCCAAAAGTATGTACATTAACTCGTCAAGAGAAGTGCACTCAAAAAAGAACATATTTGTTTTTTTACAAAAGTCACTAATCTTTGTGTAATTTTCACCTTTTGTGCCGTAAAAGTAAGTAACAGAGTTGTCCTTCATCTAAAATTTCCCCTTTTTCGACAAATCATAACATATTTTTTTCAATAGGTCAATAGAAAATTATAAATTTTTTTATTTTTTACAAAAATCACTTTATTTTGTAAAAATATTACGCCTTTTGTTTAACCCCTTGTTTTTACTCATTTTGTTTATATTGTGTGACATCTTTCGACACCGTTCGACAATTATCGACATCAAAATATGTATTAGTTATATTTTGTTTTGTAAACCCCCTATCCCCTTTATACTTTTTGTATGGAATTTGGTTGCAACTTTAAGTATTATAGGTGTGTATGCAATTTGACCCAACGACAAGTGGCCAAACTTTTAGGAATCTCTCAAACAAATATATCTAACTGGGAGAACAATCACACAAGACCTGAATACGAACATTTGGTTAGACTCTCTACTATCTATGGTGTATCTGTTGACAAACTTTTAGGTGTTCAATAGTTATTTTTTCTTGCTTTTCATATACTCTATTTCATCTTCCAACTTTTGAACTTTCTTTTCAACTACTTTATCTATGTCGTAGTCCTTAAAGAAATATTCTATTTGTTCCAAACACAATTTTACATCAGCGATTTCTTCAACTACGCTTTGAACAATATCTTTGTTCTCGTACTCGCCATACAAAACTTTGCGTTTGTACTTATTTATAGCAACAGTTAGTTCTGCCATTTCTTCTATGCACTGGTCATACTGCGCTACAAGTCCCCATAGTTTGGTGGCTTCGTCATAAATTTTTAATCTTTCGTCCTTAGTCATATATCTCCTTTTAACATAAACCAAGATATCAAAATTTTATATTTTTTACAATCTTTTTTATAAAACATTTTTTTTGTTGTTGTTTTATAACATCTTTTTTTTATGTTTAAAGAACATTCATAAAATGCCAAAAAAATAAATAAAATTTTTATACAAAAACGCTTGCAACTGCCTATTTTTGTGTGCTATTATCTTGTTATATTTTCAATATATGGTGTAATTTTTGGGCATAACCACAATATATTGTAAATGTGTTAAAAGGAGTCTACATATGGTACAAGTTATAAAAAAAGATGGAAGTTTAGAAGATTATGACATTCAAAAAGTCGTTAAGGCAGTTTCTAAATCTGCTGAGAGGGTACTTGTTAAATTTACAGACGAAGATATCAAAAAACTTTGTGACCGAGTAAATAGTAATGTACAAAAACTAGGTTTGGACAAAATCCCAATTCTTACTATGCACAGTATTGTTGAAGAGGCTTTGGAAGAATTTTTCCCAAAAGTTGCAAAGAGTTACAAAGATTACAGAGATTACAAACAAGACTTCGTTGCAATGCTAGATGATGTTTACAAAAAAAGCCAAGCAATTATGTATATTGGCGATAAGGAAAATGCAAACTGTGATTCCACACTTGTATCAACCAAAAGGAGTTTAATATTTAACCAATTAAACAAAGAATTATATAAAAAGTTTTTCTTAAATCGTGACGAGATTCAAGCAATAAATGATGGATACATTTACATACACGATATGTCGGCACGCCGTGACACCATGAATTGTTGCCTATTTAATGTTGAAGAAGTTTTAACAGGTGGTTTTGAAATGGGCAATGTTTGGTACAATGAACCAAAGACACTAGATGTTGCATTTGATGTTATTGGAGATATTGTTCTTTCTGCTGCAAGTCAACAGTATGGTGGGTTCACAATACCAGAGTGTGATAAACTCCTTGTTAAATACGCAAAAAAGTCCTACGATAAGTGGTACAATAAATACAAAGGTTTGGGACTAAGTGATGAAGTCAGTCACGACCAGGCAATGAAAGATGTCCAATACGAATTTAAACAAGGTTTTCAAGGCTGGGAATACAAATTCAATACAGTTGCTTCATCAAGAGGAGATTATCCTTTTATAGCAACAACTTGTGGACTTGCTACCGATGAATTTGGAAAAATGGCAGCAAAGACACTTCTTGAAGTTCGTAAAAATGGCGAAGGCAAAGCAGAATGTAAAAAACCTGTTTTGTTCCCAAAGATAATTTTCTTGTACGATAAAAACCTTCATGCCGAAGGCAAACCTTGTCATGATGTCTTCCTTGCTGGTATTGAATGTTCTTCAAAGACAATGTACCCTGACTGGTTAAGTTTGACTGGTGAAGGCTATGTTGCAAGCATTTACAAAAAATATGGTCTTGCCATAAGTCCTATGGGTTGCCGTGCTTTCTTGTCACCTTGGTATGAAAGAGGTGGTATGAATCCTGCTGACGAAAACGACAAGCCTGTATATGTTGGTAGATTCAATGTTGGTGCAGTAAGTTTGCACTTGCCTATGATTCTCGCAAAAGCAAGAAAAGAAAATAAAGATTTTTATGAAGTTCTTGACTACTACCTTGAAATGATAAGAAATCTCCACAAGAGAACATACGACTATCTTGGTGAAATGCGTGCTTCTGTAAACCCACTAGCATACTGCGAAGGTGGTTTTTATGGTGGACACTTAAAATACACAGACAAAATCAAACCTATTTTAAAAACAGCAACTGCATCTTTTGGAATAACAGCACTAAACGAACTTCAAATGCTTTACAATCACAAGTCATTGAAAGAAGACGGCGAATTTGCTCTTGAAGTTATGAAGTACATAAATGATAAAGTTGCTCAGTTTAAAAAAGAAGATGGTATTTTGTATGCAATATATGGAACACCAGCAGAAAATCTTTGTGGACTTCAAGTAAAGCAATTTAGAAGACTTTATGGAATAGTTGAAGGCGTTTCAGACAAGCCATATGTTTCAAACAGTTTCCACTGCCATGTATCAGAAAACATCTCACCTATTGAAAAACAAGACAAAGAAAACAGATTTTGGAATTTGTTTAACGGTGGAAAAATTCAGTATGTAAGATACCCAATAGATTACAATAAAAAAGCGTTTGTAACTTTGGTTGAGCGTGCAATGGATATGGGATTTTATGAAGGTGTAAACTTGTCACTTTCATACTGTGACGACTGTGGACATTCCGAACTTGATATGGATGTTTGTCCAAAATGTGGAAGCAAAAACCTAACAAAAATTGATAGAATGAATGGTTATCTTGCCTACTCTCGTGTCAAAGGAGATTCAAGACTCAACGACGCAAAAATGGCAGAAATTAAAGATAGACGGAGCATGTAAATGAATTATCATAACATAACAAAAGACGATATGTTAAACGGTGATGGACTAAGAGTTGTACTTTGGGTTGCAGGATGCTCTCATCACTGCAAAGGTTGTCACAATCCAGAAACTTGGGACCCAGAAAGTGGTATTTTGTTTGACGAAGATGCTAAAAACGAAATCTTTACAGAACTTGATAAAGATTATGTTAGTGGCATAACCTTTTCTGGTGGCGACCCACTATTTAAAGGCAATATCGACACCGTAACGGCACTTTGCAAAGAAATAAAGCAAAAGTATCCTAAAAAAACTATTTGGTTATACACAGGATATAGTTTTGAAGAGATAAAAGACCTTGAAGTATTAAAATATGTAGATGTACTTTGTGACGGCAAATTTGTATTAGCAAAACGAGATACGCAAGCACATTGGGTCGGCTCAACAAATCAAAGAGTTATTGATGTACAACAAACTCTAAAAACAGGTAAAATAGTTTTACATAATTAAACAAAAAAGGAAGGCATAAAAACCTTCCCTTTTTTTTTGTTTTTTTTTAACCTTTAAGACCTTTTGCTTGACGGAACATATCTTCAACAACTATGTCATAAATTTCACCAAGTGTAGAACAATATTCAAGCACTTTCCAAGGTTGGTTGGTGTGATAATGAATTTTTATAAGTTCGCTATCACCTACAACAAGCAAACAATCACCCTCAAATTTGGTGTTGAAATATTCTTTTATTTTGTCTTCATCTAAGTCTTTGCCATCAATTAGTAGTTGTGTATCATACCTATAATTTAATTCTTCATCTTCATCCATAAAAAACCTCTTTTCTTTTCTTTGATAAAGTCATTATATATTATTTTACTTTAAAGTCAAACATAAAATCACTACTAATTATTTAAACTATTTATTTTTTTCTATTTTTTGACAGCCTAACTTTGTTTTTAATTGCTTTTTTTTGACAAAAATTGCACACAATATTACAATGTACTTAGTATACAAAGGAGAAATATTATGAATTTACTTTTGATTGACTGGAACAGTCTAGGTCAAGAAGCACTAAACATTATGAAAACCGTTGGTCTAAATATTGTTCAGTGCTTGGGTGTTTTTATACTAGGTTATATAGTAATTAAACTCTTAATTAAATTACTAAGTAAAATCTTTTCAAAAACAAAAATGCCTTCTGTTACGGCAAAATTTTTAATTACAATAATTAGATTTTCACTTTACTTATTGTTACTGATTGCAATTTGTCAAATAATAGGTATACCTATCACAGGCTTTATTGCAGTTATCTCGGCAGCAGGTCTTGCTCTTTCTTTGGCTATGCAAGACAGCCTTTCAAACCTTGCAAACGGAGTTGTTATAATAAGTACAAGGCCATTTAATGAAGGTGACTATATTAAAATTGGAGATGTTGAAGGAACTGTAAAAGAAATTAAAATGCTACACACAATAATAGATACAACCGACAACAAAACAATTAGTATTCCAAATAGCATAGTTGTTGGTAGCGAACTTATAAACTATAGTCACAACAAAACAAGAAAAGTTGTTTTTAACTTTTCTGTAGATTATGCAACAGATGTTGAAAAAGCAAAAGATGTAATAAAAAAAGTTATGACAAGTTGCAATAAAGTACTTTTGGAACCATTACCTTTTGCATCTTTAAACACTCTTGATGAAAGCAGTATCACTATAACGGCAAACTGTTGGTGCTATGGTGCAGATTATTGGGATGTTTATTACTATGTTATGGACAATGTATTCAACGAATTTAAACGAGAAAACATTTCAATGCCATTTAACCAACTAGAAGTAAGGCTAAGAAACGACGATGTCACAATGCCTGTAAAAGAACAAGCACTTCCTGTTCGTGACGAAACAATAGCAGTTAAACCACTTGAAAAAGACGATTCAAACGATGTCTTTGAAAAGTTTATAAAACATTACAAACAAAGCAAAAAAGAGAAAAAAGAAAAGAAAAAGAAGAAACAAAAAGGCAAAGACGAAGTTTGACATTATCAACTTTATAATATATAATTTACTTTGGAGAAATAAATGCAAGACTTAAAACAAATGTGGGACAATGTTCTTTCAAAACTTGAAAGCATGGTAAGTTTTGTCTCTTATGAACTTTGGATTGAAACTCTTGAAGTTTTGGACTACACAGACAAACTTGTACTTGTTGCGACTTCACCAAGTGCAAAAAGACAACTTTTAAAAAACCACTCAAACGAACTTAAAGAGGCTATTGAAAGTGTATTTGGCGAAGATACCAAATTTGAAGTACTTGACCCAGATGAAAAACAAGAATATCTCAAAAAAAATAAACCACAAGAGAATGTTGTTCGTGAAGATGACGAATCAAAGCGTATGATGTTTAATCCAAAATACACTTTTGATAACTTCATCGTAGGAAAAAGCAATCAATTTTGTTATGCAGCAGCCCGTGCAGTAGCAGAAAATCCCGGACATAAACTTAACCCCCTATTTATATATGGTGGCGTTGGTTTGGGAAAAACTCACCTTCTTCACGCTATTGGAAACTATTTAAAACAATCTAATCCTAAACTTAAAATTGAATATGTAACTTGTGACCAATTCACTAATGACTACATAGAATCGCTTGGAACAAACAAAGAAAAAGGTTCTGTTAAAGGCACGGCACAGTTTAGAGAAAAATATAGAAACCTTGATGTGCTTATGGTTGACGATATTCAATTCATTGCAGGGCGTACAAGCACTCAGGAAGAGTTCTTCCATACCTTTAATGACCTTTATCAACAAAACAAACAAATTATAATTTCATCAGATAGACCACCAAAAGAAATTGAAACACTTGCAGATAGGCTTGTAAGTCGTCTTTCAAGTGGACTTATTCAAGATATGCAAATGCCTGACTTTGAAACAAGAGTTGCTATTCTTAGAAAGAAAGCACAACTTGAAAGGTATTTTATAGACGATGATGTTATCGAATTTATAGCAGAAAAAGTTGATACAAACATTCGTGAAATGGAAGGTCTTTTAAGTAAGGTATATTTCTTTGCTACCCTTCTTGGCAAAAAATCAGCATCAATTGAAGAAGCAAAAGAAGCACTTAAAGAACAAATTGATGTAAAGAAAGAAAAACTAACACCAGAAGTTATTATTCAAACAGTTTGCGATTATTACTCAATAGGCTACAATGAAATCACAGGCAAGAAAAAATCAAAAGAAATTGTCGAACCTAGAATGATGGCAATATACCTTATAAGTGAAATGCTAGATATTCCACTTGTTACAATAGGAAAATTGTTTGGAGGTCGTGACCATACAACTATTATCCACTCTCGAGATAAAATCACCGAACTTATGAAAAAAGACCATAAAACAAAGACCATTGTAAACGATTTAAAAGCACAAATAAGTGAAAAATGTTGAAATGTTTACAAAAAAAATTATTTATCAACACTTTATACACATTTAAAAATTACAACATATAGGACAATTTTGACAGTATAAATTTTATAAACACAATTTATAGTGTGACAAAAACTTAATTAACATATCCACATTTACTAATAATAATACTACAATTTAAAAATAAAAAAATAAAAATAAAAGGAAGTACCAAAAATGCAAATTTTATGTGAAGGCTTAGACCTTGCAGATGCAGTGCTTAAAGTAAGTAAAGCAATTGCAGTAAAAACAACAAATCCTGTTTTAGAAGGAATTAAACTTGTTGCCGAAGATGACACACTAACACTATTTTCAACAGACCTTGAACTATCTATTGAAAAGAAGATAAAAGCCGAAGTCAAAGAAGAAGGCTCTTGCGTTGTTCCGGGAAAGTTTTTCTCTGAATATGTCAAAAAACTCACAAATGACAAAATAGAGTTGACTTTAGAAGAAAACAACGGTCTTAAAATAAAGTATCTTGACAGTGAAGGTTATATTCAATGTTTTGTTGAAAACGAATATCCAGATATAAACCTTATGGACTCAAAAGAATATTTTGGTATAACAAAGATCAATCTAAAAGAACTAATAAACAAAGTTATTTTCTCTGTTGCAATAGACGATTCTCGTCCAATACTTAGGGGCTGTTTGCTTGAAATAGGCAAAGATGTAATAAAGGCAGTTACAAGTGATGGTTATAGACTTAGTCTTGCAAGAAAGGTACTCACCTTCTCAAACACTGAAACATCTTGTATTGTTCCAGATAAAAGTTTAAGAGAAATATCAAAACTTTTAGATGATTCTGACGAACAAGTAAATGTGTATGTAAATAAAAACTTCTTGATGGTCGACCAAGGCGACACAAAGATAATTACACGACTTTTGGAAGGAGAATTTTTAAACTACAAACAAATAATAATGGCATCAGCAAAAGAAACTGTAATTACAGTAAACAAAGCACAAATTGTTGACGCTCTTGAAAGAGCATCATTACTTTCAAAAATAGGTCAAAACAATTTGGTTAAGTTTGACCTTAAAGAAGATAATATGTTATTAACATCTAACTCAGAAATTGGTAACATAAAAGAAAAGATAGGAATTGTTCTTGAAGGAAAAGATTTACTCATTGCATTCAATGCAAGATACTTCTTGGAAGCATTTAGAGTCATTGATGATGAGTTTGTAAAAATCAATTTCCAAGGTCCAACAAACCCTTGTACAATCACACCTGTTGACGGCGAAAAAGAAGAGTACCTATACCTTATTTTGCCGGTCCGAATGATAAATTGATTGACAAACAAATTTTTGTTTTATATACTAGAATAGTTTTGCAAAAGACTATTCTTGTTTTTTATCGTTATTGGTCTACTTGTGAAACCACAAAAATTAGAATAGGAGGATTTTTTTATTATGGCTATGAAAAGAACTTATCAACCAAAGAAAAGAAGAAGACAAAAAGTTCATGGTTTCAGACAAAGAATGAGAACTAAAGGTGGAAGAAATGTTCTCAAAAGAAGAAGAAACAGAGGCAGAAAAGTTTTGGCGGCATAACTAAATGATTAAAAGTGAAAACAGACTAAGAAAAAATAAACATTTTAGATATGTCTATAAACACGGTGTAACAAAATCATTAAAAGTGCTTGTTTTAACTTATGTTGAAAACAAAACTAAAACTGTAAAAGTTGGGTTTTCAGTGTCTAAAAAAATTGGAAAAAGTGTTGTAAGAAACAAAGTAAAAAGAAGACTTAGAGAAAGTTTTGTGTCACTTATGAAAAATGTAAAGACTAATTGTTATTATATCTTTACAGCAAGGCAAGGTATTGAAAAACTAACATATTTTGAAATAAGACAAAATATGCTTGATATTTTCAAAAAGAATGGACTATATGTCGAAAATAATTAAAGTTGTATCTTACCCCTTTAAAATAATATTTATTTTTTTTATAAATTTTTATAGGTGGTGTATATCTCCACTACTTCCCCACACTTGTAGATATGTTCCAACTTGTTCAAAATATATGATTTTGGCAATAAAGGAATATGGAGTAATAAAGGGGTGTTTTTTGGGTGTAAAAAGAATAACAAGGTGTGGCCCGGGGAACAAAGGTGGATACGATTTTTTGCCTCAAAACATTAAGGGAGACAGTAAATGGATAGTTTAATATCTCAAATTTTAGCAACTCAACCACATGGTATGTGGGAAACTATAATTACATTTTTTGAAAGTGGTATTGGGAATTTTGCAATATCAATTATTTTGTTGACACTAATAATTAAAATTATAATGTCACCAATAGACTTTTTTAATCGTAGAACATCAAAAAATATGGCTAAAATGCAATCAAAAATACAGCCACAAATTGATGCTATAAATAAAAAGTATGCAAATGACCCAAACATGAAAAATCAAAAACTTTCAGAACTTTACAAGCGTGAAAAGATAAATCCTATGGGTTCATGCTGGATTATGATTTTAAATTTAGGACTCACCCTTTTGATATTCATCACACTTCTTAATGGAATGAATGCAATGGCTAGTTTTAAAATTCAAAGTCAATACGAAAATCTTATGGTCGCCTATGTGGAAGATTATGTAGAACAGTCCACAGGAGAAGCAATCAATTTAGACCAAGAAGGAAAAACTGTTTACGATATTTGTGCGCCATATGTTATGGAAATGAACACTCTAGAAGATGGTGAAGAAAAAACAGTTATTTTGTCAAACGCAAACGAAAAAGTTTTAGCAGTTTTTGAAGACACAAAAGAAAGTTTTTTGTGGATAGATAATATTTGGATGGCAGATAGCCCTTTCAATAATTCAGTTCCATCATATCAAGAGTATGCTAATGTAGCAAAACTTTCAAAAGAAGAGAAAAACAACGAAGAGTTTAAAAATGTATACGACTACATTATAAACCCTTTAAGAGAAACAAGAGGAAGAACAAACGGTTACTTTATACTACTTGTTATATGTGCAGGCGTAACATTTTTAAATCAATGGTTAGTTATTAGAAAAAACAAACAAAAAGGTGCTCAAAAAGTTGGTTATGGCACAGCAATATTCATGACTTTGTTTATGGCATTCTTTACCCTATTTTACACCACTATGTTTTCACTATACATGATTACTGGTCAAATAGTTGGTCTTTTGATGACTCCAATCTTTGATGTTATAAATGACGCAATAGACAAACGCAAAGAAAAGAAAAACGAACCAAAAGACAGACTTAAAAGAATCTAATATATTTAAGGAGGAAATTATGCTTGAAGTAGAAGCCACAGGAAAAAATTTAGAACAGGCTATTGAAAATGCATTGTTTGAACTTAAAGCACCAAGAGAAGATGTTGATATAAAAATTCTTGATGAAGGTGGTTTTTTTAGAAAGGCAAAAGTAAGAGTTTCTATATCCGAAGACATGATTGACAGATACAAAAATCGTGAAAAAAGACACGAAGAAATAAACAAACTTGAAGATGAAGAATTGACAAATACAAAAATTGACGAAGTTAAAGATGCCGAAGAAAAAGTTGAAGTCAATCCAGAGATAAAACCAGAAATTAAAGAAGAAAAAGAAGAAACTATCGACGAAAAAGTCGAAGAAAATACGCAAGAAGAAAACAAACAAAAAGCAAAAGAAAAAACAGATAAAAGAACTGAAATAGAAAAAGCAAAAGATTTTATTGAAGGACTTTTAAATAAGTTAAGTTTAACTGCAAAAGTTGAATTAAGAGAAGAAGAAGATGCTATTTATGCCGACATTAAAGATTACAGCGATATAATAGGATATCGTGGCGAAGGTCTAAACGCACTTCAATACCTATGCACTATCTATGTAAGTAAAAATGATAGACACGCAAAGCCAATAAGACTTGATTGCGAAGGTTATAGAAAGCGTAGAGAAGGTTCTTTAATTGCACTTGCACAGCGTATGGCAAGAAAAGTTGAAAGGACTCATTCAAGTGTAAAACTTGAACCAATGACACCACAAGAAAGAAGAATAATTCATATGGCACTTGCCGATAATGAAAATATTGAAACTTTTTCTAAGGGTGAAGAACCACATAGGTATTTGATAATAAGAGAAAGAAAAGAGCAGGAATAAAAAACCTGCTTTTTTTATTTACAAAAACAAAAGATAGTTTTGTATATTGAAAATTTACTACCATAATGATATAATCAAGGTATGATAAAAAATCAAAATAAATTTTCAAAGTTGAAATGTTTTGATATAAGCAAAGCAAGGACAACAAATAATAATATTGTGCCGGGTATATCTTCAACCACCTATGGAAAAAAGTGGTTTGTATTAAGCCAAGGCAAAGTTTTATTTAAAACTTTTGACGGCGAACAATTTAGATATGTAAAAAAATACAGAATAATAAATGAACTTGTGTGCTATGAACTTGCTAAAATGATGGGTGTTAAATGTGCTAGATACGAGCCTGCAATAAAAAAAGAAAATGATATAATAAAAACAGGTGTTGTTTCTTTTAAAGTAAATACAAGCAATCAAGTTTTAAAAACTTTATACGATGACAATGAAGAAGAAGCAGCCGAAACTTTTAGCGAAATTGTAGAACTAATGAAACAAAGAAGTAAAAACGACAAAATTTTACTTGATCCAGATTTTGAATTTGATTTATTTAAAATGGTTGTGTTTGACATTTTGACATTACAACAGGACAGACATCTAACAAACATTCACATAATAGATGATAAAAAACAAAATAAAAGAATGTTATCCCCTTTAATTGATAATGAAATGGCTTTTGGAGTAATAACTTTAAATCAAAAAGCAGAAGAAAGAAAAACAGACATAAATTTTAGTGACATAGTAGAGTCAATGAATAGTAGTGTTTTGTTGATAAAATATGTCAAGTTTACTAAAAATCATAACTTTACACAGACAATAAAAGATGCAGTTATTTTTGCAAGAAGAAAAGAAAAATATATGAATTTTCTAAAAAATGCAATTAAAAATTTTGATGTAAAACTTGCAATCCAACAGGTAGAAGAAAAAAATATAAAAATTTCAGACAAATATAAAAGATATGTTTATTTTTGCAAAAGACATATAAAAGATTTATTTATAAATAATATCAAACATTATGAGGATATGGAACAAGAAATATAATTAAAAATTTAGATAAATATAAAAGATTATCACCGACAAAATCAAGTCGCTTGATGAATTGCTTGATGATGAAATTACCCCAACAAAAGAAAATATAATAAATAAAATAAATAGACAAAGTAGTTCAAAATACATCAAAATAGCATATTATCATGATTTTGAAGTATAGTACATGACATAGTAAAATACT
>CALWPE010000073.1 GCA_944383345.1 uncultured Clostridia bacterium | reverse complement strand
CGTTTCGAGATGCAACGCCAATACTCATATTTTTAAGTGCACCACCAAAACCTGCCATTGCGTGACCTTTAAAGTGTGATAGCATAAGCATACTGTTATAGTTTTTTAAATTTTTGCCTACAATATCGTAATTTTTCAAGTGCTTGCTATTTTTAATAGGTATTTTAATTTCTCCATCTTCGTCCATTAAGTCACAAGGTGCAATGTCGTAAAAACCATGGTCCTTAATTGTTTGCCAGTGGTCAGCAGTTTCAAATCTTTTACCATGATATGCAGTTCTGCACTCAACTATTGTTCCATTTAGTTTGTTTACAAGTGGACTTATAAGATTTGGATTTAAAAAATTATGTCCACCCGGTTCTCCTGTTGATATCTTAACTGCAACTTTTCCTTTTAAGTTGACACCTAATGCACTGTATATTTTAATAAGTCCGTCTAAAGAGATGTCTTTTGTGAAATAAACTTTTGATTTTGTCATACATATACTCCTTCTATGAGATAGTATCACCAAAAAATTTATTTGTAAAATTATTTGAATAGTTTTTTGTACAATAAAAATTGAACAAATATTCAACTATAATTTTAAGTTTTAAAAAGTGTGTGTATGCCTTTATTTGTGAATGTTGCCCAAGATGTAACTTTTTAAAAAAATAATGATTGAATATCAATTCAATCATTATTTATCTTAATTTCAATATTGTTGACAAGTTCGCTATTTACAGGAGTACTTAGCTTTGTTGACAAATATTTTTTGTTGTCATCTGCAAAAACTGTTGCAACATCTTTGTATCCACACAAAACACACCCCAAAAAGTTTGCACCACCTGAAATACCACAAGGCACACCAAGTTTGTTTAGTTTTTGCGCCATTGCTATTGCGTCATCGTCATTTATTAAAACTATTTTGTCAACTATTCTTTTGTCATAAAGGGCAGGTATAATTCCGTCTGATATTCCTTGTATTTTGTGTTCGCCTTTTTTGTATCCCAAAGTTAATAGTGATGATGAAGCAGGGTCGATAGCAATTATCTTTACGCCATATTTTTTTAAGTAGCCACCTGCGCCCATAAGTGTCCCACCAGTGCCAACTCCACTTACAAATGCAGAAGGCTTAATTTTCTTTATAATTTCTTTTCCTATATTTTTTTGTGCTAATTTGTTATATTTGTTTTCAAATTGGCGAATATATACTGCATTATGCTTTTTTGAATAATTTTCTGCTTTTTTAAAGCAAATTTCAAAGTTTCTGCATATAACAAGTTTTGCACCATAAAGCCGTATAAGTTTTTTTCTTTCACTGCTCATATTTTTGGGCATAAATATTGTTACTTTTAATCCCAAAAACGCACCAAGACAGGCAAGTGATATCCCCATGTTGCCACTTGTGACTTCAACGATTTCATCTCCCTCTTTTAGTCCTGCATTTTTTATCATCAAAATACCTGCTCGGTCTTTAACAGAACCAGAGTAGTTGAACCATTCGCATTTTGCATAAATGTTTGTTGTGCTGTCGTTGTATTTTACATTAAAGTGTAAAAGTGGTGTGTTTCCTATAAATTTAGATAAATTTCTTATTTTTTCCATATCAATTTTATGGTATGCAAAAATTCTAAATTTTGTCAAATTTGTAAATTGCTTGTATTTAGTTATGTTTTGTTATATAATGATTTTAAAGTTTTTATATTGGAGGAACAATGGAAAAAAATTTTTTAAGTGAATTTAAACCAAAAGAGAATTGGACACTTATTGATAAAAAATTATACGCAGTTTATGGGCTTGACAAAAACACACAAGCAAAGGCTGTTGAAGCATTTAAAGTTTCAAGTTTTGCAGAGTTTGAAAACACATTGACAATTTACGATTATGGTAAACAAAAAGGCATACTTGATTCTTTGGACGCAGAGTATAAAGATTTGCGTTTAGACTTAAAACTTCAAGATGAGTATGGTGCTTTTCCAGAGTATTGGGAGAAAACTGATAGAATGTTTTACAGTGTGCTAAGACTTGTTAAAACTCCAAACATTCGTATGTTTGACTTGTTCTTTGTAAACAATAACAATGTCTACTGCATACACACATACATTGACAAAAATGATAAAGATTTAACACTTGATGCAGTTGCAAAAAAGTATAAGGATATAGGTTATATTTTAAGTGAAATCAGGAATTTATAAACACAATTATGATATTTTGATGCAGGAGCAAATAAAGGGTTTAAAAAATAAACCCAAAATTTTGTTGCACAGTTGTTGTGGCCCTTGTTCTTCTACCTGTATTGAAAGATTAGTTGAGTTTTTTGATGTGACTGTTTTTTATTTTAATCCCAACATATTCCCAAAAGAAGAATATTTAAAACGCCTAGACACTCAAAAGCAGGTTATAGAGCATTTTGAAAATGTTGATTTAAAGTTTTTGGAATACGATGAAGCCGAATTCCTTGAAAATGTTAAAGGTCTTGAACTTGAAAAAGAAGGCGGACAAAGATGCATTAAGTGTTTTTATCTTAGATTAAAAAAAACAGCCGAGTATGCAAAAGCAAACGGATACGATTATTTTGGCACAACACTTACTGTTAGTTCTCACAAAAATGAACAAGTTATAAACCAAGTTGGCGAACAAATTTCAAGTGAGGTAGGTATTTTGTTTTTGTATTCAGACTTTAAAAAGCATGACGGTTACAAAAGAAGCATAGAGTTGTCTAAACAATTTAATTTGTATAGACAAAACTATTGTGGTTGTAGGTTTTCTTTAAGGAGAGATTTTGAGATACGCTAAATATATAAAACCAAAAGACAAAACAGATATAATTGGTATTGTTTCATCCACAGTGCTTATGTTGGTATTTTGTATACTTGCTTTTTTTGTGGGTGTAATGTTTTATTGTAATGTATCTTTGGGATATTATCCAATAAATGGCGAAAGCATGCAACCACTTATAAACGCAAGTGGAAAAAACACCGATTATGTTTATGCAAGTTATAATTTAGATGACATAGATTATCAAGATATAATCATATTCCATCACCCAGACAAAACAGCAGAAAACGGTTATAAACAGGTTATAAAGCGAGTACTTGCCCTTGGTGGTGACAATATAATGATTAAAGACACAGGCCGAGAAGTCCCAAACACCGACCAAACATACTATGCTCTTTTTATTCAGTATGATGGCGAAGGTGAATTTGTTGAAGTAGATGAACCATATATTTACAACAAAACTTCATATAAAACATTGTTTTTAAATGATTTTTTTGTTCGTGACCAGTACAATAAAAATTTTATTGAAACAAAAGACGAAAATGGCGTAGTTTGCTATTATCTTCATCTTGAAGAAGGACAAATTTTCTATGCCGGGGACAATAGGTTAAACTCAAATGATTGTTTCGATTATGGCCCACAGGAAGCATCAAATATCGTTGCAAAAGTAAAATATATAATTTATGGTGGAACAAATAAGATTTGGCAAGTTATTTTGCAGATGCTAGGAATATATAAATGGAACTAGAGAAGATAGAACTTTACAATTTTCGCAATTACAAAAATGCGACAATAGATTTTGATGATGGCTTAAATGTTATATTTGGTCAAAATGCGCAGGGCAAGACCAATTTATTGGAAGCCATCTATTTTTGTGTTGTTGGAAAAAGTTTTCGTGCTTCAAGAGAAAAAGAAGTAATAAATATGCAAAGCGACATTGCAAAAATAAAGGTATATATAAAAAAGAACATTGGTAAAAGTGTAATTGAAATCATATTTTCAAAAAAGGACAAAAAAACCGTTAAGATAAACGGAATACCAATAAAAAGAATAACCCAACTTTTAGGTGAGTTCAATGGAGTGTTCTTTTCGCCTGACGAATTAAAACTTATCAAAGAAAGTCCAGAAGATAGGCGTAGATTTATGGATGTTGACCTGTCGCAAACAACAAAACAATATGTATATTTACTTTCTCGCTATAATGAAATCTTGGCTAATAGAAACAAGCAGTTAAAGCAAAATTTACCACAAAAAGATTTAAAAAACATTATGTCTATTTGGAACGAGCAACTTGCAGACTGTATGCAAAAAATTAAGATGTACAGAGCAAACTTCGTAGCGCAGTTGTCACCGTATGCACAAAAAGCACATGAATTTATTACTGATGGCAAAGAAAATCTTAGTATAGAGTATGTTACAATAAGCGAAGACAACAAAGAAGATATGATAAAAAAATTAGAAAGTTGTTTAGAAAAAGATGTTTCGCTTGGCTACACAACTTATGGTGTGCATCGTGATGATTTAAAAGTTGCAATAAACGATGTTGATGTTAGAACCTATGGTTCACAAGGTCAACAGCGAACGGCATCTCTTTCGCTAAAACTTGCAGAACTAAATATCATTGAAGACATAACTCATACTCGTCCTGTTCTTCTTTTAGATGATGTTTTAAGCGAACTTGACGAAAACAGGAAAAAAAGATTGTTAAACTATTGCAAAGGCACCCAAACATTTATAACTTGTACTTCTTTTGCATTTGATGTCCCTTGCAAAAAAATTGAAGTAAAAAATGGAAGCGTGCTATAAAAAAATTGTTTTAACTTTCGACTTGTTTTCACTTAGTCATATATAGATTGTTTTAATGCTTCTTATTGTACTATCAAGCATTTATAATCGTTGCGATTTTGTACTTCTTTTTAGTAGCATATTGTTTTAAAAATATTAGAAACTAAAAAATTTTAAAAAATTATGTAAAATCGCTTGATAAATATATGGAGAGGGGGGTAAAATAGAAATAGTATATAGAAATTTGCCCAAAATGTTTGGTTTTACGAT
>CALWPE010000072.1 GCA_944383345.1 uncultured Clostridia bacterium | reverse complement strand
TTGATTCGTGACGAAACATATCAGCCACAGGAAGGAATAATTATTGAAGGGACAGAAGAAGTTACAGAAGGCATAACATTGCCACCAAACACTGTGCAATTTATACCACCACAAACTAAAACCCAAGAAAGCGAAAGCAATGTTGAGAAAAAGATTGCCAGCGACAACCCAAGTTCATATAATCCGTAAAAAAAATACTTTGTTTTTGCAACTCTAATAAAATTTACAATATAAAAATTTCATCAAATAACATTTTCTTGTTTTAAGATTTTGTATAGTTTATGGGTTGGTAGTCCTATTATTGTTGTAAGATTTCCGTGTATTTTGTTTACAAAAACATTGCTTATTCCTTGCACTGCGTATGCTCCGGCCTTGTCTTTGTATTCGTCATGTAAAAGGTACCAATCAATATCTTTTTCAGTCAATTTATTAAATTTTACATAGCTTACATCATAGTCTAAATATACTTTTTGTTCGTCGCCTCTTTGAACAATTACGCATAGCCCTGTATAGACTTTGTGCCAATTTGATGATAAAAGTTGAAGCATTTCTTTTGCTTCTTCTTTTTTATGGGGCTTGCCTAGTTTTTTCCCGTGTATTGCAACCATACAATCACTTCCAATAACAAGTCGGTCACCGGTTGTTTCGTTAAAAACCTCTTTTGCTTTTTGGTAAGAAAGTTTTTTGCAAAGTTGTTTCATAGATATTTTTTGTGTCATATCTTCTTCTTTTTGGGGAACAATTATCTCAAAGTCTTTTACCATTTTGCTTAGTAATTCTTTTCTTCTAGGTGATGATGATGCAAGAATAATTTTCATATTTTCTCCTTAGATAAAAAAAGTGTATATTTTGTAATCTTTTTTGTCAATAAATGCAACGAGTTGTCCAAAAGAAAGTTAAAAGAACAAAAAAACAAGATTTTGAAAAATTAGCACTCTTATTATAAAAAAGTTAGCACTAAACACTTGACATTGCTAATATAATATGATATAAAGCATTTGCTATTTGGAAAAGTGGCTAAAAAAAGCCATGTTTCAAATATTAAAAGGGGATAGGATATGAATATAAATAACTATACACAAAATAGTGTAAATATATTAAACAATGCTCAAAGTTTGGCGACAAGTATGCAAAGTGCTCAACTTGAAAGCGAACACATTTTGTATGCAATGCTTGAAAACCGAAGTCTTATATATGAAATACTAAAAAAGATGAATGTTGATGTTGCATCTTTTCAAAATGAATTAAAAAACATTCTTGACAAGATGCCAAAAGTCAGTGGACAAAATGAAGTCTATGCATCAAGCAATCTTACAAAAGTGTTAAATTTTGCTGAGCAAATTGCAAAGAATATGAAAGACGAATATGTTTCTTTGGAACATATGTTTTTAGGTATTCTTGAAAACCCAAGCACAAACCTTAAGGAATTGTTTAAAAAGTACAATGTAAACAAAAACAATTTTGTTAAAGCATTGTCGCAAGTACGAGGAAACCAAAGGATAACAACAGATAATCCTGAGGACACATTTAGCGCACTTGAAAAATATGGTACCGAACTTGTTGCTCTTGCAAAAGAACAAAAGATTGACCCTGTTATAGGTCGAGATGACGAGATAAGAAATGCTATAAGAATTTTGTCAAGAAAGACCAAGAACAACCCAGTTTTGATTGGTGAAGCCGGAGTTGGTAAAACTGCTATTGTTGAAGGTCTTGCAATAAGAATTGCAAACGGAGATGTTCCAAACTCTCTTAAAAATCACAAGATATTTTCACTAGATATGGGTTCGCTTATTGCAGGTGCAAAGTATAGGGGTGAATTTGAAGAAAGACTCAAAGCAGTGCTTAACGAGATAAAGAAAGCCCAAGGCGAAATAATAATGTTCATTGATGAACTTCACACCATTGTCGGTGCAGGAAAAACAGACGGAGCAATGGACGCAGGCAACTTGTTAAAACCTATGCTTGCCCGTGGTGAATTACACTGCATAGGTGCAACTACACTTGATGAATATCACAAATACATTGAAAAAGACCCAGCACTAGAACGCCGTTTTCAACCAGTTATGGTAGGTGAACCAACAGTTGAAGATACCATAGCAATACTTCGTGGTCTTAAAGAAAGGTATGAAGTTTTCCATGGCGTAAAAATTAGTGATGGTGCGCTTATATCTGCTGCAACACTTTCAAACAGGTATATAACAGATAGGTTTTTACCAGATAAAGCCATAGACCTTGTTGATGAAGCATGTGCAATGGTAAAAAGTGAAATAGATAGTATGCCTCAAGAAATGGACGACATACGACACAAACTTATCAAACTTGAAATAGAGAGAGAAGCGCTTAAAAAGGAAACAGACAAACTTTCAAAGCAACATCTTGAAGAGATAAACAAGCAACACAGCGAATTAAAATCTCACTTTGATAGCCTTTCAGCAAAGTGGCAAAACGAGAAAAAGAACATAGATGAAATAAACAAAGTAAAAGCAGATATAGAAAAAACCAATGCAGACATTGAAAAGGCAGAAAGAGAGTATGACTTAAACAATGCTGCAATGCTTAAATACGACAAACTTCCAAAACTAAAAGCAAAACTTGAAGATTTGGAAAAGAACGAAAACAACAGTATGCTAAAAAGCAAAGTTACAGAAGAGGAGATTGCACAAATTGTTAGTAGATGGACTCAAATTCCACTAACAAAATTGCTTGAAAGCGACAAACAAAAACTACTCAACATGGAAAGCACTTTGCATAAACGCATCATAGGTCAGGACGAAGCAGTTAAAAAAGTTAGTGATGCAATACTTAGGTCAAGGGCAGGCATAAGTGACCCAAATAGACCAATAGGTTCATTTATGTTCTTAGGTCCAACAGGTGTTGGTAAAACCGAACTATGTAAAGCACTTTGTGAAACATTGTTTGATACTGAAAAGAACTTGATAAGAATAGATATGAGTGAGTACATGGAAAAATACTCTGTATCCAGACTTATCGGAGCACCTCCAGGATATGTAGGCTATGAAGAAGGTGGACAACTTACCGAGCAGGTTAGAAGAAAACCATACAGCGTCATACTATTTGATGAAGTAGAAAAAGCACATAAAGATGTGTTTAATGTTCTTCTTCAAATACTTGATGATGGCCGAGTTACCGATGGACAGGGCAGAACAGTTGATTTTAAAAACACCATAATTATTTTGACATCAAACCTTGGTGCAGAAGAAATTATGAATGGTATACAAAGTGACGGAACACTTACCAAGCAGTCAATACAAAATGTAAACTCACTTTTGAAACAATATTTTAGACCAGAATTTTTGAATAGGCTTGATGAAATAATATTCTTTAAACCACTCACAAAAGACCAGATAGATAAGATTGTAGATTTGCAACTTGATAAATTAAAACAAAGATTATTAGATAGACAAATCAACTTAGTGGTTACAAAAAAAGCAAAAGATTACATTATTGACGGCGGTTATGATATTTCGTATGGTGCAAGACCACTTAAAAGATATATTCAAAACAATGTTGAAACACTTGTTGCAAAATATATGCTTTCTTCTGACCTTGCTCCAGATAGCACAATTACTGTTGATGTAAGTGACGGCGAACTTGTTGTGAGATAATTTTGTCTAATGTGTCATTTCGAGAGTCAGCGAGAAATCTCATTAAAGCCAGAATATGTAATTCGCATATTCTGGCTTTATATTTTTAAAAAACTTTAAAGATTTTCGCAAAAATACTTAACAAAGCCATTTTTTGATGAGGGCTATCAATAAAATTTTAAAACCATTTTAACTTTAAATAGTGTCAATATTATATCCCAAAG
>CALWPE010000071.1 GCA_944383345.1 uncultured Clostridia bacterium | reverse complement strand
TGTATTTAAATCAGGCACGCAGTATATAATAACCACTATGACGCAGTTAGTTAGTTAGTTAGTTGTTCGCTTTATATCATCGGAAGTCGAACCAAGCGCGACGAAGTCGCATTTGAGTGAGACTGATGGTTATATATACTAAGTGATGAGTGTGCGTTAGCACACAAATTCGTAAGAATTTATTAAAATTTTATGATAGTAAAATTTTAACATCACATAGTTTATATTATAATATTTATTGTAAGGCTTTTCATCTTATAAAATATTAGTGTAATAGGGTAGTATATTTTTTATCTTTCTATAAATATATTGAAAGTGCTACATTTTTTTTATATACTTTGTTTTTAACTTTGAATTGCTATTAAATATTAGGCATTTTGACAAATATATGTAATAAATTGATATTTTTATATAAATTAAGACATTGAACTATAAATGTAAGCAAACTATTATGTGATTATTAAAAATAAACATTAAATTGTTTGTGCATTGTGTTTTTTATAAACTATTTATGAATATTGCCATTATATAAAGTCTTTTGTGATATTAAGATATAATTTATATAATAGAAATGGTATAGTTTTAGTGTAGAGTAGGTTATTATGTATTGTTTTTATTTTACTTTTGTAAAATGTATAAGATATAGTTTATTAAAGTTATTGCATATATGTAAGGAAAGCCAAACTATTATATTTTCTATATAAAAATTAAAATAACATTAAAACGCATGTTATAAAAAAATAAATATAGTTATTAAAATATAACTATATTTATTTTGGTTTTTAATTCTAATTTTTTATTTTAAATTTACAGTATTTGTTTTGTATTGTGGTAAATCGAAGTAATCAGTAGTTATATATCCTGCTGGCGCTTCCATTATATCAGGTATTCTATTTACCACTGTTGCGCAAGTTAATTCAACAGTATTTGGCTTGTTTACAACTATTGTTGTTGTTGGTTCTCCCACTACTGTCCATTCATTACTATCAAACTCATCACTTGCATAAACTTTACCAATACATTGTGTTTCAAGAACAACTCCTTCTTCGGTTTGTGATGTTACTACGGCACTCATACCTGTTGCCATACCTTTTTTAACATCCATGCCAAGTGTTGTAGAATGTAAATCTTCTTTTGCTATCTGTGGAACACATTTTTGAGTTTGTTTTGTGATATGTAATCCTAGTTTTCTTGCAAGCCAACCGTTTACATTCCACATATAACTTGGAGCATATTCTCCTGATTTTATAATTTCTTCACGCTCACTATCGCTTATTTCGTCTGCAGATGCTATATCTTTTTCAAACTGCTCTAAGGTAAGTCCTGCACCATGTGCCTTTGCAAGTGCTATACCATAATCTTCTACATTATAACTACTTTTTCCCAATATTTTAGTAATTTTATGTGTAGAACCGGCAATACTTGCAATTAAATTACCCCAATAGATATCTTGATAGCCACTTCCTGTTATTGTACAATTTGTTTTTTTGCAAAGTGCATCAAGTTTTTCAAAAAGTGTAGGATTTGAATTTTGTGGATAAAATGCTTCTTCGCAGGTGGTTATTGCATTTACTCCATACTTTGCACATAGATAAAGACTGTCATATACATCTTTAAACAAACTCATTGTTGTGACTATGCAAACATCGGGTTTTTTGTTTAGTAAAAATGTTTCAAAATTTGAACTATCATCAACTTTTACTCCATAAGGTTTGTCAAGTTCCATAATTTCAGCAATGTCTTTTCCAACTACTTTTGGATTAACATCAAAAGCACCAACAATCTCCCAACCTTTTTCTAGTACATAGCGCATTGTAAATTTACTCATTTTTCCTGCGCCGTATTGAACAACTCTTAATTTCATAAATTTCCTCCTTGAATATATTGTGCAATAAACTTTATAAAAAACAAAATAATTTACATGTTTTTTTAAAAAAACCAAAAAAAGAAAGGCAAAAAAATTTTTACCTTCTTTTATCAAAATTGCAAAAAAACATCAAAAAATAGGTATTTTTATGCTAAATATATGGTATTTTATGTATTTTTCTCTTAAAATAATCTGTTTTGACAGCAACAACCATTAGTGATATTATTTGAATTTCCTGCGAGAGTAAGTAGTAGTAATAGCAAAATGTTGGTGTTTGTAGCAAGGTCCGTTCCTGTTGCTGATGCTATGATACCAATCAACAAAACAAGTAATATGTCCTGCGAAAAATTCATATAAAAAACCTCCTTCAACAAAATTAGAACTTTTTTGATGTTTTCAGTCAAAAAACAAAAAATAATTTTTATTTTTAATTTGTGCAATTTGTTATAATGATTTAGCAAAGTTTTTTTATGAAAACATTCTGTGAATATATATGCTTATGGTTTCACAAGTGTTACTTAAAGGAGTCTATTATGGAATATTTAATTTTGTCTCAAAAGTCTAAAGCCAAAATATTAAAGTATCTTCCAACAAATAAAGATATAGAAAAGTTGGCGTTGTACTTTCAAAACTTTTGTGATGCTACTAGATTAAAAATAATGTCGGCACTTGCCATGTGTGATATGTGCGTTAGCGACCTATCTAATGTTCTTGGGATAAACCAAACAACAGTTTCTCATCAACTTAAATTTTTAAAAACGCAAGGAATTGTATCTTGTTCTAGGGAAGGAAAAATTATTGTATACTCTTTAAACGAGAAAAAGGTAAATGACATAATGTATCTTGCTGTGTCAAATAGTTAGTTGACATTTATTTTATTTTAATTAAAATACTTTTTAGAGGAAATATGGAAAAAGGAAAATTGATTGTAATTGAAGGCACAGATTGTTCAGGAAAACAGACACAAAGTGACCTTTTGTTAGAAGATTTAAAAAATAGGGGGATTGCTATTGAAAAATATTGTTTTCCAAAATATGATAGTCCAACAGGAAAAATAATTGCAGGTCCATACCTTGGAAAAGAAGGATACGAAGCACCGGTCTTTACTGAAGGGGCATCAAATGTTGACCCAAGAGTTGCAAGTTTGTATTTTGCAGCAGATAGGAAGTATAATATAAAAGATATTCAAGACAAACTAAACAACGGAATAAATGTTATTGTCGATAGATATGTTGATTCTAACTTTGCGCACCAAGGTGCAAAAATTTATGACGACTTTGAAAGAGAAAAACTATTTCGTTTTTTGGAAGTTTTGGAATATGATTTGTTGCAGTTGCCAAAACCAGACATAATTATATTTTTACATATGCCAGCAAAGACTGCTAAAATTTTACAGCAGGCAAGAAAAGAAAAGCCCGACCAACATGAAGTTGACGAGCAATTTCTTGAAAATAGTGAAAAGACATATCTTAGTCTTTGTTATAGACATAATTATATTAAAATTAGTTGTGAAGATGAGCATGGACTTAGAACAGTTGATGATATACACAATGAAGTTATGTTCAATGTATTACAAAAATTGACTAAGCACAATAACTAGGTTTTTGTGGTTCAATTACTTGGTCGATAATATTTACGAATATATTATGGCTTGCAGAGACATTTAGTGTAACACCTTTTGTTATAGAATAATCTTCAAGCCTTTCTATTTTTCTTAAGTACAAAGTTTGTTTTTCAATGTAGTATGTAAGGGTAATGCTATTGTAGGTAAGGTCGCTAAGACCACCTTCTTTTTTTGCGTTTTGTAAATACTTATCTGGGATTTTTGAAGTTTGATAAGACATAGTAATTATGTAGTAGGTTTTATCTGAAGTTCTATCAAATTTAATCAATCTTGAATTTGACTTGTCGGCACGGATACTAAATATATCATAAGCCAAAAGGTCATAGTTATTTATTATATCTTGTTTGTCTGTTGTGATGTTTTCAACTTCATAGTCCCAATTTGGTATGTAATTTGAATAAGATGATGTTTTTCTAAACTCAACATTTTCTCCGTTGTCATCACTATAAAAATATCTATAATAATTTTGTCCCATGCTTGATGTGCAGTTTGCGAAAGTTTCTTTAAAGTAGAAATCACCAGAGAGCATAGCAACTTCTTTAACCGATTGTGTTGCACTACCCATTCCAAAAATATCTGTTATCGCCGTCATTGTTGTGGTTGTTTTGTAGCCTTTGCAATTATCTAAAAGGACAAAAGCATCTTCAAGACACAAAAATGCATTTGAATAAACGGGTACTTGTGGTTGGTCTTCTTCGTCTTCTGTATTTCCACCCGGTTCGGTTGGTTTTTGTGGATCTTCTATTTGGTCACCAATATCGTCAGCCCCGGTAGAAGGGGGAATAGTGGTATGGGTTGGGTTATTAAATTTATATAAAGAATAGCCTGTTGAAAAGGCAATCATAAAAACGCACACTAAAACAATAGAAAACACTTTTATAAATGTTTTGTTTTTTTCCATAGTAAAATCCTTTTATTTGTAGAGATTATTGTATCTAAAAACTAACACAATATATACAAAATTGTCAATAGTTAGCACAAAATGGTGTAAAAAAAATTTAAATTTTAAAAAATATTTGAAAAAAACTTTGTTCTATGGTAATATAATTACAATAAAGGAGTTGTTATGGATAAGAAAAAATTACAACTTTTACTTATGTTTGCCATAGTTGTTGTAGTATACAATATCGTGTTATTTTTACTTGCAAAATTATTTCATACTTCGTTTTGGGTATCTTATGCGTTTATTATGTTTGCTATATTTATGTGCATTATCTCATTTTTCTTTGTATCAAACGAAAAGCGTAAATCTCAAGTTGTTGGTATGCCCGTAACAGTACTTTCATCTTTGTATCTTGCCGTTGAATTTATAATGGGTACAGTGTTTATGTTTTTCGATGTTTCGTTTGCAGCGGTCTTTGTTCCACAATTTGTGCTTTGTGCAATTTATCTTCTTTGTTTTATTCCAGCGATGATGAGTACAAAAAATTATAAAACAGCGAAGGAAGAATTAAAGACAAATTCTAAAAACATGGAAAGCGTTGAACAAAAACAAGAAAGCGAAGAAAAATCGGAGTAAAATTAAACTATTTTACTAGCAAAAAAACAAAAGGAACTCTACATAAAAGTAAAGTTCCTTTTTTATAAAGATAATAGAATAAAAACCAATTTTCTTATTTTAATTTTTTAATTTGTTCCCATGGATATGATGGATCAGAGAAGTGTCCAAAGCAACTTGTTTTTTTGTAAATTGGTCTGTTTAGATTGAGTTCGTCAATTATGTTTTGTACTGAAAAATCAAAGTTATTATTCACAATTTCATATATTTTTTCCATGTCTATTTTGTTTGTGTTAAAGCAATCTATATTTACACTAATTGCAGACTTTTCGCCAATAGCATACGAAAGTGCAATCTCACATCTATCGCAGATATTGTTTGCTACTAAACTTTTTGCAACATATCTTGCATAATATGCACCCGAACGGTCTACCTTTGTTGCGTTTTTGGAACTAAAACAGCCACCACCCATATGGGCTATTGTACCGTATGAATCAACTGCAATTTTTCTTCCAACGCAACCACTATCTCCAAAACTTCCCCAAATTGTAAATTTGCCACTTGGATTTATTATAATTTTGGTGTTATCGTTGAAATATTTTTGGTATTTTTGTTTTACTTTTCTCAAAACATTTGTTGTCATGCAACTTTTAATATCGTCAAGGTCAATTTTTTCACTATGCGAAACGCTTAAAAGCATGGTGGTTATCTCGCAAGGTACGCCGTCAACATATTTTATCCATACTTGACTTTTTGCATCTGGGAAGTAATTGCTATTAAGTTTTCTATATTCGTCATATGTCTTCATAATAAAGTTTGCTATCTCAATTGTTAAAGGTAAAAAACTTTCGCTTTCATTGGTTGCATAACCAAAAACAACGCCTTGGTCGTTTGCACAAAGGGTGTCTTTTTTTACGGCGTCTTCGATGTCTTTACTTTGTGTTGATATTACTTTTGTTATTTTAAATTTATTTTTGTAGCCTATTTTTTTAAGTGCCTCTCTTGCAATTTTTTTGTAATTTATTTTTGCTTTGGTTGTGGCTTCACCATAGATAAAAAGGTGATTTGATTTTATTGCACACTCAACAGCCATTTGGCTTTTAGGGTCTTGTTTTAGTGCTTCATCCAAAAAACAGTCGGCAATGTAGTCACAGGTTTTGTCTGGGTGACCGATGTTTACACTTTCGCTTGTTAAAATTTGTTCCATATTTTTCTCCTATAAAAAAAGCCATCACATGATGGCACGAAAACCATCGTTCAGCATTTAGCACCTTGAAACATAAGTTTTAGGTTGCTGTGTGCTCACAGGGGCTGTCCCTAACACACTCTTTATGGTTTAACTTTATTATACATCACAATATGAATTTTTGCAAACATTTGTTAGTGAATATATTTTTTTATTTTACAAACAATACTGACAAGGAAAAATCATGAAAAGAAAAATTTTTATAGTGGTTAGCATAATTTTTGTTGTGGCCGTTGGAGTGCTTGGCTACGGATTTTTTGTTTTTAAAGATGTTCTTTTTATAAACAATAAATTTGCAGATGGCACAACAATAAATGGAATAGATGTGTCAGGATTAAATGAAACGCAAGCAACTAATGTGATTCAAACACATTTAGATAGCAAAAGAAATGATATTAAAATAACTTTGGTTTATCTTGATAAAACTTATGTTTTAAGTGGTGAAGATTTTGAAATTGATAACCACATTGTGCCTTATGTTGAAAATGTGTTTGATTATTTTAATTCGGGAAACTTGTTTCAAAAAAAGAATAAACTTGAAAAGTTAAATGGAAATAAAAATTTTGAGATATCTTACACCGATGTATTCACAGGATTAAATTCAAAAATAGATGAGATAGCCAACGAGATTGACAAACAACCAAAAGACGCAGAGATAATTTTTGATGTCAGCAAAAAATTCCCTTTTACTTTCACAGATGAAAGTGTGGGAATTATGGTAGATAGAGAAAAATTAAAGCAAGATATTGACAATGCTTTAAAGACAAGTGCAAATGTTGAAGTATATATTCCAACATACGAAGTTGAGCCAACAACTACAAAAAGTGAAATAGAAAATAGTGTTGCGCTTAGGGGGAGTTTTTCTACAAGTTACGCATCTTCGTCAAGTGATAGAAAATATAATGTTCGCCATGCACTAGAAGCATTTAATGGAATGATTGTAGCCCCAAATCAAGAAGTTTCATTCAATGAAACGACAGGTTCAAGGACGGCAGAAAATGGCTATAAAAAAGCAAATGTAATTTTAAATGGTGTCTATGTTGAAGGTACAGGTGGTGGAGTATGTCAATCGTCAACAACTCTATACAATGCGCTATTACTTGCCGATGTAGAAATTTTGGAAGTAAACAAACATACTTTGCCATCGTCATATGTATGGCTTGCGTTTGATGCTATGGTTAGTGAAGGCTACAGCGATTTAAGGTTTAAAAACTCAACAGACGAAAATTTGTATATAAAAACATATAGTGATGATGAAAATGTTTATGTAGAAGTGTATGGAAAACCATTTATGGAGGGTGAAAAAATTGTCCGCCGAGTTGAATTTTTGGGAGCAATTCCACACCCGGGGGATAGAATAATACCAGACACAAACAAAGAATATTCCAACAAAGTGACATATAAAGGCGAATATTTGCGATTAAAGTACCCTCGTGAAGGATATCATGCAAAAGGTTATATAGATAGGTATATAAACGATACACTTGTTGAGAGTAAGTTGATTCGTGACGAAACATATCAGCCACAGGAAGGAATAATTATTGAAGGGACAGAAGAAGTTACAGAAGGCATAACATTGCCACCAAACACTGTGCAATTTATACCACCACAAACTAAAACCCAAG
>CALWPE010000070.1 GCA_944383345.1 uncultured Clostridia bacterium | reverse complement strand
ATTTGAAATGCAGGACGAGTTGTACGACCAACACTTACCCAATCGTTATTATTTTGTACATATACATTTGTTGAAACTTTGTGCATTTGATAATAAATAAATATAAATTATCACTATTCTTATATTCTAATTTCAGTTATTGACTGTATACAACTTAATATATCTATAATATCAATATGTGATTTGTTTGTAAGAGTTACAATTTTTTATCATATTAGTCTTTATATTTTCCATTTACTCGCATTGAATTTAAAATTGCCAAAACACTAACTCCAACATCTGCCATGATTGCAAGCCACATATTTGCTATTCCAAATATGGACAACACTAGTACAATCAACTTCACTGATATCGTAAAAATTATATTTTGTTTGACAATTTTAATAGTCTTTTTTGCTATCTTTTTTGCCTTAGGTATGCACTTTAAATCGTCATGCATTAAAACTATATCACTGGCTTCTATTGCTGCATCACTTCCTATATTCCCCATTGAAATACCAATATCTGCCCTCATAAGTACAGGGGCATCGTTTATTCCATCTCCAACAAAACACAACTTTTCATCATCTGTTTTTTGATTTAACAACTTATCTACTTCTTCCACTTTGTTTTGTGGAAGCAATGAGTACTTATATTCTTTTATGCCTAATTTATTTGCAATGTAGGTAGCAATTTTTTCATTGTCACCTGTAAGCATTATTGTCCTTATACCCATTTTATTTAAAGATTTAATCATATCACTTGCGTTGTCTTTAATTTCATCTGCAATAACTATTGAACCTAAAAATTTGTTATTTACTGCAACATAAACTATTGTGCCCACCGCAGATGGTTTAAAATATTCAATGCCATATTCGTCCATAAGTTTTTCGTTGCCACATAAAATTGTGTCTTGCCCTTTTGCAATAATACCTTTGCCCGAAATGTTTTGTAAGTCATAACCACCCAAAACTTCTTTTCCATAAGCCCTAGTAATAGATTTTGCTATTGGATGCGAAGAATTGCTCTCTGCAATAGCCGCATATTTTAGCAGTTCTTCTTGTGTCGTCGTTGGATTTAAACAAGTTATTGCGAAGTTACCTTTTGTTAAGGTCCCCGTCTTGTCAAAAACAAAAATATTAACCTTATTAAAATTTTCTAAATATGATGAACCTTTAATCAAGATTCCATTTTTTGATGCTACACCAATTCCAGAGAAAAATGATAGTGGAACAGATATAACCAACGCACATGGACATGATATTACCAAGAAATTTAACGCCCTTATGAGCCAATTTATCCAATTTGACGAGATTGCTCCACCGATAACGAACAATAAAATAGCGCCCATTACAACTATTGGTGTGTAAAATTTTGCAAACTTTGAAACAAATTTTTCACTTGTTGATTTTTTACTTGAAGCGTTTTCTACAAGTTCCAAGATTTTTGAAACTGTACTATCTTGATACTCTTTGCTAACCTTTACTTCTATTGTGTTTGTTAGGTTTATTGTTCCAGATATCACAGCATCGCCCTGAGATACTTCGCTTGGTGACGACTCTCCGGTCAATGCCTTTGTATCAAGCGTTGAAACACCTTTAACAACTTCTCCATCAAGAGGTATTTTTTCTCCCGGTTTTACAACTATTATATCGCCTATTTTTACTCGGTCTGGCTCTACTTTTTCACTAGAGCCGTCTTCTTTTAACAAATTTGCATAATCAGGACGAATATCCATTAAATCGGAAATGTTTTTTCTTGACTTTCCAACTGCATATGACTGAAACCACTCTCCTATTTGATAAAACAACAAAACTGCAACAGCCTCGGCAAATTCTTTTATGCAAAGTGCACCGATTGTAGCAATACACATCAAAAAATTCTCATCAAATACCTGTCCTTTAAATATTGTTTTTATTGCCTTTATCAAAATATCATAACCAATAATAAAGTAGACGACCATATACAAACAAAATGGCAATAGCCAATTTAGATTATCGTTTTTTATAACTGAGTTTAAATCTATCGCTAAATCGACTGAAAAAATGCAAACAAATAATATTAAAGATACAATTATCCTTATCAAATTTATTTTTAGTTTTTTACTCATAACTTAACCTTTAACAACGCAATCTGGTTCAACTTTTTTACATACTTTTAAAATTTGTGCATATTTTTCTTCAACATCTACATTGTCTTTATAGTCAACAGTCATCTTTGATAACATAAATGAAACATTGACATCTTCTATTCCATCTAATTTTTTTACTTTATTCTCTATTTTTTGTGCACATACTGCACAATCTAAATTTTCTAACTTATAACTTTTTTTCATAACACACCTTTTTTGATTTCGATTAAATGATTGTTTAATCGTTTCGATTGTATTATAATAAGATTATAATATTTTTGACAATCTTTTTAACCTAGTACACCTAAAAGGGATATTTTTGTTTCTAAAAAGGAGAAATTATGAATTTACCACACCTTCACAACAATATTAAAGACGAAAACAAAATTTGCAACAGTATTGAAAATGAAAATTTTTTAAAAGTTGCAAATATATATAAGTTGCTTGGAGATGAGAAAAGACTACAAATATTTTGGATATTGTGCCATAAAGAAGAATGTGTAATAAATTTAGCAAATATTCTAAAAACAACTAGTCCAGCAATTTCTCATCACTTAAAAGAGTTAAAAAACAACGAGTTAATTACTTCAAGAAAGGTTGGAAAAGAATGTTTATACTCTGCTTGCGATAACGAAATGGTAAAGAACTTACATTTTTCTATTGAAAATACAATCAAACTTTCTTGCCCTGCTCTTGAAAAAATGGAGTGCAATTTATTAACTACCAACAATTCAAGTTTGACTACACAAATTCATGAATATATATGTTCGCACCTTGACGAGCATTTAACTATTGAATCTCTTGCAAACAAGTTTTATATAAATCAAACGACCTTAAAACAAAACTTTAAGAAGATGTTTAACAAGTCTGTTGGGCAACACATAATTGAACATAGAATGGCAAAAGCATCTGAGTTACTGATAGACTCAAATAAATCTATTAAAGAGATATCTGCCCTTGTTGGTTATTCAAGCCAAAGTAAATTTTCTCAAACATTTTTT